>NZ_JBVHHL010000037.1:0-78303 GCF_055561075.1 Streptomyces sp. NPDC022910
GCGTGGATCAACGACCCAGCAAAGCGGAGGGAACCCGCGCGACAGATCTCATAGCATTACAAGCGTCTCAATTGACTTGACATCCACCGCCCGGCTGATGGCCGAGTCGCACCCTGCGGATCGCGCCCACGAATACCTGTGGATGATCGGAGTGGCACCGGGCCACCAGGGCGAGGGCCTGGGCACCGCGCTCATCCAGCACGTCCTCGACCGCTGCGACCGTGAGGGCCTGCCCGCCTATCTGGAGGCGAGCAGCGCCCGCAGCATTCGGCTCTACGAACGCCTGGGCTTCGCCCGTAACGACCGCACCCTCGATCTGCCGGACGGCCCCCGGATGTGGCCGATGTGGCGCGATCCGCGCTGATCCGGCACACGGGGGAGCGGCGAGCCTGTACCCGCCCTACCCTGAGGGCATGGGCAGCGCGGACCAGGTCTGCCCGGCGTGCGGGCAGCCCGTCGACACCGTCGTACGGCGCCACAAGACGCTGGGCGCATTCGTCCCCGTATGGCGCCCCGGCCCCTGCCGCAATCCGGCGTGCCGGGCGTACGTGGCGCCGGAGCCCGGGGAGCCGTACCGCTCCGGGCCTAGGATGGGCGGCAGGTCCGAACCTCTGCTGCACCTCACCGAGCGCTCCCTGTGGGAGGCTGCCCGCGCGACCGGCACTTACGAGATGTCGACCCGAGGCCGCACCCTTCAGGAGGAGGGCTTCATCCACTGCTCGCTGCGACACCAGGTCCCCCTCGTGGCGAGCTGGGTGTATGGGGCGTACGAGGGTCCCGACGACCTGGTCCTGCTCGTCATCGACCCGGAGCGTCTGACGGTCCCCGTGCGGTACGAGTCCGCGAAGCCCGGCGGCGAGGAGTTCCCTCACGTGTACGGGCCGATACCGGTGTCCGCCGTGGTGGACGTGGAGGTCTGGGACCGCGGGGCGGCGGCACAGACGTGACGGGAACGGGGGGACGGCGCAGGACGTGGCGGTGGGCGACCGGGGCGTGGGTGGTGCTCGTGCTCGTGGGTGGGGGCCTCACCCTGTGGCTGCCGGGTGCGAACGAGCCGGACCCTCCGGCCCGGTGGGACCGAGCGCCGGCACCGCTGCTGTCCGCCGACGCCGACCGGTAGACGCCGTGCGACGCGGCCACGTGTCTGTGACCGTCTAGCCCGGCAGCCCGCCCGTCCAGGGGTCCCCCGTCAGGCAGTACGTGCCGCCCGCCGGGTCACGATGTGGGATCGGCTCGTGGTTCGAGTCAGTCAGCAGAGCGGCGGATCAGCCCGGCGTCACCGCACCCTCTGGCACTCCGAACCACTCCACCAGCGCCTCGTGAAGCCGTGGCGAGCTGTTAGTGCTGGTGCTCTCGCGCTTGGCAGTCAGGATGGCTGGACTTGGTCGAAGTGGGCGAGGGCTTCGGCTGGGTCCGGGCTCACTAGGCGTTCCAGACCGGCCGTCGTGATCTTCGCCCACCTGCCGGCCCGTGCCCACATCTGTTCCTCGAAGGCGCGGACGGCCTCGTCCAGATCTCCAGGGCCGGTGGCGACGGACTCGGCGAGTTCGGCGCCTTCCAGCATCGCGAGGTTCGCGCCCGCCCCCAATGGGGGCATCAGATGGGCGGCGTCGCCCAGTAGCGTCACCCCGGGGACGTGGGTCCAGGTGTGGGACACGGGCAGGACGTAGAAGGGGCGGTGGACGAAAGTGGTGCCGTGGCGGAGGAGGTCGAGGACGGGAGCGGCCCAGCCGTCGAACAGAGCCAGCAGGCTCGATCGCACGGCCTCGACGTCGGCCAGGTCCAGGTTCGTGTGCCAATCCAGCGGCGCGCGGAACTTGGCGTACACCTTGACGTGGCCGCCGCTGCTGCGCTGGGCGACGAGGGAGCGGTTCACGCCGTACACAGCCACGGAACCGTCGCCGATCAACCGGGCGAGGTCAGGGTGGCTGGTGTCGACGTCGTCGAGGGAGGTCTCGACCGAGGTGACGCCGGTGTAGTGCGGCGTCGCCGACGAGACTGCCGGGCGGATCCGGGACCAGGCGCCGTCCGCGCCGATCACGAGGTCGAACGTCTCCTGTCGCCCGTCCGCGAAATGAACCAGTACGCCATCCCGCTTCCCCGGCACCACCTGCGTCACGCTCCGGCCCCACTGGACGTCGAGAGGGCCGAGCAGCAGGTCACGGAGTTGCCCGCGGTCGATCTCGGGATTGGCCCGGTCATCTGGACGGGGGCGCCAGTCGCGCAGGACGGTCCCGTCCGCGTCCAGGATGCGCATGGCCTGCCCCTCGGGGCGAGACAGCGCCTGGAACTCCGCTAGCAGCCCCGCCTTGGCCAGCGCGAGCTGGCCCAGCCCTTCGTGCAGGTCCAGCGTGCCGCCCGGGGGGCGGGCGTCGGGGGCGGGATCGCGTTCGAGGACGGCGACGGGGTAGCTGTGGCGGTGCAGCACACGGGCGAAGGTGAGTCCGGCGGGGCCGCCTCCGACCACAGCGATACTATGTCTCATGTCGATACACTGTATTCCTTCAATGCGATGCATCGCAGCAGAACGGTGATGACCATGACTGTCTGGGACCGGCCGGAGCCGCCAGCTCGCCCCGTGCCGCTGGACCGGGAGCGGATCGTCGTCGCCGCCGTCGCGCTGGCTGACGAGGGCGGGCTGGAGGCGGTGTCGTTGCGCAAGGTCGCCGCCCGGCTGAACGCCGGCCCGATGCGGCTGTACGGATACATCTCCACCAAGGAGGAGCTGTTCGACCTCATGGTGGACGAGGTCCAAGCCGAGATTCTCCCCGAGGAGTACCCCGGTGACTGGCGGGAGGCGCTGTGCGTCCTCGCCTGCCGCACCAGGCAGGCCGCTCTCCGTCACGAATGGCTGGGCGACCTGCTCGGCGGTCGCCCGACCCTGGGCCCGAACGGCCTCGCCGTGACCGAGGCCAAGCTGGCCGCCCTCGACGGCCTCGCCGACGTCGACACCGTCATGCGCGCTGTGGAGACTGTCAGCGCCTACGTCATTGGCGCGATCAGGCGCGAGATCGCGAACTTGCGGGCCGAGCGCGCCACGGGCCTGTCCAAGCGCGACTGGCAGCGCGCCTCCGGCCCGCATGTGACGAGGATGTTGGCCACGGGCCGCTTCCCGGCGCTGACCAAGGCCGTGTACGACGGCACGGACGTGGACGCCGAGGCGTCCTTCGCGACCGGCCTGGACTGGGTCCTCGATGCTGTGGCCGCCAAACTCACCCGGCCGCCGGCGTGACGCTCAGCTCTTGCCGAAGGTGAGCGAGGTCGGGGTCGGTGTCCATGGGCCGTGCGGGCTTGCGCCGCCACCACTTCCTAACGTTTGGGCGGCCATCCCCCGATCGTCTTCGAGGAACAGGCTGGCACCTCCAGCCGCCTCCACCCGCTGGAACGACCGAAGTTCGGCGAACTGCTCGCCGACGCGCGGCCGGGCGACACCGTGCACATCTCCGAGATGTTCCGCCTCGTACGCGGCACCGGGCACATCCTCGACGTGCTCGACGTCCTCCACCGCGACCAGGTGGCGCTGCGCATCCACGAAGGGGCGTTCTCCGCGATGGACCTCACCGCCCGCCTCCCGCGCACCTGCGAGCTGCTGTCCACCGTGGAGTTCGTGGTGCAGACCCTCGCCGCCGCCGGCGAACTCCAACGCGACCTCCAGCGCGAGCTGACGGATGACGGGCTGCGGGCCGCCGAGGCGAAGGGCAACAAGGGCGGGCGCCGCCCGCCATCGCGGCCGACAAGACCGACGACGTCGGCCCCGAGCCGCCGCGCCCGCCGCCACGAGCGCGGGCACGTCCTCGACGGCGAGGTCGAGATGGGCGCCCCGCCCGTGCCCACGGCTTGCGCCTTCACACAGGCGTCGCCCGCCTGCGGCACCAGTGTGACGAACTCGCCGCGTTCGCCCCGGGGTTCGGACAGTTGCGTCGCCGTGACGGCGGTCCAGAAGTCACCGGCCCGCCGGAACTCCTGGGCGGGCCGGTCGACGAAGGCGTACGTCCAGCGGATCGGTTCGCTCACGAGGCGCTCCTGGCAGACGGTGCGGACGGTTCACGGGGCTCGGACCGCCTCCTGCCCGGCCGGCACGTGCAACGGTGTTTGCAGGCCCGGTCCCACGCGGCCGCGATCCCCGTCAGGCGGAGCGGCGCTGGTTGAAGCGCAGCAGATTGCCCGCCGGGTCACGGAAGGCGCAGTCCCGTACGCCGTACGGCTGGTCCATGGGCTCCTGGAGGACCTCCGCACCGGAGGCCTCGACGCGGGCGAAGAGGGCGTCGCAGTCCTCGGTGGAGAAGATGACGCCCCGCAGGAGGCCCTTGGCGAGCAGCTCCACCATCGTCCGGCGGTCGGCGGGGGAGGCGTCAGGGTTCGCGTCCGGGGGTTCCAGGACGATCTCCACGTCCGGCTGGAGCGGTGAGCCGACCGTCACCCAGCGCATGCCCTCGAAGCCGACGTCGTTCCTGACCTCAAGGCCGAGGACGTCCCGGTAGAAGGCGAGCGCCTTGTCGTGGTCGTCCACGGCGATGAAGCACTGCGAGAGTTTCACGTCCATGGCGCCACGCTAGATCTGCGCGCGCGGATCCGTCTGCGTATTCGGCGCTTTCCCCCGCTGTGGCCGTGTCAGTCGCTTCGCCACGCACGGTGGTATCGCCGCCCCCTGCTCGTGCGACCGCGCCCGGTACGCGCTCGGCGTCTCGCCCACCAGCTCCGTGAACCGCGAGCTGAACGACCCCAGCGAGGTGCACCCCACTTCGAGGCACACCTCCGTCACGGTGAGGTCGCCGCGCCGTAGCAGCGCCTTGGCGCGCTCGATACGGCGGGTCATGAGATAGCCGTACGGCGTCTCCCCGTAGGCCGCGCGGAAGCTGCGCTGGAAGTGCCCCGGTGACATCAGCGCGGTGCGCGCGAGCGCCGGCACGTCCAGCGGCTGCGCGTACTCACGGTCCATCCGGTCACGCGCCCGCCGCAGCCGGACCAGGTCGTCCACGTCCACGCCCACAGCATGGCACGCACCACCGACAGCAGGGGTGCGAACCGGACGGCCCGGTGTCCCGCACGGCGCCGGAACGACCCCGGAACCGTCGGCTGCGGGTGGCTGGCTTCAGGTCCGTGCTTGCGTGGGCGCGAGGACCTCGGTGGGCTGTTCGGCGGTGTCGAGTTCTCGCCGGGTCCTCGGCCACGCGTCCGCCGTCATCACGCTGCGGATCTATGCCCACCCGTGGCGGGGCGAAGAAGACCGCACCCGGACCGTCATGGACGCCGTGTTCGGCGGCCTGCGGACCGGGTGCGGACAGGCAGACGCTGCAACTAAAGAAAATCGCAGGTCAGAAGGCATAAGTGAAGATCAGGCCTTCTTGGTCTCCCAGAAGATCTTGTCGATCTGGGCGATGTAGTCCAGCGCCTTCTGGCCCGTCGCCGGGTCCGTCGACGCCTTGGCGGCCGAGAGGGCCTTCAGGGCGTCGTTGACCAGCTGGTGCAGCTCCGGGTACTTCTCGAAGTGCGGGGCCTTGAAGTAGTCGCTCCACAGCACCGAGACATGGTGCTTGGCGAGCTCGGCGCGCTGCTCCTTGATGACGGTGGCGCGAGCCTGGAAGTGCGGGTCGTCGTTGGCGGCCATCTTCTCCTGCACGGCCTTAACCGACTCCGCCTCGATGCGGGCCTGGGCCGGGTCGTAGACGCCACAGGGCAGGTCGCAGTGGGCGCTGACCTTGACCTTGGGGGCAAACAGGCGGGAGAGCATGAAGCTGTCCTTCCTCGTGATCGTCTTCTCAGGTGGGACATTACTCCGTAGGGGACGGGTTTTCGCGAGTGCCCCCATGGGCTTACGTCAAAAGTCCAGGGTGACACTGGGACTGGTGGAGGATCGGACCGGGGAGGTGCCGGGTGATGCCGGAGCTGTCACAGGAGATCGAGCGCACGAAGGCCCTGCTGCCGCTCGGGGCGGCGGAGGTGACGGGACCGTCCATGGTGCCCACGCTGCAGCACGGGGACCGGCTCCTCGTCCAGTACGGGGCGCGCGTCCGGCCGGGTGACGTCATCGTCCTGCGGCACCCTTTCCAGCAGGACCTGCTGGTCGTCAAGCGCGCCGTGGAGCTCCGTGAGGGCGGCTGGTGGGTGCTCGGGGACAATCCGTACGCAGGCGGGGACAGTACCGACTACGGCAGCGTTCCCGAGGAGTTCGTCCTCGGGAAGGTGAGGCTGCGCTACCGGCCGCGCAAGGAGGGTCAGCGCTCGCTGTTCGCCCTGGTGCGCTGGGCGCTGTCCGCCGCCAGGCCGGTGCTCTCCGACCGATCCGTCTCCAGGCGCTTGCGGGCGCGGTAGGCGGCCACGTTCGCGCGCGTGGCGCACCGGTCCGAGCAGTAGCGCCGGGAGCGGTTCGTCGACGTGTCGAGGTACGCGTTGCGGCAAGGGGTCGCCTCGCACAGGCCCAGGCGGTCCACGCCGTACGCGGTGAGGTGGAAGGCGAGCCCCATCGTGGCGATCGCCGCGTAGCCAGCGGTCGCGTTCGACGGGTGATCAGCGAGGTGCATGTGCCACAGCGGGCGGCCGTCGTCGTCCCGGTGGTCGTGGCCGGAGATCTGCGGGCTCACCGGGAACTCCAGGAGCAGCGAGTTCAGCAGGTCCACCGCGAGCGTCTCGTCGCCCGTGTCCGCCGCCTCGAAGACCGCACGAAGGCGGGCCCTGACCGAGCGGAACCGGGTCACGTCGGCGTCGGTGGCGCGGCGGGCCGCCGACTGGTTGACCCCGAAGAGGTCGCGGACGGCCTCCACCGAGGTGAGCGAGTCCTTGCCCCGGGCCGGTTCCTCACTGTTCACGAGGCGGACGGCGTAATCCGAGTAATAGGCCAGTTCCACTTGTAGTCCTTACGGAGGCGCTCTATGGTCGTGGGGCGGTCGGGTAACAGACGGTCGTGCTTCCAGGGTATTACGTGGCGGACGTAACGGAGGGCAGCGATGGCGGACACGGACACCACGGCGACGACCGACTGGCCCGCCTGGCAGGAGAGCGGGACCGCCAGCAGGAGTGGTACATGCCCGATCGTGAGGAACGCTTCCGGACCATGCTCGACATGGTCGAGGCGTTCGTCGGCAACGAGCCCCGCGTGCTCGACCTCGCGTGCGGCACCGGCAGCATCACCGCCCGGCTGCTCTCCCGCTTCCCCCAGGCCACCAGCACCTGCGTCGACCTCGATCCGGCGCTGCTCACCATCGCCCGCGGCACGTTCGCAGGCGACGACCGCGTCACCTTCGTGGAGGCAGACCTCAAGGACCCCGACTGGACCACGCGCCTGCCGTACGACGTGTACGACGCGGTCCTCACCGCCACGGCCCTCCACTGGTTGCGCACCGGCCCCCTCGAGGCCCTCTACGGTCAGGTCGCGGAACTCGTCCGCTACGCCGGTGTCTTCATGAACGCCGACCACATGATCGACGACACCACCCCCCGGATCAACGCGGCCGAGAGCGCCCAGCGGCACGCCCGCATGGATCAGGCCATGCGCAGCGGAGCCCTCGACTGGGCCGAGTGGTGGCAGCTGGCCGCCGAGGACCCCGTCCTCGCCGCACCGACCGCCCGCCGCTTCGAGATCTACGGCACCCACGCCGACGGCGAGACGCCCTCCGCCGCGTGGCACGCGCGCGTGCTGCGCGAGAAGGGCTTCTCCGAGGCCCGCCCGGTGTGGTGCTCGCCGTCGGACACGCTGCTGCTCGCGCTCAAGTAGGCCCCGCTGCGTCCTGTGCACCCTCCCACCGCACTGGAGACGTTCCCGCTGGACCGGACGCAGCTGCGCGAGCTGGCGCTGAAGCCGGAGCTGCTGCCGTAGGAGCACACGCGGAAGGGGCGGTACGCGGACCCCGGGATCCGCGTACCGCCCCTTCCCGCAGTGGTGCGTCAGAGGACCTTGGACAGGAACGACTGCGTCCGCTCGTGCTGCGGGTTCGTCAGCACGTCCCGGGGGTTGCCGGACTCGACCACCACACCGCCGTCCATGAAGACGAGCGAGTCGCCCACCTCGCGGGCGAAGCCCATCTCGTGGGTGACGACGACCATCGTCATACCGGACTCGGCGAGGTCGCGCATGACGTCGAGGACGTCACCGACCAGCTCCGGATCCAGGGCCGAGGTCGGCTCGTCGAACAGCATCAGCTTCGGGTCCATCGCGAGGGCCCGGGCGATGGCCACACGCTGCTGCTGGCCGCCCGAGAGCTGCGAGGGGTAGTTGCCGGCCTTGTCGCTCAGGCCCACACGGTCCAGGAGCTGCATGGCCCGCTCCCTGGCCTGCGCCCTGCTGATCCCCTTCACCTGGACCGGGGCCTCCATGACGTTCTCGACGGCCGTCATGTGCGGGAACAGGTTGAACCGCTGGAAGACCATGCCGATGTCACGGCGCTTCATCGCGACCTCGCGGTCGCGCAGTTCGTACAGCTTGTCGCCGTGCTGCCGGTAGCCGACCAGCTCGCCGTCGACGTACAGGCGCCCGGCGTTGATCTTCTCCAGGTGGTTGATGCACCGCAGGAAGGTCGACTTGCCGGAGCCGGAGGGACCGATGAGGCAGAAGACCTCGCCGGGTTTCACCTCCAGGTCGATGCCCTTGAGGACCTCGACCGGGCCGAAGGACTTGTGGACCCCCTCGGCCTTCACCATGGGCGTGCCGGAGCCGCTGTCCTTGACGATCTTCTCGGTCATGCCGTGACCCCCTTCCGGCCCGACAGGGAGAACACGTTCCGCTTGACCTTCTGCCACGGGGTGGGCGGCAGCTGGCGGCTGGAGCCGCGGGCGTAGTACCTCTCGAGGTAGTACTGGCCGACGCTGAAGACCGAGGTCAGCAGCAGGTACCAGGCGGCGGCGAGGAACAGCATCTCAGCGGGGGCACCGGACGTCTGGCCGATGTCCTGGGCCACCCGGAACAGCTCGGAGTACTGGACCACGGAGACCAGCGAGGTCGTCTTCAGCATGTTGATGACCTCGTTGCCCGTCGGCGGCACGATCACGCGCATCGCCTGCGGGATGATGATCCGGCGCAGGGTCTTGCCGTGGCTCATGCCCAGGGCGTGGCTGGCCTCGGTCTGGCCCTCCTCGACGGAGAGCAGACCGGCACGGCAGATCTCGGCCATGTACGCCGCCTCGTTCAGGCCGAGGCCCAGCAGCGCCGTCAGCAGCGGCGTCATGAAGCTGGACCAGTAGTCCTTGTAGATCGGGCCGAGGTTGATGTAAGTGAAGACCAGGCCGAGGTTGAACCAGACCACCAGCTGCACGAGCACCGGGGTGCCGCGGAAGAACCAGATGTAGAACCACGCGATGGACGAGGTCACCGGGTTCTTCGACAGGCGCATCACGGCGAGCAGGATGCCGCCGATGATGCCGATCGCCATCGAGGCGACAGTCAGCAGGAGGGTCTTGCCGACGCCCTGAAGGACACGGTGGTCGAAGAAGTAGTCGGGGATCGCACCCCAGTTGATCTTGCCCTGGGAGAACGCGTAGACGATCGCGAACAGCAGCGCGATCGCGACGACGGCCGAGACCCAGCGCCCGTAGTGCCGGACCGGAATGGCCTTGATGGCCTCCGGTCCGGCCGGGGGCGTGTCCGCCGGACCCGTCGTCTTGTCGATGTCAACAGTCACGGGTAGTGCCTTTCAGTGCCGCGCTGTGCGGTCACTTGCCGCCGTTGATGGCGGCGGCCGTCACGGCGCCGTCCGCGACGCCCCACTTCTTGATGATCTTGTCGTAGTCGCCGTTCTTGATGATCGCGTCGAGGGCGGCCTTCAGGGCGTCGCGCAGCTGGGTGTTGTCCTTGGCCACCGCGATGCCGTAAGGGGCGGCCTCGACCTGCTCGCCGACGAGCTGGAAGTCGTTGCCGCCGCCCGAGGTCTTCACCGCGTACGCGGCGACCGGGAAGTCGGACGAGCCGGCGTCGGCACCGCCCGCGCGCAGCCGGGTCTGGGCCTGCTGGTCGTTGTCGAACGACTCGATGGAGATCTTCTTGCCGCCCGTGCACTTCTTCGTCTCGGACTTGGCGAGGTCCTCGGAAACCGTGCCGCGCTGCACGACGATCTTCTTGCCGCACAGGTCCGACCAGGTCTTGATGCCCTGGTCCTTGCCCTTCTGGGTGTAGATCGAGACACCGGCCGTGAAGTAGTCGACGAAGTCGACGCCCTCGCCGACCTTCTTGCCCGTGTCGGAGTCGATGCCCTGCTGGCGGTCCTTGGTGTCGGTCATCGCGGACATGGCGATGTCGTAGCGCTTGGAACGCAGACCCGTGATCAGGGTGTCGAAGGTGCCGTTCTGGAAGTCGAACTTCACGCCGAGCTGCTTGCTCATGGCGGCGGCGAGGTCCGGGTCGATGCCCACCGTCGCGCCGGAGCCGTCCTTGAACTCGACCGGCGCGTACGCGATGTCCGAGCCGACCTTGATGACGCCGGCCTCGCGGATCGACGCGGGGAGCTTGTCGGCCAGCGGGGCCGAGGCCGCTGTGCTGCTGCTCGAACCGTTGTCCTTGTTCTTCGTCTGGTCACCGCAGCCGGCGACCAGCAGGGTGCCAGCGACCGCGAGGGCGCCGACCGCGGCTATCCGGGAGTGCGTGGCGGTCGTACGACGGGTGGAGCTTGCGGTCATGGTGGCTTCCTCCGGCGAGATGGGTTGTGCCGACGGGTCGACGAGAACACACACCTTCGGGTGTCGCGACCTCCTGTGACTGAGGCATCTTGCCATTTGGACTCACGCATTCAGGGGACCGGCTATGTCAAAATCGGATAACGGGTGACCCCCGAACCGCCTCGAACGGCCGATCGGCGCCGGACCTTGTGCGGGAATCCTTCCTTCCGGCCGGAAGATCTCCGGTGCATCTCACAATGCGGTCGATCGCGCTCCGTACAGGTGATCATGAGAGCGTGCATTGTTGACTTGTCCACATTTTCAGCCATGAGTCATCTCACCGGCGTGTGACCTTAGGGTTATGGACTCGTCCGGGACACCATCCGTCCGGTAAGAAGGTTCCTTACACCCCTCATCCGGGGCTCAGGGCGCGTGTGCGGCGCGCCCGTCGCGCATGCACCCGTACGCATCAGTTCTCAAGGGTCATGCGCGGTCCCGCCCACCCCTCAACCAGGAGTGGTCACCCTCAAACCATGAACATCTAAGGGGTACGACACAGTGGCAGCGGAGATCGTCAATCCTCGCAGCGACAGCAGTACGGATCAGGACGGCGGGGCCGAGCCCCACGATTCCTTCGATCCCGCGTTCGCGCTGCACCGCGGCGGCAAGATGGCCGTGCAGGCCACCGTGCCGGTCCGCGACAAGGATGACCTGTCCCTGGCGTACACGCCCGGCGTCGCCCGGGTGTGCACCGCCATCGCGGAGCGGCCGGAGCTGGTCCACGACTACACATGGAAGTCGTCGGTCGTCGCCGTGGTGACGGACGGAACGGCAGTCCTCGGCCTGGGCGACATCGGCCCCGAGGCATCCCTCCCGGTGATGGAGGGCAAGGCGATCCTGTTCAAGCAGTTCGGCGGGGTGGACGCGGTCCCGATCGCCCTCGACTGCACGGACGTGGACGAGATCGTCGAGACCGTGGTCCGGCTGGCGCCCTCCTTCGGGGGCGTGAACCTGGAGGACATCTCGGCGCCGCGGTGCTTCGAGATCGAGCGCCGGCTCCAGGAGCGGCTCGACATCCCGGTCTTCCACGACGACCAGCACGGTACGGCCGTGGTGACGCTGGCGGCGCTGCGGAACGCGGCGAAGCTGACCGGGCGCAGCCTGGGCGAGTTGCGCGCGGTCATCTCGGGTGCGGGCGCGGCGGGGGTCGCCATCGCGAAGGTGCTGGTCGAAGCGGGGATCGGCGATGTGGCGGTCGCCGACCGCAAGGGTGTCGTCTCCCCTGACCGGGACGATCTGACGCCGGTCAAGCGGGAGCTCGCCGGGTTCACGAACAAGGCGGGACTGGCGGGGTCCCTCGAACACGCCCTCGCGGGCGCCGACGTCTTCATCGGCGTCTCCGGCGGCACGGTGCCGGAGGAGGCCGTGGCCTCGATGGCCGAGGGCGCCTTCGTCTTCGCGATGGCCAACCCGAACCCCGAGGTGCACCCGGACGTCGCGCACAAGTACGCCTCCGTGGTGGCGACCGGGCGGTCCGACTTCCCGAACCAGATCAACAACGTGCTGGCGTTCCCGGGCATCTTCGCCGGAGCCCTCCGGGTGCGGGCGTCCCGCATCACCGAGGGGATGAAGATCGCGGCGGCCGAGGCGCTGGCGGCGGTCGTCGGGGACGACCTGGCGGCCGACTACGTGATCCCGTCGCCCTTCGACGAGCGGGTGGCCCCGGCGGTCACGGCGGCGGTGGCCGCCGCGGCGCGGGCCGAGGGAGTCGCTCGCCGGTAGCTCCGCCGGGTGGGCGGACCGCGTGTGCCCGCCCACCCGTGTGGGTGATCTTCCGCTGTGCGTGCAGCCTGGGCCGTTGCGCCGCCGGGGCGACAGGGTCGCCGGGCCCGAGCGGAGCCGAGAACGGGGGCGGTGGGCGCAGGGCGCCCTGCCGACGCCCGTAAGCGACAACTCCGGTCGGCGGGCGCCGCGCCGGGCACCTCGCGAACGCCGGGCGGTGACAACCCGGCCGCGCACCCCGGCGGGACGCGCGTCACAGCCGGCTCCGGTTCCGTACGGCAACCGCGGAGCCTATCGTCAAGGTCATGTTCGCTGCCTACGCCGCCCGCATCGACCGCGACCACCCCCTCACCGGCCTCGAGTTGGGAGAGCGCCCGGCCCCCGGGCGCAGGCCCGGCTGGACGACCGTGAACGTCAAGGCCGCCTCTCTCAACCACCATGACCTCTGGTCCCTCCGGGGTGTCGGCCTCTCCGAGGACAAACTCCCGATGATCCTCGGCTGCGACGCCGCCGGCGTGGACGAGGACGGCAACGAGGTCGTCCTCCACTCCGTCATCGGCCAGACGGGCCACGGTGTTGCTCCCGACGAGCCCCGCTCCATCCTCACCGAGCGCTACCAGGGCACCTTCGCCGAGCAGGTCTCCGTTCCCACGTGGAACCTCCTGCCCAAGCCGAAGGAACTCTCCTTCGAGGAGGCTGCCTGTCTCCCCACCGCATGGCTGACCGCGTACCGCATGCTCTTCACCAATGCCGGCGTGCGTCCCGGTGACTCCGTCCTCGTCCAGGGCGCGGGCGGGGGCGTGGCGACGGCCGCGATCGTGCTCGGAAAGGCGGCCGGTCTGCGGGTCTTCGCCACCAGCCGTGACGAGGCCAAGCGGAAGCGGGCCCTCGAACTGGGCGCCGTGGAGGCCCTGGAGTCCGGGGCGCGGCTGGCGCAGCGGGTGGACGCCGTGATCGAGACCGTCGGCGCCGCAACCTGGTCCCACTCCGTCAAGTCCCTGCGCCCCGGCGGCACGATCGTCATCTCGGGAGCCACCAGCGGTGACCGTCCCTCCCACGCCGAACTGACCCGCATCTTCTTCCTGGAGCTGAAGATCGTCGGCTCCACCATGGGCTCCAAGGACGAACTGGAGGATCTGCTCTCCTTCTGCTCCGCCACCGGAGTGCGTCCCGTCATCGACGAGGTCCTTTCGCTCGACCGCGCCCGGGAGGGCTTCGAACGCCTGGACGCGGGCGACCAGTTCGGCAAGATCGTGCTGACCGCCGACTGATCGCCGCTCACCTTTTCGCCCGCGGCGGGCTCGGACCACGCTTCCGAGCCCGCCGTCGGCATTTCCGCAGACTGTGCCTGTCAATCGAGGTTGACATACCCCCTCCTGTCAACCTAAGTTGACAGCATGACCGAAGCAACGGATCTCGCCGAGCGCGCGGGCGACCGCGATCCGCGGATCGGGCTGCGGGCCGTCGCCGCGCTGCGGAGGCTGCTGGAGCAGCTGGAGGCGGTGCAGGTGCGCAGCGCGCGTAATCAGGGCTGG
Organism: Streptomyces sp. NPDC022910; assembly: GCF_055561075.1. Taxonomy (NCBI): domain Bacteria; kingdom Bacillati; phylum Actinomycetota; class Actinomycetes; order Kitasatosporales; family Streptomycetaceae; genus Streptomyces; species Streptomyces sp. NPDC022910. The sequence continues at coordinate 13,899 of NZ_JBVHHL010000037.1, forward strand.
TCGTGGCAGGAGATCGCCGCGGAACTCGGAGTCAGTAGGCAGGCTGTGCACAAGAAGTACGGGAGGCAGTGATGTTCGAGCGGTTCACCAAGGACGCCCGCGCGGTGGTCACCCAAGCGGTCGAGCACTGTGAAGCGGCCGGTGAGGAACGTGTCGACGAGGCCCACCTGCTGCTCGCCCTCCTCGACCGCGAGGGCAGCCGAGCCGCGTTCGCCCTGGCATCGCTCGGGCTCACCGGGCGGCGTGACGCGGTCGTACGGGACCTGACCGAGGCCCGCCGCCACGGTGGACTGTCACGGGCCGACGCCGATGCCCTCGCCGGACTCGGCATCGATCTCACGGAGATCGTCTCCCGGGTCGAGGAGGCACACGGCGAGGGCGTGCTCGCGGCGGGCCGAACGGGCGGCGTACGGCGATCAGGGCGCCGCCCGTTCAGCCGCGGTGCCAAGGATCTCCTCACCACGTCCCTGCGGACCGCCCTCGCACACGGGGACCGGCACATCGGCGACGAACACCTGTTGCTCGCCCTCACCGTCCGACCCGGCGTCCCCTCCGAGGTCCTCGCCGATCACGGAGTGACCTACGCGGCCGTGGAGCGCGTGCTGTGGGGCGGGGGAGAGGCGAAGGCCGGGTGAGCGCCACGGCGGTGGTCCTCGTCCTCCGGAGGGGCCCTTGGGGTGGGTACCCCGGTTGTCCCGCTTGTCTGGAGTGCCCGCTCCCGAAAGCGTGCCGTCGTCCCCGCCCGAGCCCGTGGAGTTCGTTCCCGCGGCCGCGCCCGTCCGGGAGGCGGTGACCAAGTTCGGCGGACAGCCCGTGGGACTCGCGGAGCCGCAGTGGCCGCTGTCGCGCCGGACAGGCGAACCCACACGGTTCCTCGAGCAGTTCACCCTTGCGGGTGGTGCGCTGGGCTACCTCTTCATGGCGGGGCACGACGCCGGTGAGTCCGTCGACGGGACGTACGACCCGGAGGGCGGGGAGAACGCCCTCCTCGTGCGGCCCGGCCGCCGCCTCCCCGGCTTCGTCACCGTGCGGGCCGGGGCGCAGGGGCCGACGGTGGGCGCCGACCATATGCCGCGCCCGGCCGGTGAGGGCGGGACCGGCCCGGACGGGCACGCCTGGCAGTTCCTCGGCGGACCGGGGATCGAACCCCGCCGGCTCCAGGGCGAGGAGACCCTGGGCGACGGCCGGCGCCTCATGGTCCAGCTCGAGCCGGGCCGCCTGCCCTTCCCTGTCGACTTCGGCGACTCGGGCGTCGGTTACGTCTTCACCTCAACGGAAGTCAGGGAAGGCGTTTCCTGTGGCAGTGCATATGAGGACCCCCTCGACCGGACCCGTGATCCCGGCGTCAGTCCTTCCGTGACCGCAGCGTCACCCCGATGTGCGCCGCCGCCGTCGACAGGTGGCGGCGGGTGTCGCGGAGTTGCTCTTCCGTCACACCGTGGTCACGGGCGGCATCCCGGATGTCATCGCGGAAGCGGTCCAGGAGCCGGTCGAGGGCGCGGGCCGGGTCGCCCGAGAAGTCCTCGTGCGCCCAGGAGGGTTCGTACGTACCGGGGAAGTCCTGTGGTGTCGTCGAGTACTGCGGTTGCCTGGGCGTCTTCGACGTGTCCGCCGCCCCCGTGCGCCCGAAGCCGTATTCCTTTCCGAACTCACCGAACTCCTTGGCCAGTTCGGCCAGCCCCTCCCTTACACCCGTCGGCCAGTCGCCTCGCGCGAAGTGGTCCTGCACCTGCTCCTGCACGCGGCGGGCTATGCGCTGCACGTCCTCCTGCGCCTGGGCGCGCGCCCGCTCCTGTGCCTCCTTGGCCTGGCGGCGGGCCTGTTGGGCCTCCTCACGGGCCCGCCGGCTCTCGTCCTTGGCGCGTCGCGCCTGTTCCTTCCACTCCTGCTTGACGCGGCGCATCTCCTCCTTGGCGGCGCGCCACGCCTCCTTCTCGGACTGGTCGGCGTACTCCTTGTACGCGCCCCCGTGCCCCTTGGAGCCCCGCTGGGCCTCGGAGACCGCGGCCCTCATCTCGCGGCGCAGATCGCCCGCCGCCCCCCGGACGTCCGCGCGGATCTCGGCCGCCAGCTCCGCGACCGACTCGCGGATCTCCAGTTCCAGATCAGCCAGCTCGCCGCTGCGGTCGGCCAGTTCGGCGCGGCCCGCGTCCGTGATCGCGTACACCTTGCGGCCGCCCTCGGTGGTGTGCGTGACCAGACCCTCGGCCTCCAGCTTGGCCAGCCGCGGGTAGACGGTGCCGGCGGACGGCGCGTACAGCCCCTGGAAGCGCTCCTCGAGCAGCCGTATCACCTCGTATCCGTGGCGCGGTGCCTCGTCGAGCAGCTTCAGCAGATAGAGCCGCAGACGTCCATGGGCGAAGACGGGAGGCATGTCAGAGCCCCTTCTGCTCGGTCGGCCCGGCGGTCGTGCCGTTGGAGGAACGATCGGACGAGGCGGTGGTGTCGGTGCCTGCGCCGGGGGACGCGGCCGCGGGTGGCGCGTCCCATGGCTCGTCCTCCGCGGGCGGGCGGCGGAGCAGGGCGATGGAGCCGGAGACCGTGGTCGCCTTCAGGCGGCCGTTGCCCCCGCCCAGGCGGCCGGTGATCTTCTTGGCGCCCCACTGGCCGGTCACGCGCAGGTCGTCGAAGGCGTTGGACACCGCACCGCTCGCCGTGTTCGCCTCGACCTCCGCGTCCGCCGGGTGGGGGAGGCGGATGGCTATCTCGCCGGACACGTTCGTCAGGCGGGCGTCAGTGGGGCCGCTTGTGGGATCGAGGTCCAGGATGATCGAGCCGCTCACGGAGTCGGCCTTCACGAACGGGCAGGCGCCCTCGATGACGGTCAGGTCGCCGGAGACGGAGTTGAGCCGCAATTCACCGGTGACGCCCTGGGCCTCCACGCTTCCCGACACCGTCGTGGCGCGGACCGGTCCGGACAGGCCGACGAGCGTCGTGTCGCCGGTGACCCCCTTCACGTCGGCGCCGCCGTCGATCCCGGAGACCACGGCGTTGGCCCCGACCACTCCCACCTCCACACGGGTGGACACCGGAACGGCCAGGGAGACCACCGCGCTGCGGCGCCAGCCCTTGGGGTCGAGCCACTTGAGGAGGCCCTTCCAGGGGAGGTCGTCGTACGCCACCGTGAGGGTGCCGTCCTTCTCGGTGACCGAGAGCGGCGGCCCCTCGATCTCCGAGACCTCCAGACGCGCGGAACCTTCGTCGGTGCCCACCACGTTCACCGTTCCATTGACGATGCGCACGTGGAGTGCCGTCACGGGGGCGTCGAAAGTGAGCTTCCGCGGCTCTGCGACGGACCACTCGGACATGGTGTTGACCTCCTCGGCCGGGGCGGACACGGCGTACGCGACGGACACGCCATATCGCGTCTTCTGCAATTCACGATATATCGCGGCCCCGGAAAGTCAAGGCACCCTTTCCGGGGACCTGCGAGGAGGAATGCTGACGAAACCGCCAGAGGTAGGCGCATGCCGACGGAGGGCGCGGAGCCACACCGGCTGTCTCACGGCCCGGGCGAGGGGCGACCTCGTGGCCCGTGGGCCATGTGCGACTCGCACGCGGCACCGCGGCCGGTGAGGAGTGAGGACGCGATGCGCACATCCGCGGCCCGGCCGGGACGACTCGCCCCAGGGTGAGGGCCACGCGTGAGGCCCGCACGAGGACGGAGAGGAGGTTGAGGACGCGGACGCATGCGTCCGGCCTCGCATCGGTGCGCTCAGCCGTTCGAGTGCCTGCATGCCGAGGACGGCCCACGAAGCGGCGGCGGGCTGGGCGGGGTGCGCCCCTGGCGAAAACGGCGTGCGCAGGGCCCGGTGTACGACCCGGGCCGCTACCGGGACCGACCCGGACGCCCGCCGCGGGCCGGTCCCGTCGTTCGTCGGCGCGTCGTGCCGGCCAGGCGCTATTCGTTGTGCGCGTTGTCCTCGTCGTGCTCGTCGTGCTCGTCGTCCTCGTCGTGCTCGTCGTCCTCGTTCGAGTGCCTGCATGCCGAGGACGGCCCACGAAGCGGCGGCGGGCTGGGCGGGGTGCGCCCCTGGCGAAAACGGCGTGCGCAGGGCCTGGTGTACGACCCGGGCCGCTACCGGGACCGACGCCGGACGCCCGCCGCGGGCCGGCCCCGTCGTTCGTCGGCGCGTCGTGCCGGCCGGCAGGCGCTACTCGTCGTCCTCGTCGTCTAGCCGCGCCAGCCAGGTCGCCAGCCGCTCCACCGGCACCTCGAAGTCCGGATTGAGATCGACGAACGTACGAAGCTGCTCGGCGAGCCACTCGAAGGTGATCTCTTCCTGGCCGCGCCGCTTCTCCAGCTCTTCGATGCCGCGGTCGGTGAAGTACATCGGTGGTGCTCCGTCGGTTCGCTGAAGGGGTAGGAGAGGACAAGAAAAGGATAGGCGGGAGTGCGGCGGCCCCGCGGGCCGCCGGCGGCGCTCTCGCGCGACGACCACTGTGTCGCTAGCCTGCGCACCGGCAGACGGGATCACGAGGGTCAGGGGGAACGGGGGAGGCCATGGCGGACGAGTCGACGCGGATAGCGCTCATCGAGATGCCGGACGGAACGCCTGTGTGGGCCCGGATATCAGGGGCCGAGGAACTCGCGGTTCCGTCCGGGGAGCTGTCGTACACGGACACGGGCTTCGCCGACCGGGTGGAGGCGCAGGTCGAGAGCCTTCACTCCGTCGTGACGAGCGTGGCGCGTTCGCTGGCCGGACCGCTGCGCGCGGTGCGGCCCGACGAGGTCAGCGTCGAGTTCGGGATCGAGCTGACCGCGAAGGCGGGCAAGGTGGTCGGGCTGCTGGCGGACGGTGAGGCCAAGGCCGGCATCACGGTCACCCTCACGTGGCAGGGAGCCCCCCCGTCCCCCGACACGCCCCGGGGGATTCCGGGCCCGGGGATCGACACGCCGGGGAACGCACCGGCCGCCCCGGCGGGTGACCCGCATGCGAGCGCGTCCCCCGGCGCTCGGGCGCACGGTGGCGCCGGTGACGTCGGCGCCGGGGGCGGGGCATGACGGACGGGCACGCGGGGGGCGCATCGAGCGGCCTCAACGCGGCCCATCGTGCGCTGCGTGAACTCGTCATGGCCGCGACCGTGCGCATCCATCGCGCGGGGGTCGGGTATGCCCTCGACGAGCCGGAGACGTTCCTCGGCAGCGGGTTCTTCATCGCGCCGAACTGGGTTCTGACCTGCGCGCACGTGGCACGGGGCGGGAAGGGGGGCGAGGTGACCGTGGTCTATGAGACGGGCCCTGGGCGCGGCAGGTCCGCCGTGGCCGGTGCTGTCGCGGCCACCGTCCCCGAGCACGCGGGTGCCGAGGCGCGCGGCAACTGGCCGGCCCCGGACCTCGCGCTCGTGCAGCTCCGCGAACCCGTCGACCACGACTGCGTCTACGTCTCCGAGCGGCCCGCCGCGTATTACGGCGAGGGCAGGGTGTTCTACGCGGGGTGGACCGTGATGGGCGGTCAACTGCAGGTCCTCGACGGGCCCCTCTCGGTGCAGGGCACCCTGGGAGGGTGGTCGTCGGGCGTGCAGATGCGCCTCGGCCAGAACGACCTGCCGCGGGGTGTCTCCGGAGGGCCCGTCATCGACCCGGTCCGCGGCGAGGTCATCGGCGTCCTGAAGTCGAGGTCGGACCAGGGCAACGGCGGTACGTCCACGGGGATCGAGCAGTTACGGGCGCTGTCCGTGCCCCGGGACGGGATACGGAGCGAGCACGCCGACCTCTACCAGGCCGTCTTCCACGCCCATGACCGCTACCACCGGGACCGGCAGCGGCACCCCGACTCCGACCGTCCGACCTGGGCCGATGTGCAGGGCGAGCTGGGGGCGCGGCCGGGACGCGCGCTCAGCCCCGACGAGCGGATCCAGCTGCTCGGGCGCCTCGCGGACCTGCCGCCGCCGGCCAGCACCCGCAGTCTGCTCGACATCCTGGAGTCCCTGCCGGACCTGCGGGCCGCTGTCCCCCAGCCGGCTCCGCGCGGCTGGCGCGACGGCCTCGGCGCGCTGTACGAGGGTGCTCGCCAGGACGGCGCGCTGGAACTCGTGCTCGACTATGCGATGCGGGTCATGTCCGCCGACCGGCCCTTCGAGACGCCCCGTACGCAGGACTCGGAACAGGCGCTGTGGGAGTGGGTGCGGCAGAGCGCGGAGGGCCTCAGCCTGCGGTACCGCAGCAGCCTGGCTCAGCGGCGCATCGAACTGCTCCGCCCGCGGCACCGCCCCGGGCCTGCCCAGCTGCCCCGTCAGCACGGGAGGCACGACCCCCTGGACCTCGTACCCGCCGCCTCCCCCGGAGCGCCTGCGGTGTCGGCCGGTCCAGCCGCACTCGCGCCCCCGAACGACCTTTCCCCCGCATTCGAACCGTATGTGGTCCAAGACCCGGCGCGCGGCGAGGTCACTCAGGCGCACACCGTCGACCGCGCACCCCGCCCGTGCGCCTTGCTCGAACTCGTGCAGCGGGGCTGGGAGCCGGACCGCTGCGACTGGCGGATCTCGGTGGCCCGTCCCGACGGAGAGGTCGTGCGCCTCGACGAGGCCGAGCGCCTGCGGCTGGACGAGTTGCCGGGCCCCCTCACGCGCTCGCTCGCGGAGGCGTTCCGCCACTGCGACCAGCCCGGACGGCCCGCCGTGCTGCAGGTGGCGCTGCCCCGTACGCTGCTCGGACTGGACGTGGACACCTGGCAGTTGGGGCCTGGCGACGCACCCCTCGGCGCCGAACGTCCCGTCGTCGTGCGGTGCGCCGACCGCGATCAGCTGCCCGACGGGGACGAGTTCGGGCCGTTCGAGAAGGAGTCGGTCGCGGCCGACGAGGAGCAACGGGAGCGCGAGGCCCGCTGGCGCTGGGTCCACTCGCACGACACCCAGCCCGAAGTCCTGGACTGCGACGACGGATTGCGGATACCCGTACCGCCACTGAACCGGCTCCGGGGCCTGCCCCATGGCGCGGTTCCGATCCTGTGCCGCTACGGAGACCAGCGGTTCGAGGACGACACGGTGGCGCTCGCGCGCATCGTGCACGGCGGCTTCGGCGTCGCCCTGTGGCGTCGTTGGAGTGGTCACCGGGACGCCGTGTGCGGAGAGTTCCACCGCCGGGCGGGCGACACGGTCGCCGGGGCGGGCAGCGCCGAACGGCTTCCGGAGTTGGTGTACAAGTTGCGGGCAGGGCTCCGTTCGGGTCGTGCGGAGACGTACTGGGCCGACGGCATCGCCCTGTTGTACGACGATCCGCACCGGCCGCTGCCGGGAATCGACGACCTGCTGGAGGCACCGTGAAGCGACCGCGGCGAAGGCCGTACCGCGCTCTTACCAGGCTTCCTGCGGATCGATACCGTGAAGCACGTTCGACGGCTGCCGTGGCGGACGAGTGACGACGAGGACCGGATCATGACCGAATCCAGTGAGTGGCTCATCTACCGAGGCGCCGGGGAACCCCACGACGGGATCGACCGGCTGCCCGCGCCTCCGCCCTGGCGGGACTTCACGGGCCGGGAGGCGGCCTCCGGGGGCGACGGGTCCGAGGACCGCAGGCTCGGCGGGCACCGGCATCTCGCCGAGCTGCACCGGCCCGGCGCCGAGGAACTGGAAATGATCAACGCGGCGCTGTATCTGCGCCGTCCCCTGCTCGTCACCGGCAGCCCCGGGGCGGGCAAGAGCACCCTCGCGCACTCCGTCGCCTACGAGCTGGGTCTCGGCAACGTCCTGCGCTGGTCCATCGTCAGCCGCTCCACGCTCCAGGACGGCCTCTACCACTACGACGCCATCGCCCGGCTCCAGGACGTGCAGATCGCGGCGCAGGGGGGATTCGGCACCGCGGCCGGTTCACCCGGCGCGGCGGAGAGCATCGGCAGCTACATCCGTCTGGGGCCCCTCGGCACCGCCCTGCTGCCCTCCGACACCCCGCGCGTACTGCTCATCGACGAGCTGGACAAGAGCGACATCGACCTGCCCAACGATCTGCTCAACGTGCTGGAGGAAGGGGAGTTCGCGATCCCCGAACTGGAGCGCATCGCCGACCGGTTGCCCGACGGGGAGGCCGAGGTGCTCACCGCCGACGGCACCAAGGTGCGCGTGCGCGACGGAAGGGTCCGCTGCCGTGCCTTCCCCTTCGTGGTCCTGACGAGCAACGGAGAACGGGACTTTCCGGCTCCGCTGATGCGCCGGTGCATCCACCTGCAGCTCGGCCGCCCCGACCACAAGAGGCTCGCCACGTTCGTACGCGCCCACCTGGGCGACGAGGCGGCCCGCGCGGGCGACGACCTGATCACCCACTTCCTGGAGCGGTCGCGCAGCGAACTCCTCGCGGCCGACCAGCTGTTGAACGCGATCTACCTCACCGACGCGGCCGCTCCGCCGAGCCGCGACCGCCTGGCCGACCTGCTCATCCAGCGACTCGACCGGCCGAGGTGACGCCGATGCCCGACGCAACGGCGCGCCACGGTCCCGTCCGCCCCGGCGAAGGGCCCGGCGCAGGGCACCTCGTCACCCCCGTGGCCGACCCGATCGCCGAACTCGTCGCCCGGCTGCGGGAGATCGGGCTCGATCCCGACGCCGAGCAGCTGTGCGACGCACTCTGGCTGGCCCGCTGGACGCGTCCGGCTCGTTCCGGGGAGGCGGCGGAGCAGCCGGCGCGGCCCGTCCCGCGGGCCGTGCGGCCCGGCGAGCAGCCCTCGGGCGGCGTCCCGGTCGCCGATCCGGCCCACCCCGCCCCGGCCCCACCCGAGCCGCTGACGTACGAGCCGGAAGGCGACCGGCGCGTCGCGCTGTACCCCGTGCCCCAGCACGGCGGGGGGCAGATCCGAGGGCGGGGACGAGCCACGGCGCTGCCGGTCGGCGTACCCGTCGCCACCGCGTTCCCGGCCCCGCTCGAACTCCAGCGCGCATTACGGCCGTTGCAGGGGTACCGGAGTGCCGCCCCACCGCTGCGGTCCGTGCTCGACGAGACGGCGACCGCGGAGCTGAGCGCCCGGGCCGGCGGTCTGGTGCTGCCCGTCTTCCGCGCGGTGACCCGGGCCGACGCACGGCTCCAGCTGGTGATGGACGCCTCGTCGTCGATGCGTGTGTGGGACCGGATGTTCGCTGAACTGGAGCAGGTTTTCAGTCAGTTGGGAGCGTTCTGGGACATCCAGGTCAGTCATCTGCACGAGGGCCCGGACCGCGAACCGGCGGTCAGCCGCAGCCCCGAGCCCCACGCCGCCCCGCTGCACTCCGCCGACCGGCTGAGCGACCCCACGGGCCGCCGCATCACCCTCCTGGTCAGCGACTGCGCGGGTCCGCTCTGGCGCAGCGGCCACGCCCACCGGCTGCTGCACCACCTGTCCCGGCAGGGTCCCGCCGCCGTGCTCCAGCCGCTGCCGCAACGTATGTGGAACCGCACCCGGCTTCCCGTCACCTACGGTGAACTGACCCGAGGCGAGACGCTGGCCGGCGCCGCCGCGCTGCGGGTGCGCACCCCGGCCGGCCCGTCCCCGGAGGCCCGGCGGGGTGCCCTCCCGGTGCCGGTGCTGCCGCCCGAGCCGGTGGCTCTCGGCGCCTGGGCACGGCTGCTGTCCGGGTCGGGCGCGGGTCCGGTGGCCGGCGCCGTGGGCTGGGTGCGCGCCGATCAGCCCCCCGCCCCGGCGGCGCGCCCCGGCCGCCGCCCGTCCGCGCTCGAACTGGTCAGCCGCTTCCGCTCCACCGCCTCCCCGGCCGCGGGCCGGCTGGCCGTCTATCTCGCCGCTGCCCCGCTGTGCCTGCCGGTGATGCAGTTGGTGCAGCGGACCATGCTTCCGGACTCCGGACCTTCCGAGCTGGCCGAGGTCCTGCTCAGCGGCGTGCTCTCGCGTGCCAAGGAGGACTACGGCACCGACGGCGTCCAGTGGTACGAATTCGCGCCCGGTGTCCAGGAGTCGCTGCTGTCACCGCTCGGCCGGGACGAGGCCATGCTGGTGCTCAAGCACTGCTCGGAGTACATCGAACAGCGCTTCGGAAAGGGCGGTCCCAACTTCCCCGCCCTCGCCCTTGCGCAACTGGGCAACGGCGGTTCGGGCCGCCCCTACGTGCCTGGAGCCGCGTATCCCGAGGAGAACGGGGACAACGGCGGCGCGACCCTGGTCCCCCAGCCCTTCGCCGAGGTGGCGGCACGCGTCCTGGAGCGTTTCATGCCGCTTCCCCGGCAACTGGCCCTCTACGGCAGTCGGGGCCGCCCGGGGCAGGCCGCGGAACGCCCCACGCACCCGGCCGTCGTCCGGGCCCGCTCGCTGGTCGAGCAGTTCGACCAGGAAGGCATGGTGCAGGACCTCATCGACGCGGTGCAGCTGCTGCGCGGTGCCACCGAGCACGAGCCGGGCATCGGCACCGACCCCGAGCTGTGGGCCGAGTACGCGCACTGTGTGCTGCGGTTGTGGGAGGTGCTGGGCGGCGCGGACCTGCTGCGCGAAGCGGAGACGGCGGCGGACCGCGCGGTGGCCCACCCCCGTGCCCTGCGTGAGCGCGCCGTGCTCGCCCGGGTGCTGCGCGCCGCCGCGGCCGACCGCAGGCGCCACGGCGACCAGCACGGGGCACTCGAACTCCTGCGCCGTGCGGACCGGGAGTACGCCGTCGCCTGCGCGGCTCCCGAGCTCGACGAGAAGGAGGCGCTCAGGCTCACCCTGGAGCGCGTCGGCGCACTGGAGTCGCAGTGGCGCCTCGGCGGCGACAGCGCGCTGCTGCAGGGTGCGGTCGGCATGCTCGAGGCGTTCGCCGACGCCTGGCCCGACCGGCGCCACCGGCCGCCCGAACTGCTGCTCGCCCACGGCCGCATCCTGCTGCGCCTGTCGGGCGCCACCGTCGACCCCAAGCAGGCCCGTCTCTACGCCGAACAGGGCGCGCAGTCGCTGCGCAACGCGCTGGAGACCGGCCCGGACACGGGCGACGGGGCCTCCGCGGAGAGCGCGCGTGAGCGGGTCCGCATCCTCCTCGACCTGGTCGACGCGCTGCTGAGGTCCGGCGGCGCCCTGGACGACGCTCAGGCACGCGTCGACGAGGCGCTGGGCCTCACCCGGGAGCAGGGCCTGCGCGCCTCCCTCCTGGTGCGCGCCGGACGCATCAGCGCGGCCCGCTACGCCGAGACGGGTGATCCGCGCGAACTCCAGGAGGCCGCGGACCGCTTCGCCCAGGCGGCCCAGCGCATGTCGCGGGACGCGCCCGCGCACGCCGACGCGCTCGCCGAGTGGGGCGAGGTGCTGCTGCGCCGGGCCGCGCTGGAGACCGGCCACCGCTCCTTGGAGCCGCTGTCCCGGGCGATCCGGGTGCTGAGGGACTGCCGCACGGAGACCCCGGCCGGCAGCCCGCACCTCGGACACCGGCTTCTGCTGCTCGGCCGGGCGCTGATGCTCCGCTACCGGGCCCGGGGCGACCGGGTCGACCTGCGCGAGGCCGAGCACCTCTTCGGGCTCGCGGCGGCGGAGGCGGACGACCCGCTGCTGGCCGCCCGCTGCTGGCTGGAGGTGGGTCAGGTCCAGTTCGAGGCGTACCAGAGCCTGGGGCGCCCTTCACGCCTGGACGAGGCGGTCGACGCGTTCCGGGCGGCCGCCCAGACGGCGCGGGAGGCGGAGGAGGACGGGGAGACGAACCGCCGGCGTCAGGAAGCCGTGGAACTGGGCGCGCAAGCACACCACTGGCGGGGTATGTCCTACGAGGCGGCGGCCCGTCCGCGCGCGGCACGTGAGGCGTACCGGGCGGCCCGGGCGGAGTGGTCGAGGCTGCCGGAGGACCACGTGGGCACGGGCGAGCCGACGGCACGGCAGACGGCCCAGCGGTTGGCGGAGTTGGAGTGAGCGGGGCGAGGGGAGAGGGACGGGCGATGGACATACGGGACGAGGAGTCTTCCGGGGCGTCGGATGGGGGAGCGGGCCCGGCGGTTGCGCAGGAGCCGCTGCCGGACCTGCTGGAGCTGGATCTGGGGGAGCTGAGGACGATCGAGAATCCGGTGCTGCATGCGGTGCTGGAGGAACTGCGGGAGCGGGCGGCGCAGCCGAGCGAGATGCTGTGGGGGTTCAACAACGCCTTCTGAGGGGGCGCGGCACGAGGAACCGTCAGAAGCGCTCGTCGAATGTGTTCATTGCGCATCACTTTCGGTCGAATCGATTGCTCAATCGGTCAACTTCGAACGCATGGCGTTTGCGTCGGCTCGCGGGCAGGCATGTGCTCCCATACGGGTAGGGGGCCGTGCCGCGGTGGTCGTACCGCCCGAGCGCGAGCCGTACGGCATGGGGGTGCTGGAGTGTCGCCGAACACCGGGCTGCCCCAGGAACCCTCGCCCTTCCGGCAGTTCATCGTGAAGGTGCACGGTCGCTGCAACCTGGCCTGCCGCTACTGCTACCTCTACGAGGGCCCCGACCACACCTGGCGCGACCGTCCCACCGCAGCGTCGTCCGAGGTCCTGGACCGCGCCGCACACCGCATCGCCGAACACGCCCACGCCCACGAACTGACGGCGGTGTCGCTGGTCCTGCACGGGGGCGAACCATTACTGGCGGGCGCGGAGACGCTCGCTCGCTTCGCCGACCTCGTGCGCGGCCGGGTCCCGGCCACCTGTGCCGTGCACCCCACGGTGCAGACCAACGCCACTCTCCTCACCGAGCGGCGCGTGGCCACGCTGGCCCGGCACGGCATCCGCATCGGCATCAGCCTCGACGGCGGTCTCGCCGCCCACAACGCACGGCGCGTCGACCGTTCGGGCCGCCCGTCCTGGCCGGCGGCCTCGCGCGGGGCACGCCTGGTAGCCGACCGGTACCCGCAGTCGTATGCCGGCATCCTCACGGTGGTGGACCCGACGCTGGATCCGCTGGAGACCTACGAGTCCCTGCTCGCCCTGCGCCCGCCGGCCCTGGACCTGCTCCTGCCGCACGGGAACTGGTCGGCCCCCCCGCCGCACATGGACGGCGGCGGTGTTCCCTACGGCGACTGGCTGTGCACCGTCTTCGACCGCTGGTGGGGCGCGGGGCGGCGGGAGACCCGGGTGCGGCTCTTCGAGGAGTGCCTCGCACTGCTGCTGGGACTACCGGCCGCCACGGAGTCACTGGGCCTCGCACCCTTCGACGCGGTGGTGGTGGAGACGGACGGGTCCATCGAGCAGGTGGACTCGCTGAAATCGGCGTACGAGGGGGCCGCGGAGACGGGCCTGGACGTCTTCCGGCACGGCTTCGACGAGGCACTGCGCCATCCCGGCGTGGCGGCCCGGCAGGCGGGCGCGAGCGCGCTAGCGGCGCAATGCCGGGCGTGTCCCCTGCTCACCGTCTGTGGCGGCGGCCACTACGCCCACCGCTACCGAGCCGGAAACGGCTTCGTCAACCCGTCCGTGTACTGCGCTGACCTGCAGCGTTTCATCCGCCATGTGGCGAAGCGGCTCGCCGACGGCGCAGCACCGGCACCCCGGGCGTCCGTCCCCGCCGTCCCATGGGAAGGGAGCACCCCGTGATACTCCCGGAGGTCCCCGACCGGGCCCTTGCCGAACTCGGCCGCACCGAGGGCGGCCCCGACACGCTTGCGCTCCTGGTGCGCGACCAGGACACCCGGCGGCTGCTGGTGCTGCGGGCGGTACTCGACGCGGTGGACGGAGCGGACAGCGCGGTGTGTCCGCCCCGGGCGCGGGCGCGGATGCGGGAGGACTGGGCACTCATGGTGTCGGCGGACCGGGCGGGGCCGCCGGGAAGCGAGGAGTTGATGGTGGGTGGGAGCGCAGCGGGCTCTCGCGCGCCGGGCCCCGCACGCCTCCCGCAGGGCGTGGCCGATCGCCGCCGTTCACCCGCTCGCGACCGGCTCCTGCATCCGCTGATCGGCCCATGGGCCAGGCGCTGTCTGCGCGGCCTGGACGCGGGGACGGGAGCGCCGACGGAGGAGCGAGCCCAGGGACTGGCACGAGACCTCGCCCACTTCAGCAGCTTGGCCGTCGTGGCAGCGGCCCGCGCCGGGATCTCCTTCACCGTACGACTGACGGCGCGGGACGGGGTGCTCACTCTGCCGTCTCTCGGAGCGCTGCATACCGTGGTGGGTGGGGATGCGGTGGTGGAAGTCGCCTGTCGGGAGGGTCGCCTGACCATGCGTCAGCCCGGCGCCGCGGACGTCGTGGTCCGACTGGAGGCCGGAGTCGGTGCCTGGTCGGGCGCACCTGCCTGGACACCCGCGTACGCCTTGCCGGGCCTCGTACCCGGCGCCGCACCGATGCCGTTGGACGACCTCGACCCGTATCGCACGGTGGGGTCCGGAGCGCGCCACCACGGGCTGAGCGGCGCGACGTCCTTGGACGAGAGCGAGCGGAAGCGTTGGGCGCAGGCCTGGGCGGGCACCGCCGGGGCGTTGGGGACGGGGGGAGAGGGCAGGGTGGCGGAAGCCGTCGGCCTGCTGCGCTGTCTGGTCCCGCTGGCTTTCCCAGCGGGCGCTGACCCCGACGGCCGGGGCGGCGGCAGTTGCAGCGGCACCCGACGTGAGTCCTTCGGCGCCGTTCTGAGCAGTATTCCGGCGACGCCGATGATGTTCGCGGCCACGCTCGTACACGAGCTGAACCACACCAAGCTGGCGGCCTTGAGCGACATGGTCGTACTCCATCGGGCCGGCCCCGAAGAGCGGTACTTCGCCCCCTGGCGGCCGGACCCGAGGCCATATGACGGCTTGTTGCACGGCGCCTATTCGCACTTGGCGCTCGCGGACTTCTACCAGCGCTACGCACTCGCCGTCGCGCACCCGGGTGACCAGGAGGCGGCGTGGGCTCTGCACGCCCGCTGCCGGGCGCAGGTGGGGGCGGTGTTGCCAGTGCTCGTGGGCTCACCGGAAGTCACCGCCCCGGGACGGCGGTTCATTGACGAGATGGTCATGATGTACGAGCGAATGGCGGCCCGTCCTGCACCCCGAGGTCACCTTGCCCGTGCACAGGCGTACGTCGGTGCCGCGCGCACCCTCTGGGCTCAGCGGCACGCTCCCCGGCTTTCCAAATGAGTGAAGGTCCCAACGTCGCGAGGTCTCTTGCGCAAAGATCGTCGCGACACACTACGAACCGAAGCCACAGTTGTCGGTTGCGGCCAGCGGCCTACCGGAGTAGAGCGCCGAGGTTCTAGGATTTTTTGGGATGACGCGCAGGGAGGCCGCTGCATGTCCGGAGCTCGTACGCCGGTTGGATCAACCGAGAGGGGAGCCGGGAAGCAGACTGTCACGATCAGCTTCGCCGGGTTCAACCGCGCCTGGGCGGCCTGGATCGGTGACCGGCTCGAGCGCCGCGGTCTCCGTGTCGTGTACCTGCGCTGGGACTCCCCGGCAGAGATCCCCCTCGAGGACCTGCTTCGCGACCTGAAGCTCACCGAGGGCCGCATCCTCATCGTCGTCAGCGAGTGGTACTTCCAGCTGGGTCCGCGCACCCACGAGGAGTGGAACGCGGCCCTGCGCAACATCGTGGCCCCCGACCCCTCCCGTTTCGCGGCCGTCTCGGTCACCACGAGCCCCGTGCCCACGGCCACCGCCGTGCTCGCCGCCGTCGACCTCACCAACATGGGCGCCGACGAGGCAGAGCGCCGTCTTCTGGACCGGCTGGACCTGCCGACCGATCCGCTGCCCGAGTCCGCGAACGGCGCCCGGCGCGGGCCGCGCTTCCCCGCGGCCATGCCCGAGGTCTGGGGCGGGGTCCCGCGCCGCAACACACGCTTCACCGGCCGGGAGTCGCTGCTGAACGACGCCTACCACCTCCTCCAGAGCGCCGAGCCCGGTGCGGGCGTGGTGGCGCTGCACGGCATGTCGGGCGTCGGCAAGACGCAGCTGGCCGCCGAGTATGTGTACCGCTTCGGCTCCGAGTACGACGTGGTGTGGTGGGTCAACGCCGAGAAGAGAGTCAGCTACCGCCGCGTCCTCGCGGAACTCGCCCCGAAGCTGGGACTGTCGACGGGTCAGGAATACGGCGAGCGCCTGCGCGCCGTCCGCGACTCGCTGCGCCGGGGCGACCCGTACGCCCGCTGGCTGCTGGTCCTGGACGGAGCGGACGAGCCGGACCAGATCTGGGACCTGGTGCCGACGGGCCCAGGACATGTTCTGATCACTTCACGGAACCCGGAGTGGACCGAGCACAACAGCAAGCTGCTGGAAGTGCCCGTGTACGAACGCTACGAGTCCGTGGCCTTCATCCGCCGCCGCGCACCGCGGCTGACCGACGCCGAGGCCGACCAGCTCGCCGAGGCTCTCGAGGACCTTCCGCTCCTGCTGGACCAGACGGCCGGCTGGCTCAACGACTCCGACCTGTCGGTCGAGGACTACATCGCACTCCTCGAGGGCGGCATCGACCAGGATGTGGTCAAGGTGTCCGCGGACTTCCCGATCGCTTTCCAGACGGCGTGGTCGATACTGCTGAACAAGCTGCGCGAGACGGTCCCGGAGTCCGTGGACCTGCTGCGCCTGTGCACGTTCTTCGCGCCCGGATTCGTCCCCGTGCGACTGCTCAAGGAGATGCCGCACGACGAGCTGCCCGAACAGGTCGCCGGGCTGCTCAACGACCCGCTTCTCTGGAACAAGGCGATCAACCAGCTGCGCCAGTACTCTGTGGTCCGCCTGGAGTCCCACGACACGACCTCCGACGACGCGGCGGCCTCCGGTGAGTCGTTGTATCTGCACCGCATGGTGCACCAGATCGTCGGCAAGGACATGCCGGACGAGGACCGCGAGGAGTTCATCGAGGTGGTACGCCAGGCACTGGCGGCAGCGGACCCACGCAGGCCGACGGACCCGGACCTGTGGCCCGTGTACGCGGAGATCGTCCCGCACCTGAAGTACGCGGACGTCCTCAACAGCACCGACCCGGCCATTCAGCGCCTGGTCTTCAACTGCCTTCGCTACATGTTCTTCTCGGGCGAGTACCAGGCGGGAATCAAACTCGGCGAACGCGCCCTGGAGACGTGGCGGTCATTGCTGGGGGAGACCCACCCCCGGATCTGGGAGCTGACGTACCACTATGCCAACCTGCTGCGCGCGGTCGGCGATTACGGTCGTACGGAGGCCATCGAACGTGTCGCTGTCGAGCACCTCAGGTCGGAACGTGGGCCGCAGGACCTTGAACACCTCCGCGCGGCTGGCGGCCTCGCAGCCGATCTGCGAGGCCTGGGCCGCTACGACGAGGCGCTCGAACTGTCCCAGTGGATTCTGACGGCATATCGCGAGCTCCTCGGCGAGCAGGACTCCCGTACGCTCAACGCCCAGAACAACCTCGGTGCGACACTGGTGTTGCTCGGCAGGTACGAAGAGGCCCTGGACGTCCACCGCCGGACTCTGGAGGCGCGGCGGCTGCTGCTGAGGGCCCGGCACCCGTGGACGCTCTACTCGGAGATGGTCTACGCCACCGTCCTGCGTCTTCTGGGCCGGTACGGCGAGGCCGAGTCGATCCAGGCGAAGAACGTGCGCGAGCACCGCCTCGTGATGGGCACCAACAACCCGTACACGCTGCGAGCCGAACTCAACCTTGCACTGTGCCACTACCGGAGCGGCGAACGTGACAAGGCGGGGACGCTCCTTGCCGGTGTGCTGGAGCGGTCGGAGCGCGTTCTGGGCGAAACGGATCCGGACACGCTCAGTTTCGCGACCAGCCAGAGTTGCTTCACTCGCGAGCACGGCGACATCGACCAGGCACGGGAGCTCAGTGAGGGCATCGTCGCCCGCTACGAGTTGATGCTCGCCGAGGGGCACCCCTTCATCGCCGGAACCCGTGCCAACCACGCGCTGGTCCTCCGCGGCGTGGGCGAGCGCGACCACGCCCATGTGCTCGTCGAGCAGGCACTGACGGACATGACCGCGGCCGTGGGCGAGAACCACCCCTGGACCTTGGGCTGTGCCATCAACGCCTCGGCCCTGCGCAACCTCGTCGGTGACCCGGAGTCGGCGGCCGAACTGAGCACGGTCACCGCCGCCCGCGCTGCGGAGGTACTCGGCCGCACGCACCCGCTGACCCTCTCCGCCCGTATCGCCCAGGCCGCCGACCTCCGTGGTCTGCGGGACCGACAGCAGGCCGAGAAGCTGGAACAGGAGGCTTTGGCGGACCTGGCCGCCACCCTCGGGCCGCAGCACGTCCACACGGTCTCGGCCCGTTCCCGTAACCGCCCCTTCTGGGACTTCGAGCCCCAGTCCATCTGAGCGCGGTGCACCGA
Organism: Streptomyces sp. NPDC022910; assembly: GCF_055561075.1. Taxonomy (NCBI): domain Bacteria; kingdom Bacillati; phylum Actinomycetota; class Actinomycetes; order Kitasatosporales; family Streptomycetaceae; genus Streptomyces; species Streptomyces sp. NPDC022910. The sequence goes on from NZ_JBVHHL010000037.1 coordinate 32,021, forward strand.
ACCGGTGCGCCCGAGGTGTTCCCGCAGCGGCACGCCAAAGGGCCCGGACCCGGGAGAAAATCCCGCGTCCGGGCCCTTTGCAGGGGGTCAGAGGCTCACGCCTCGAACACCTCACGCACCAGCTGCTCCTGCTCCGCCTGGTGCCGCTTCGCCGAGCCCACCGCCGGCGACGAGCTGTGCGGGCGGGAGATGCGGCGCAGGCGCTCGCCGGGCGGGATGTCCGCGCCGACCGCCAGGTCCAGGTGGTCGATGAGGTTCAGGGCGATGAACGGCCATGCGCCCTGGTTCGCCGGCTCCTCCTGGGCCCACAGGTACTTCTCCGCGTTCGGGTACTTCTTGATCTCCGCCTGGAGCTCCGCGCCCGGCAGCGGGTACAGGCGCTCGAGGCGGATGATCGCCGTGTCGGTCACGCCGCGCTTCCGGCGCTCCGCCTCGAGGTCGTAGTAGACCTTGCCCGCGGTGAAGACGACCTTGCGGACCGCGGCCGGATCCACCGACGCGTCGCCGATGACCGGGCGGAACTGGCCCGTCGTGAACTCCTCGGCCTTCGATGCGGCGGCCTTGAGGCGCAGCATCGACTTCGGAGTGAAGACCACCAGCGGCTTGTGGTGCGGGTTGTGCACCTGCCAGCGCAGGAGGTGGAAGTAGTTCGACGGGAGCGTCGGCATGGCGACCGTCATGTTGTTCTGCGCGCACAGCTGCAGGAACCGCTCCGGGCGGGCCGAGGAGTGGTCCGGGCCCTGACCCTCGTAGCCGTGCGGGAGCAGGAGCGTGACGCCCGACGTCTGGCCCCACTTCTGTTCCGCCGCCGAGATGTACTCGTCGACGACGCTCTGCGCGCCGTTGACGAAGTCGCCGAACTGCGCCTCCCACATCACGAGCGCGTCGGGGCGGGCCAGCGAGTAGCCGTACTCGAAGCCCATGACCGCATACTCGGACAGCAGGGAGTCGTAGACGTTGTAGCGCGCCTGGTCCTCCGACAGGTACTGCAGCGGGGTGTAGTCCTCGCCCGTCTCGCGGTCGATCAGTACCGCGTGGCGCTGGCCGAAGGTGCCGCGGCGGGAGTCCTGGCCGGAGAGGCGGACCGGCGTGCCCTCGAGGAGCAGCGAGCCGATGGCCAGGGTCTCGCCCATGCCCCAGTCGATCGTGCCGTCCTCGACCATTGCCGCCCGGCGCTGCAGCTGCGGCAGCAGACGCGGGTGGACGGTGAAGTGGTCGGGGATGTTGACCTGGGACTCGGCGATGCGCTTGACGACCTCCGAGGAGATGGCCGTGCCGACCGCGACCGGGAAGCCGTCCTGCGGCTCCTGCGACGCGGCCGAGGCCGGCTGCGACGTGGCCTCGCGGACCTCCGTGAAGACCTTCTCCAGCTGGCCCTGGTAGTCCTGCAGCGCCTGCTCGGCCTCTTCCAGCGTGATGTCGCCCCGGCCGATCAGCGACTCGGTGTACAGCTTGCGCACCGAGCGCTTCTTGTCGATCAGGTCGTACATCAGCGGCTGCGTGAACGCCGGGTTGTCCGACTCGTTGTGACCGCGGCGGCGGTAGCAGATGAGGTCGATCACCACGTCCTTGTTGAACGCCTGGCGGAACTCGAAGGCCAGCCGTGCGACGCGGACCACGGCCTCCGGGTCGTCGCCGTTCACGTGGAAGATCGGGGCCTCGATCATGCGGGCCACGTCCGTCGCGTACATGGAGGAACGCGAGGACTCGGGGGCCGCGGTGAAGCCGACCTGGTTGTTGATGACGATGTGGACCGTGCCGCCCGTGCGGTAGCCGCGCAGCTGCGACATGTTCAGGGTCTCGGCCACCACGCCCTGGCCCGCGAAGGCCGCGTCGCCGTGGATGGCCACCGGCAGGACCGTGAAGTCCGTGCCGCCCTTGTTGATGATGTCCTGCTTGGCCCGGGTGATGCCCTCGATGACCGGGTCGACCGTCTCCAGGTGGGACGGGTTGGCGGCGAGGGAGACCTTGATCTGCTCGCCGTCGAGACCGGTGAAGGTGCCCTCGGCGCCCAGGTGGTACTTCACGTCGCCGGAGCCGTGCATCGACTTCGGGTCGAGGTTGCCCTCGAACTCGCGGAAGATCTGCGCGTACGACTTGCCGACGATGTTCGCCAGCACGTTCAGGCGGCCGCGGTGGGCCATGCCGATGACGACCTCGTCGAGGCGGGACTCGGCCGCGCTGTCGATCACCGCGTCGAGCAGCGGGATGACCGACTCGCCGCCCTCCAGGGAGAAGCGCTTCTGGCCGACGTACTTGGTCTGCAGGAAGGTCTCGAAGGCCTCCGCCGCGTTCAGGCGGCGCAGGATGCGCAGCTGCTCCTCGCGCTCCGGCTTGGAGTGCGGGCGTTCCACGCGGTCCTGGATCCACTTGCGCTGCTTGGGGTCCTGGATGTGCATGTACTCGATGCCGGTGGTGCGGCAGTACGAGTCGCGCAGCACGCCGAGGATGTCGCGCAGCTTCATCATCGACTTGCCGGCGAAGCCGCCGACGGCGAACTCGCGCTCCAGGTCCCACAGGGTGAGGCCGTGCTCGACGATGTCCAGGTCGGGGTGCTTGCGCTGGCGGTACTCCAGCGGGTCGGTGTCGGCCATGACGTGGCCGCGGACCCGGTAGGAGTGGATCAGCTCGAAGACGCGGGCGGCCTTGGTGACGTCGTCGTCGTGCGAGGCGTCGATGTCCTTGAGCCAGCGGACCGGCTCGTACGGGATGCGCAGGGACTCGAAGATCTCGTCGTAGAAGCCGTTCTCGCCGAGGAGGAGGTTGGCGACGACGCGCAGGAACTCGCCGGAGGCGGCGCCCTGGATCACCCGGTGGTCGTAGGTCGACGTGAGCGTCATGACCTTGGAGATGCCGAGCTTGTTCAGGGTGTCCTGGGAGGTGCCCTGGAACTCCGCCGGGTAGTCCATCGAGCCGACGCCCATGATCACCGACTGGCCGGGCATCAGACGCGGGACCGAGTGGACGGTGCCGAGGCCGCCGGGGTTGGTCAGCGAGACGGTGACGCCGGTGAAGTCGTCCATCGTCAGCTTGCCGTCGCGGGCGCGGCGGACGATGTCCTCGTAGGCCTGCCAGAACTCGAAGAAGTTCAGCGACTCGGCCTTCCTGATCGCCGCGACGACGAGCTGGCGGTCACCGTTCGGCTTGACCAGGTCGATGGCCAGGCCGAGGTTGACGTGCTCCGGCTTGACGAGGGTGGGCTTGCCGTCCTTCTGCGCGAACGACCAGTTCATCGACGGCATGGCCTTGATGGCCTGGACCATCGCGTAGCCGATCAGGTGCGTGAAGGAGATCTTCCCGCCCCGGGCGCGCTTGAGGTGGTTGTTGATGACGATGCGGTTGTCGAAGAGCAGCTTCACCGGGACCGCGCGCACGGACGTGGCCGTGGGGATCTCCAGCGAGGCGTTCATGTTCTTCGCGACGGCGGCGGAGGGGCCGCGCAGGGTCACCAGCTCGGGACCCACGGGCGCCTGGGCCACGGGCTCGTCCTTCTTGGGCTTGGCAGGCGCCGCGGCGGGCTTCGCTGCGGCAGGTGCCGCGGGCGTGGCCGGGGCGGGCGCGGGCGCGGCGGCAGGCTTCGCCGGGGCGGCGGCCGGAGCGGCCGGGGCCTGCGGTGCAGCGGGAGCCGCGGGGGCGGCGGCCCGGGCGGTGGGCGCGGCGGCGGTGGATGCGGCCTGGGCCGACGCGGTGGTCTCCGCGGCCCCCGCGGCCGCGGTACCCGCCGGAGCCGAGGAGGCAGCGGCCCCCGGCTTGTAGTCGGCGAAGAAGTCCCACCAGGCGCGGTCTACCGAATTCGGGTCCTGGAGGTACTGCTGATAGATCTCGTCGACGAGCCACTCGTTGGGACCGAACGCGGCCGCGGGGTTCTTCCCGGCTTGGTCGTCGGTCGTGGTGGCACCTCCCGGCCGAAGGCTGGGGGAGCTCGAGTTACTGGGGGACTGTGGCGACACGGCGGCAACCGCCCTCTTCCGCTTCACAAGATGATTGGACAGCGGGAATAAAGGCTACGCCTCCCCGGCCGTGAAGGTCAGGTCGGGCCGGTTCATCGTCGCGTAAGTCACATCGGAAAGCGTGTTTCGGGCGTGGAAATGGCGGGAAACAAGCGTGGTTCCGGTTTGAAGCGGGTGCGACGACCCCGGCCCGGCCCGGGGAGCGCGCGGGCCTCTGCCTGATCACACGTGTCCGTCAGCGGGGACGCACATGGATCTTGGTGCTCGGCTTCGAACTTTACGTCAACTTGGCAGAGACGACTCTCCCGGAAGGGTGACCTGGATCCGGCAGCCGCGGGGGGATTCGGCCACACCGATCCGGCCACCGTGCAGGTCCACCGCCCAGCGGGCGATCGCCAGCCCCAGGCCGGTGCCGCCGTCGCTGCCCGGCCCGTGCGGCCGGCTCACCGCTCCGCGGTTGAAGCGCTCGAAGACCCGGTGCCACTCCGACTTGGGGATGCCGGGTCCCTCGTCGAGCACCTCCAGCTCCAGGGACTCGGGGGCGGAGCCGCGCCGGGCCTTCACTGTGACGCGGCCGTGCGGAGGGCTGTGCTTGACCGCGTTGTCGATCAGGTTGGCGACGACCTGATGGATGCGCTCCGGGTCCGCGTGCGCGGTCAGCTCCGGCGGGGAGACGTCGAGGTGCAGATGGACGTCCGTACGGGTGTGGCTGCCGGAGCCCGAGGCGATGCCCGCACGGGCGGAGGACACCATCTGGGCCTCCTTGAGGACACCCGAGAGGTAGGGCCACACCTCGAAGCGGCGCTTCTTCAGCGGGACCACACCGTTGTCCAGGCGCGAGAGGTCCAGCAGGGTCTCCACCAGACGCCCGAGCCGCTCCGTCTGCTTCAGTGCCGTGCGCATCGTCTCGGGGTCGGCGGCCGATATGCCGTCCACGATGTTCTCCAGCACCGCGCGCAGGCCTGCGATGGGCGTGCGCAGCTCGTGCGAGACGTTCGCCACCAGCTCCTTGCGCTGGCGGTCCTGGGCCTCCAGATCGTCGGCCATCAGGTTGATCGTGTGAGCCAGGTCGCCCAGCTCGTCCCGGCGGTGGTCACGCACCCGACGGGTGTAGTCGCCCTGTGAGAGGGAGCGCGCCACCGCGTTCATCTCGTCCAGTGGCGCGGTCAGCGAATGTGCCACGAACTGTGTTATCAGCAGCGTGGCGATCATCGAGAAGACCGTGATGAAGCGCAGCTCCGTCTTGGTGTGCACCGCGATCATCGACAGACCCGTGGTGATCAGCACCGAGATGACGACCAGCGCGCCCAGCTTGGTCTTGACCGAGAACGGGCGTACGCCGCCCCAGGGCTCTCCGGGGCTTCTGCGCGCGGGCGGCCCGCCGCTCATGGCGTCGGGGTCTCCAGCGCGTAGCCGACGCCGTGCACGGTACGGATGCGCTCCGCGCCGATCTTCCGTCGCAGGGCCTTGATGTGGCTGTCCACGGTGCGGGTGCCGGAGGCGTCGGCCCAGTCCCACACCTCCGCGAGCAGCTGCTCGCGGGAGAGGACGGCGCGCGGTGTGTTCGCCAGGCACACGAGCAGGTCGAACTCGGTGGGTGTGAGGTGGACGTCCTCGCTGCGCACCCGGACCCGGCGCTGCGCGTGGTCGATCTCCAGCTCGCCGAGGCGCAGGATGCCGCTGCGCGGCGTCGCGGCGGCCAGCGCGGCCCGCTCCACCCGGCGCAGCAGCACGTGGACGCGCGCCGCCAGCTCACGCATCGAGAACGGCTTGGTCATGTAGTCGTCGGCGCCGACGCCGAGCCCGACCAGCATGTCCGTCTCGTCGTCGCGCGCGGTGAGCATCAGCACCGGCACCGGGCGCTGTGCCTGCACGCGGCGGCAGACCTCCAGGCCGTCGAAGCCGGGCAGCATGATGTCGAGGATCAGCAGGTCCGGCTGCCATGCCTCGGCCGTGTCGACCGCCGCCGGACCGTCGCCTGCCGTTTGCACGAGGAATCCCTCGGCGCGCAAGCGGGCGGCGATGGCGTCGACGATCGTCGGGTCGTCCTCGACCACCAGAACCCGCCGTTGAGCGCCGGGGGTCGCCGTCGTGCCGTTGTGCGAGGTGTGTGTCTGCTCCATCGCCCGCCCCTGGGGTTGCTTTCCGGAATCCGTGGGGTGATCCCATGACTGCGTTTGACGCTTGAATGATCCGCGTCAGGGAAGCAGCGTACGGGGAGTTACCGCCGGTCGGCTATCCAGGTCTGACAGCGAGGTGCACGACGTCGGGAACGCCCCGGGCAACGTGGACCTCTTCGGTACGCACCTGCTGGAACCCGGCATTCCTGAGGGTTCCTTCAAAATCCGGAGAGGGCTGCGCCGACCACACCGCGAGTACCCCGCCGGGCCTCAACACCCGTGCGCAGCTTGCCAGTCCGGCCGCCGAGTACAGGCTGTCGTTGTCGTCCGTGACGGTCCAGCCGGGCCCGTTGTCGATGTCGAGGCACAGAGCGTCGTACGTGTCCGATGTCTCATTGACGTAAGCGACGAGATCGGCGGCCAGGACGCGGGTGCGCCGGTCGGCGAGCGCGTCCGCGGACAGCACGGACAGCGGGCCGTCGAGGTGCCAGTCGATGACGGCCTGCTCCCTTTCGACGACGGTGATCCCTCCCCAGCGTCCGTCCGCGGCGGCGTGTGCGAGCGAGAAGCCGACGCCGAGCCCGCCGATCAGCACGTCCGGCCCCGGGCGCCCGTCCAGGGCGTCGTACGCGACGTCGACCAGCAGCCGCTCCGAGCGCCCGTCGGAGGTGTCCATCAGAAAGCAGCCGTTGGCGATGATCTGCAGCAGCTCACCGTGGCGTCGCAGGACGACCTCGCCATGGGGGCCCTCCCGCCGGTCCAGGACTTCCGGGGCGTCGTAGGTGTCGTACGGATGAGGCATGGGCCACATTCTGGTGACGGAGGCCGCCGGAGACGAGGGGTTTTCCGCGTCCGTGGGCGCGCCTTCGGCTTTTCCGTCCGCTGCACCGTGAACCGTCGTCTGCCGTCCCGGCGCGCCGCAGCCCGGAAGCTGACGTTCCGCCATGCGTGAACAGCGAGCGAACATCCGCTTGTATGTCCGCCCCGGACGCTCAAAACGCCTGAGAAGTTGCTGTGAATCGCCTCTCTGGTGGCGTCGGTCATAGACAGCGACCCGCGGGGCGCCAAGGGTGGTGCGTGACGGAAGGAGCGCCGCGCCTTGGAACGTACGGTCTCGGCGGCTGACGCCATGTTCACGGCCCCCGAGACGGGCGCGCCACTCCTGGACGGCATGCCGCGCCAGCGCACGGCACCCCTGCCCGCCGCCCCTCCCGCCTCCGTGCCCGCGCCCCCGGCGCGGAAGGCGGTCCTGCGCCCCTGGCTGCTCCTGCCGACCCCCACCGGCACGCCCTTCACCTTCGGCTACGCCGCCGTCCTCGTCGTGACGTCCTTGTTCGCCGCGTACGCCGCCCCGTCCCTGGTGCACACCCTCTACCAGCAGTCCAGCACCGACGTCGCCCATCTGATGCGGACCCCGGCGCTGGTGCTGGTCGCCAGCGCGCTGTGGATCGCGGGCGGGATCACGTCGTCGTACGCACTCGTCTTCCTGCTGGCGCTCACAGCGCTGGAGCGGCGCATAGGCGGGCGGCGCACGGCCGTCGTCTTCCTGCTCGGGCATGTGCTCGCGACCCTGGCCACCGAGGTTCCGGTCGGTGTCTCGGTCCTGGTCGGCGGCCTGCCGAACAGCTCCCTGCACCGCCTCGACTACGGCATCAGTTTCGGTGTCGCGGCGAGCGTCGGCGCGCTTGCGGGCCTGCTGCGACCGTGGCTGCGCTGGACGGTGCTCATCGTGTTCGGCGGCATACTGCTCCAGGACCTGGTCGAGTTCACGGACCCCCTGAGCGACTGGGGCCACCTGCTGTCCCTGGTGATCGGCATCGGGACGTGGCCGCTGGTACGGCGGTGGCGGCGCACGGCCCCGGAGACCGTTCCGGCGCCGGTCCGGTAACGCCGGCCGCCGGTCGGGCGGTTCGTTCAGCGCTCCGGCGGCGTCCACACGTACGGCGTCGTCGTGGTCACCGCCCGGAAGCCCAGACGGCGCAGGATCGGCGCGCTGTCGTCGGACGCGTCCACCTGGAGATAGCGGACGCCGCGTTCCGCGGCGAGGGCGGCGCGCACCGCGACCAGGGCCCGGTAGACACCCTTGCCCCGCCACCGGGCCAGCGTCGAGCCGCCCCACAGGCTCGCGAACTCAGTCCCCTCGCGGAAGACCAGCCAGGCCGCCGAGACGACCTCCCCGTCCGCTTCGGCGACATGGACCGCGATCTCGTCCGGCGCGGCGGCGACCCGGCCGCTCAGATCGTCGGCGAGCCAGCTCCAGTCCTGCCCCCAGACGGCCGACTCCATGGCGGCGATGCGGCGCATGTCCGCCTCGGCCGTGACGCGCCGCAGCCCGACGCCCTCCGGGAGGTCGGACCGTCGTCCGGCCATCTCCTCGGCGTGCCCGATGACCACCGTCTCCCGGTCCTCGGGCACGAAGCCCGCGGCGCGCAGCCGGTCGACGAGGTCGGCCGGGGTGTCGTGCCCGCGCGTCTTCCACTCCAGCGCCTCGCCCCGGGCGGCGAAGCGGTCGCGCTGCCGGGCGATCAACCGGTCCAGCTCCGCCCCGCGGATCCCCAGGTCACGCGGCCCGCTGACGAGCCCTCGGGGCTGACCGACGATCCGCAGCAGCGGGCCGTCGTACTCATAGGTGACACCCGCCGGCGGGGTGGGCGGGGCGCCGCGCATCTGGTCGTCATAGGCGGCGAGCAGTATCTCCGTTTCCGTCATGGCGTGACCGTAGGGGGATCGGCTCGGGACGGGGCAACCGCTTTCCGACGGCGGACGCCCATGGAGCCGGCGGACGCCCACGGAGCCGACGGCCGCTCACGGAGCCCGCCGACGTGATCGCTCAGGGCGAACACCCCCTGGGGAACAATCGAATCCTGCCGGGCATTGAGTCCGCATAGCTCAACTTGACTGCCGAAGGGGAGATCATGGCTTCGACGTCCACACCGCTCACCCTGCCCGTGCTGCCGCTCGACGACGAGGTCGTGCTGCCCGGAATGGTGGTTCCACTGGACCTGAGCGATTCCGAGGTGCGCGCGGCGGTGGAGGCCGCGCAGGCCGCCGCCAGGTCGGAGCCCGGGAAGCCCCGGGTTCTGCTGGTACCGCGCATCGACGGGACCTACGCGAGCACCGGCGTGCTCGGCACGGTCGAGCAGGTCGGCCGGCTGGCCGACGGTGATCCGGGCGCCCTGATCCGCGGCCGCGGCCGTGTGAAGATCGGCGCCGGCACCACCGGGCCGGGTGCGGCGTTGTGGGTGGAGGGTACGAGGATCGACGAGAGCGTTCCCGACCCCCAGCCCGGACACGTCGCCGAACTGGTCAAGGAGTACAAGGCCCTCGCCACCAACTGGCTGAAGAAGCGCGGCGCCTGGCAGGTGGTGGACCGCGTCCAGGCGATCGACGACGTCTCCGCGCTCGCCGACAACTCCGGCTACTCACCCTTCCTGACCACCGAGCAGAAGGTGGAGCTGCTGGAGACGGCCGACCCGGTCGCCCGGCTGAAGCTCGCCACCCAGCAGCTGCGCGACCACCTCGCCGAGCAGGACGTCGCCGAGTCCATCGCCAAGGACGTCCAGGAAGGCGTCGACAAGCAGCAGCGCGAGTTCCTGCTGCGCCGTCAGCTGGAAGCCGTTCGCAAGGAACTGCGCGAGCTGAACGGCGACGCCAAGGAAGGCGAGGAGTCCGACGACTACCGGGCGCGCGTCGAGGCCGCCGACCTGCCCGAGAAGGTCCGTGAGGCTGCCCTCAAAGAGGTCGACAAGCTGGAGCGGGCGAGCGACCAGTCGCCCGAGGGGTCGTGGATCCGCACCTGGCTGGACACCGTGCTCGAACTGCCGTGGAACGAGCGCACCGAGGACGCGTACGACATCCGCGGCGCCAAGGCCGTCCTCGACGCCGAGCACGCGGGCCTGGAGGACGTGAAGGAGCGGATCACGGAGTACCTGGCGGTGCGCAAGCGGCGCGCCGACCGGGGTCTCGGAGTGGTCGGCGGGCGGCGCGGGGGTGCCGTTCTCGCGCTCGTCGGCCCGCCCGGCGTGGGCAAGACGAGCCTCGGCGAGTCGGTCGCGCACGCCATGGGACGGAAGTTCGTCCGGGTCGCGCTCGGCGGCGTGCGCGACGAGGCCGAGATCCGCGGCCACCGGCGTACGTACGTCGGCGCCCTGCCCGGCCGTATCGTCCGCGCCATCAAGGAGGCCGGTTCGATGAACCCGGTCGTCCTGCTCGACGAGATCGACAAGGTGGGCTCCGACTTCCGGGGCGACCCGGCGGCCGCCCTCCTCGAAGTCCTGGACCCGGCGCAGAACCACACCTTCCGTGACCACTACCTGGAGGTCGAACTCGACCTTTCCGACGTCGTGTTCCTCGCGACGGCGAACGTCCTCGAAGCCATCCCGGAGGCTCTGCTCGACCGTATGGAGCTGGTCCGCCTGGACGGCTACACCGAGGACGAGAAGGTCGTCATCGCCCGCGACCACCTGCTCCCGCGCCAGCTGGAGCGAGCCGGTCTGAACAAGGACGAGGTCACGCTCGACGAGAGCGCGCTGCGCAAGCTCGCCGGCGAGTACACCCGGGAGGCGGGCGTACGGAACCTGGAGCGGTCGATCGCGCGTCTGCTGCGCAAGGTCGCGGCCCAGCACGAACTGGGCGCGAAGGAGCTGCCCTTCACGGTCCGGGACGAGGACCTGCGCGCCCTGATCGGGCGTCCGCACCACGTGCCCGAGTCCGCCCAGGACCCGGCCGAGCGGCGTACGGCCGTCCCCGGCGTGGCGACCGGTCTCGCGGTCACCGGTGCCGGCGGTGACGTCCTCTACGTGGAGGCGTCGCTGGCCGACCCGGAGACGGGCGCGGCGGGCCTGACCCTCACCGGTCAGCTCGGGGACGTGATGAAGGAGTCGGCGCAGATCGCGCTGAGCTTCCTGCGCTCCCACGGCGCCGAACTGGAGCTGCCGGTCGGCGACCTGAAGGACCGGGGTGTGCACATCCACTTCCCGGCGGGCGCGGTCCCCAAGGACGGCCCGAGCGCGGGCGTCACGATGACGACCGCGCTGGCCTCGCTCCTGTCGGGCCGTCTGGTCCGTACGGACGTGGCGATGACGGGTGAGGTCTCGCTGACCGGCCGCGTCCTGCCCATCGGCGGGGTGAAGCAGAAGCTGCTCGCCGCGCACCGGGCGGGTGTGACGACCGTCGTCATCCCGAAGCGCAACGAGCCCGACCTGGACGACGTCCCGGCCGAGGTGCTGGACAAGCTGGACGTCCACGCCGTCACGGACGTCCGCCAGGTCCTGGAGCTGGCGCTGGCACCGGCCACGAGCGGCGCGGCGCCGGAGGTTCCGGTGGCGGCGTGACGGACGCGGCCGGATGAGGGAAGGCCCGGGTTTCGTGAGGGAGACCCGGGTCTTCGCCATGCCTGCCGTTCGTCAGCCGTTGGCGAGCGCCTGCACCCGGTCCAAGGCCCCGTTGAACTTGTCGTGGTCCCCGACCGTCGGGCCGGACGACGTGTACTGCCACATGGTGTAGTACGCCCAGCCGGCCGGCAGCGTGCCCGGGTCGGAGGCGTAGCGGGCGATCCACAGCGGGTTGGCGGAGGCGAAGCCGCCGTAGTTGCCGGTGCACTGCGTCCACCAGCTGGTGGCCGTGTAGATCACGGCGTCCCGGCCGGTGCGGGCCCGGTAGGTGTTCAGGAAGTCGGCGATCCAGCTGACCATCGCGCCGGCCGACTTGCCGTAGCAGGCGGCGCCGTACGGGTTCCACTCGATGTCCAGCGCACCGGGCAGCGTCTTGCCGTCCCTGGACCAGCCGCCGCCGTGGTCGACGAAGTAGTTGGCCTGGGTGGCGCCGCTTGTGGTGTCCGGGGTGGCGAAGTGGTAGGCGCCGCGGATCATGCCGACGTTGTACGAGCCGTTGTACTGCTGGGCGAAGTAGGGGTTCGTGTAGTACGTCCCCTCCGTCGCCTTGGTGTAGGCCCATCTGACCCCGCTGTTCCACAGGGTCGTCCAGGCGACGTTGCCCTGGTAGCCGGAGACGTCCACACCTTCCGTCTGCGTGGCGTCACCGCTGCTGGGCGTGCCGTTCCGGCCGTCGTGTGCCAGGACGCCCATACCCATGTACGCGGTGCCACGGGCGGGTGTGCCGGCGGCGTGGGCCGGGAGGGTGAACAGGAGAGACAAGGCGGCGAGCAGGATTCCGACCGAGAACAGGCGCGGGCGCCGGACCGGTCCGGGTCTGTGCACGGGCATACGTGCCTCCGAGTGACTCGGTTGAGCTCGGTGGGGGGACGTGCTCGGGCATGCTCCGTGCCGGGTGGTGGGGTACGGGGCCTCGTCGCCCCTGTGGTGGCGTGAGCATGCCAGGAGATTGCCTGGTGAAGAAGCTACGCACGTAGACCGCGTGCTGGGAAGGGGGGTCGGAGGACGCCGTTGGTCTAAGCCTGCGAAATACTGACAGAGCTGCGGCAATGACGACGTTTGGCAGAAACTTTCAGGAACGGGAAACCGGGCAGGGGTGCTGACGTGCACGAGGGCGGAAACGGCGAGGGGCGTACGGGCGAATCCGGCGCGTCGGGCAGTGGTGTGGACCGGAGCGGCGCGGACCGGGAATTCCTGTCCTTGGAGCGCGAGCTGACGGTGTTCCTTCGGCGGGCCCGGGCCAACCAGGGCGAGATGGCGCGCGAGGTGCACCCGGACCTGGAGCCCGCGGCGTACGGCCTCCTGGTACGCCTGGACGAGTACGGCCGTCAGCGCGCGACGGAACTCGCGGCCTACATCGGCGTCGGCAAGGCCACCATGTCCCGTCAGCTGCGCGCCCTGGAGGAGCTGGGCCTGGTGGCCCGCGAGCCGGACCCGGCGGACGGCCGGGCATGGCTGGTCCACCTCACCGAGGAGGGGCGCAGCCGCGTCGGGAAGGTGCGCGAGGCGCGCCGTGCGCGGTATGTGAGCGAGCTCTCTCACTGGGACCGGCGCGAGGTGGCCGAACTGGCACGCCTGCTCAACCAGTTGAACCGGAGCATGGAGAAGTAGGACGCCCGGCCGGCGTCCCTCACAGCTCCACGTACACCACCGTCGCGTCGTCGTGCGTCTTGCTGTGCCGCAGGTACGTCCGCTCTTCGCGGTCGGCGGTCTCCAGGGCCCGTACCCGCTCCACCAGTGCCGTCGCCCCCTCCTTGCGCACGAAGGTGAACAGGTCGGCCCAGTCGCCCTGGCGGAACTTCTCCGTCCATCGGGTCGCGCCGTCCGTCAGGGCCGTGAGCGTGCGCACCGCCGCGCGCGGCAGTTCGCCGGTGACGGCGCGGGCCGCAACCGACGGGTCCGCGGCCGCCGTGAAGAAGCCGCCCTCCTTGTTGCGGACAGTGGTGTCCGCGACCGCGTCCGTCGCAAGACTCGCGCGCGGTATGCGGGCGAGGCGGTCGTCCAGGAGGGCGGTGACCGTGCCGTCAGGTGCCTCGGTCAGCAGGGCCGAGTCCGAGAGGACCAGATACTCCACCGTGGCCTCGGACCAGCGGGCGAGGACCACGGTCGCCTGAGGAGTGCGCGGGTGAGAAAGGTCACAGGTGGCCGCATGGGTCCCGGCGGTGCGGAGGATGGCGTGCGAAAGGACCTCCGACAGAGTCAGATCCCGGCGGGAACCGGACAGTTCGGTCAGTGCTCCACCGAGCCGTGCGCAGAACCAGTGGACGGAATGAAGACAGCCGTCGTCACTCCGCGGTGGAGTCACTCCGTCCAGGACGACCAGCGCCCCGCCCCGTCCTGAGGCCGGAAGGGCGAGCGCGGCGAAGTCCTCATTGGGGCGGGTCGGGTCGCCGGGCTCGGAAATCAGTTCAGTACGCATCCGGCCAGTCTGCACGAGCCCTTCACAAGGTCCACGAAAGGCTGGCAACGGTCGTCGAATCGGTGCGATCGACCAGGTCAGGCGCCTGGTTTGGTACGGAATGATCGACTCCGGTGAAGCGTGGTGGCGAATATTGCCAAAGTGCGCCGCCGACGTCCAACCGGCCCACCGGGCAAGTCCCCCGCAAGGGCCGGAGGAACTTGCCCGCCAACTCCTCGCCGAGGTTCACTCCTTCGGGTGGCGGGGCAGGCGAAGCGAGACCTCTGCCCACCGGCACTGGGAGGGTCGGAAGCCGTCGTACCGGGTCGACGTCCCAGTTGACGGACCGTCACCCGGGCCCATGGGTACACGAGTCAGGAATGCGAGCACCGGTGCAGAAGACGCGGCCTCGGCGCACAGGCAAGCAGACGACCCCCGATCGGGACGCCTCGTCCGAGTCCGCGGGCAGCGGCCGTCCCGCCCATGTGCGCAACCGGCTCATCGTCGCGGTGGCCGTGGTCGCCGCCGCGATCGCCGGCGCCGGGACGCCGGGCGTCGTCGCCGCCTCCGGCGCGCTCAACGACTCCCAGAACCTGGTGACGCTCGCCGGGCAGACGCAGGACGCGCTCACCCTCGCCCACTCGCTGGCCGACGAGCGCGACGCGGTCACCTCATGGGTGGCCGCCGCGCGCCCCAAGTCCACGGTGCCCGCCGAGCAGCAGAGCGCCCGCGTCGACCGGGAGATCGAGGACTTGCGCGCCGATCCCGACATTCCGGCGGCGCTGCGCAAGGACCTCGACGACGTCGGCTCCGTACGGAGAGCGGCGCTCGTCGGGAAGAGCACCGCTCTCGAAGCGCATCAGGCGTACTCCGCCGCCATCACCGAGCTGCACGCCCTCGCCGACCAGCTGGCCGGGAAGATACCGCCCCGCGCGGGTTCCGGGGCCTATGCGCTCGCCGAACTCGACAGCGCCGTGCAGCAGTCCGCCGCCGCCCGGGGACTGCTCCTCGCGGCCCTGAGCATCCCGCGCACCACCCAGACCACCATCGACCCGATCACCGGTCTGCCGACCACCACCACGAGCTCCTCGGCCGCCGACACCAAGCAGCGCGACGCGCTCACCGCCGCCGCCCAGCAGGCCGCCGTGCGCTCCGACGCGGCCGTCGCCGACTTCCGCGACAACGCGCCCGCCGCCGCCAAGAACTCTTACGACTCCACGATCACCGGCCCCGAGGTCACCTCCGCCGAGACGTACCTCAAGGCCCTCACCGACCAGCCCACCCTCTCCGAGGGCGAGCTCGGCTACAGCACCAAGAAGGTCGACGCGGCCCTCTCCGCCCGTGTCGACCTGATGCGGGGCGTCGAGTCCTCGCTCTACGAGGGCCGCAGCAAGGACCTCGCACAGCTGCGCGACGACGACGTCACCGCGCTGGAGATCCGCATCGCCGTCCTCGGCGCGCTCATGCTCGTCGCCGTCGGCGTCGCCATGGCCATGGCCCGCAGCCTCACCCGCCCGCTCGCCGTCCTCCGCCTCGGCTCGGCCCGGGTGGCCGCCGACCCGGCGACCGAGGAACCGGTGAAGTTCACCGGGCGCAACGACGAGTTCGCCCAGGTCGTCCGCTCCGTCAACGCCCTGCACGCGCATGCCGTCGCACTTCAGGAGCGTCTGGCCACCCTGGAAGCCGACCGCAAGCACCTCGTCGGCCAGCGCCAGACGATGGCCGACGAGCGCGCCAGGCTGCGTACCGAACTCGTCGAGGCCTCCGTCCAACTGGAGCAGGTCCGGCACGGTATCCACTCCACCTTCGTCAACCTCGCCCTGCGCACTCTCGGTCTGGTCGAGCGCCAGCTCACCGTCATCGAGGGCCTGGAGGAGCGCGAGCAGGACCCGGAGCGGCTCTCCACGCTCTTCAAGCTCGACCACTTCGCCACGGTCATGCGCCGCCACAGCGAGAACCTCCTCGTCCTGGCCGGCACCGAGCACGTCCAGCAGCACGCCGGGCCCGTGCCGCTCGTCGACGTCGTGCGCGCCGCGGTCAGCGAGGTCGAGCGGTACGAGCGCGTCCGCATCGCCGCGCTGCCGCCGCACGGGCACGTCGCGGGCTTCGCCGCCGACGACCTCTCGCACCTCGTGGCCGAACTCCTGGAGAACGCCACATCCTTCTCGCCGCCGGACGTCGCCGTCGAGGTCTCGGGCTGGCTCCTGGAGAGCGGCGAGGTGATGCTCTCCGTCCAGGACGAGGGCATCGGCATGACCGCCGAGCGGATGAGCCGGCTCAACGCCAGGCTCGCCGACTTCGACCCGAACGACCCGTACGACCAGGAGAGCGGCGAGGGCCTCGGGCTCGGCCTGTACGTGGTGGCCCGCCTCGCCCACCGGCACGGTGTCCGCGTCCAGCTGCGGGAGCAGAAGCAGGGAGGTGTCGCGGCGGTCGTGGTCCTGCCCAAGCCCCTGCTCGCCGGGGCGCCGGCGGCCGCCGTGCCCGCCGCGAGCACGGCGGCGGGCGGTGCGCACGCCATGTCCCTGCCGGGCGCCGACGCGGAGGCCAACTCGAACGTCCTCAGCAGCCGTCCGAGGCTGCCCGTCCAGGAGCCCGAGGGCGACGAGGACCCGCTGATCGCGGCGGCGGAACAGGCCGTGCGGGAGCGCCAGGAGAGCGAGGATCCGCGCGAGCCCGTACGGGGCGAGGGCGCCGTACGAGAGGAGTGGGGTGTACGGGACGAAGGCGCCGTGAGCGAGGACGGGCCCGTACGGGACGGCGGCTTTGCACCGCACGGCGAGCCCGCCGGGGCGCCCGCGGTGTCCGTGCCGGAGCCCGCCGTCGCCGAGGCCGGCCCCGACACCACGATGGAACTGTTCCTCCCGTGGCCCCGGGTGGAGGAGCCCGCCCCCGCTCCCGCCGCCGACATCCCCGCGCAGAAGTCGGCCGACCCCTATGCCATCGACCCGTACGCCATAGGCCCCGACGCCCACGAACGCACCGCCGACGAGGGCGAGGCGCGGCCCACCCCCGCGCCGCAGGAGTCCGAGGCAGAGCCCCAGGCGCCCCAGGAGCCCGAGACGCCCCGGCTCACCGCCAAGGGCCTCCCCAAGCGCACCCCGAAGATCTCCGCGCCCGCCCCGGCCCCCCGGCCGCGCGCCGGCGGTGTGGACGCCGAGGCGCTGCGCCGCAGGCTCGGCGGGTTCCACCGCGGCGCCAAGGAGGGCTACCGCCACGTCGAGGCGGAGATCGCCGAGCGGACGGGGGAGACGACGGCACCCACGCACCGGTCCACGGCACCACCGCAGCACGCAACACCCGGCACGGCACACGACGTAGAACCATCGGGGGGCACAGTCGAGGAGGCAAGCAGTTGACCGCGCCCAGTACCTTCGGACTGAGCAGTGAGGCACGCAACCTGCACTGGCTGCTGACGAACCTCGTCGAGGAGGTGCCGGGACTGCTGTCGGTCGCGGTGGTCTCCTCCGACGGCCTGCTCCTGCTCTCCTCCGACCCCGGCCGGAACGCGGAGGCCCGCGCGGGCCGGGACGGGAAGCCCAGCGGCCCCAGGGGGTCCTCCGCCGACCTCGCCACCGTCATCTCCGGCATCGGCAGCCTCACCATCGGTGCCGCGAAGCTGATGGACTCCGGCCGCGTCAAGAACACGATGGTCGCGATGGACGAGGGCAGCCTCTTCGTCATGTCCATCAGCGACGGCTCGCTGCTCGGCGTGCACGGCTCCGCGGACTGCGACATGAGCGTGGTGGCCTACCACATGGCCCTCTTCGTCGGCCGCGCCGGACATGTCCTGACCCCCGAACTCCGCAGCGAACTGCGTAAATCGCTGGAGGCCGAATCGGCAGGGAGCGCCCGATGAGCAGCACACCGAAGAAGCTTCCCGTCCGCGGCGGCGAGCGCAAACCCGCCCGTGTGCGCCCCTATTCGCTCACCGGCGGACGCACCCGCTTCGGCCACGTCCTGCTCGTCGAGACCTTCGTGGCCGCATTGGACGCCCCCGAGGATCGGCGCGAACTGACGAATGGTTCACTGGCCACCCGGGTGATGCCCGAGATGCGGGCCATCGTCGAACTCTGCCGTCGTATGCGCACGGTGGCCGAGATCGCGGCGCTGCTGAGGATGCCGCTCGGGGTGGTCCGCGTGCTCCTCAGCGACCTTGCGGACCAGGGAAAGATCCGTGTGTACGGAACCGGTCACGGCCCGGGACAGCCGGACCGCGCTCTGCTGGAAAGGGTGCTGAGTGGACTCCGTCGTCTCTGACGCCTCCCCGGGCGTCTCCCCGCTCCTCGATGGAGAGGAGCAACTACAGGCCTGGCAGACGGACCGTACGCGCGCCCCGATCGCCACGAAGATCGTGGTGGCGGGCGGGTTCGGCGTGGGCAAGACCACCCTGGTGACCGCCGTCTCGGAGATCACGCCCCTTCAGACGGAGGCGCTGATGACCGAGGCCAGCGAGGAAACCGACGACCTCACCGGGACGCCCGAGAAGCTCACCACCACGGTGGCCATGGACTTCGGCCGCATCACACTCGACGACGACCTGGTGCTCTACCTCTTCGGCACGCCGGGGCAGCAGCGGTTCTGGTTCATGTGGGACGACCTGGTGCGCGGCGCGATCGGTGCGGTGGTCATGGCCGACACCCGGCGGCTCGCGGACTGCTTCCCGGCGCTCGACTACTTCGAGAGCAGCGGCCTGCCCTACCTGGTGGCGGTCAACCACTTCGACGGCAGCGAGCGGTTCGAACCCGACGATGTGCGCGAGGCCCTCACGATCCCCGCACACATACCTGTCATGATCATGGACGCGCGCCGCCGGATCTCGGTGATCGAGACCCTCCTGGCCCTCGTCGGCCACGCGCTCGACGTCACCCCCGAGTAGTCCTGTTAGGAGCACCACCCGCATGCGGAAGATACTCGTCGTGGGAGCCGGTCAGTCCGGACTCCAGCTCGCCCTCGGCCTCCAGTCGAACGGCTACGAGGTCACCCTGATGTCCAACCGGACCGCGGACGAGATCCGCACCGGCCGGGTCATGTCGACTCAGTGCATGTTCCACACGGCGCTGCAGCACGAGCGCGACCTGAAGCTGAACTTCTGGGAGTCCCACGCCCCGAAGATCGAGGGGCTCGGCGTTTCCGTGGCCGGACCGGAGTCCGGGGATACCCCCGGCGGTAGCTCGGGGAGGGTCATCGACTGGGTCGGGAAGCTCGACGGGTACGCCCAGTCCGTGGACCAGCGCGTGAAGATGGCCGGCTGGATGGAGACGTTCGCGCAGCGCGGCGGCCAGCTGGTCATCCACGGCGCGGCGGTCTCCGACCTCGACTACTTCTCCCGCACCTACGACCTGGTGCTGGTGTCGGCGGGCAAGGGCGAGCTGGTGTCGATGTTCGGCCGTGACGCCTCGCGCTCGCCGTACAGCGAGCCGCAGCGCGCCCTCGCGGTGGCGTACGTCCACGGGCTCGGCCCCCGCCCGGAGCACCCGGACTACGACGCGGTCCGCTGCAACCTGGTCCCCGGTGTCGGCGAGCTCTTCGTCATGCCCACCCTGACGAACTCCGGCCGCGCGGACATCCTGTTCTGGGAGGGCATCCCGGGTGGCCCGCTGGACGTCTTCAACGGCGTCAAGGACCCGGCGGAGCACCTCTCCCTGACCCTGGAACTCATGGAGCGGTTCACGCCGTGGGAGTACGCACGGGCCACCAAGGTGGAGCTGACCGACGCGAACGGCACGCTGTCGGGGCGCTACGCGCCGACCGTCCGCAACCCGATCGGCCGTCTCCCCGGCGGCGGTCTGGTGCTGGGCGTGGCCGACGTGGTCGTGGCGAACGACCCGATCACCGGCCAGGGCTCCAACTCGGCGTCCAAGTGCGCCGCCTCCTACCTCGCCTCGATCCTCGAACACGGGGACAAGGAGTTCGACGAGGCCTGGATGCAGCAGACCTTCGACCGCTACTGGGACGTGGCCCAGTACGTCACCAAGTGGACGAACGCGATGCTCGGCGTGCCGCCGGAGCACGTCCTCAACCTGATCGGCGCCGCGGGCGCGTTCCAGCCGGTCGCCGACCGCTTCGCCAACGGCTTCGACGACCCGGCCGACTTCGAGAACTTCTTCTATGAGCCGGAGAAGACGGAGGCGTACCTGGCGTCGGTGGCCGGCGCCTGACGGGCTTCGGACCAGCCGTCGAGGTTCGGGTGGGGGCACTGCCGCGGCCATCGGCCATGCGCCCCCAGCCCCGCGCCGTTCGATGACCAAGAGTGCTCATGTCATTCAAGTAGAGCGATGATCACTTGGCTGCGTCAAGGATCGGCGAGTGACGGTTCTCCGCTCGCCCTGCCCCGGGTGCGGCGGGGTGGCGTCGCGCGGCGGCGTCGCATGGCTGAGTGCTTCTCGGTCGGATGTCAGCCTTCCGCTTGTGGAGGCCGGGTATGTCGCGAGCTGGATCAAATGATCATTTCGTAATGCGCCGATTGCCTGTTATTGTCCGATTTCGTGATGACGGAGTCGGTGTGGGCGCCGACACTGAGCGCTACGGAACGGTTGGTGCACGCCACGGCGGATCGGCCGGCCCGTGGGGGCGGTGCGGCGCTTTCGACTTCTGTCGGGGAACGGACGCCCGGCGACGGAGGCCGGGCCGGCGCGGTGACGGGCTCAGAGTGCGTGGTGGTGGTCGCTCGGCTCGACCAGCTTGCCGCGCCCCACATCACCCCGGCCGTCCGCCATGCATCTCGAAGATGGGATGACTGCGATGGACGGCTCTGAGGGTCTGGTCGCGCACGGGTCCTCAGAGATGACCGGCGCCGCGATAGCCGTGCTCGACGCGGCGGGGACGGTGGTCGGGTGGACTCGGGCCGCTCAGCGGCTGGTCGGCTACGTTGCCGCGGAGGTGGTGGGCGCACCCGCCTCGTCGCTGTTGCCGCCCGGGGATCTGGCAAAGGCTTCGGCATTGGCGCAGCGGTGCCGGGCGCGGGGCGGCTGGTCGGGCCTTGCGGCGGTCCGGCACCGCGACGGCCGCAGGCTCGACTTGAGCCTGCGGGTCAGCGCCCTGTCGGGGCGGGACAGCGGCGCCCGCTGGCTGGTCTCGGCAACCGACATGGCGGCGGTCTCCTCCTGGGCGGTCAACGGAGTGGTGCTGGACTCGCTTCTCACCCGCGCGCCGGTCGGGATCGTCGTCCGCGACCTTGACCTGCGTTGCACCTGGGTGAACGACACCCTGGCGCGCCAGGACGGCGTACCGCGCGAACAGCGGCTGGGCCGCAGGCTGACGGACGCGCTGCCCCTTGCCGAGGCGGCCCAGGCGGCCGAGAGAGTGATGCGCCAGGTGCTGGCCAGCGGCATCCCGGTGATCGACTTCCACTACCGGCTACGGCTGCCTGGGGACAGGCGTCGCGAACACGCGTACTCGGCCTCGCTCTTCCGTCTGGAGGACGCGGACGGCAAGGCGATCGGCGTGTGCACCATGTTGGTGAATGTCTCCGACAGAGAGCGGGCGCGCGCGCGTCTGGCGATCCTCAACGAGGCCAGCACGCGTATCGGCAGCACCCTGGACGTCATGCGGACCGGGCAGGAACTGGCCGAACTCGCGGTACCACTCATCGCCGACTTCGTCAGTGTCGATGTGGCGGAATCGGTTCCGCTGGGTGAGGAGCCCCTGGCCCGGCTGGGGCCGACGGGCCACGGTGTCCCCACGCTGTGCCGCGCGGGCCTGGCATCGATCCGCCCCGGGGTCCCGGAGGCCGTCCTCGGGCGGGGGGAGAGGGTCGACGTCCCACCGGACTCGCCCTACACCCGCGTCCTGGCCTCCGGGAAGTCGCTCCTGGAGCCGGTCGTGGACTCGTCCGCCGGCACGTGGTTCGACCACGACCCGGCACGCAGGGAGAGGATCCTCCGGTTCGGCATGCACTCCGCGATGGCCGTGCCGATCCACGCGCGCGGCGCGGTACTGGGCGTGGCGATGTTCATGCGCACGGAGGATCCGGTGCCGTTCGAGGAGGACGACCTGCTTCTGGCCGAGGAACTCGTCAACCGGGCCGCGCTCTGCCTGGACAACTCCCGGCAGTATGCGCGCGTACGCGCCACGGCCCTCGCCCTTCAGCGCAACCTGCTCCCGCGCTCCCTGACGGGCGGCTCCGCCGTCGAGGTGGCCTCGCGCTACCTGCCGGCCGACCTCCATGACGGCGTCGGCGGTGACTGGTTCGATGTGATCCCGCTGTCCAGCGCCCGGGTCGCCCTGGTCGTCGGCGACGTGGTCGGTCACGGCATCAACGCCGCCGCGACCATGGGACGGGTCCGCACCGCCATCCATGCGCTGGCCGACATGGACCTGCCTCCCGACGAACTGCTCGCCCGGCTCGATGACCTGGTCATCCGTCTCACCGAGGAAGAACACAGCCAGGACGAGGAGGCCCTTGCCGCAGCGGTGCTCGGGGCCACCTGCCTGTACGCGATCTACGACCCCCTGACCCGGCGCTGCACGATGGCGGCAGCGGGCCATCCCCCACCCGCGATCATCGACCCACACGGCCACGTCAGCTTTCCCGATCTTCCCCCAGGAACCCCGCTCGGCCTCGGTCTGGTTCCCTTCGAGGCCGTCGAGATGGAACTGCCCGAGGCCAGCGTGCTCGCCTTCTACACCGACGGCCTGGTGGAGAGTCGCGACCAGGACATCGACGTCGGGATGGAGCGCCTGAGCGCCGCCCTGGCGCAGCCCGGACGACCGATGGACCAGCTCTGCGCGTCCGTGGTCGACACCCTGGCGCCCCGAGCGCCGTTCGACGACGCCACCCTGCTCCTCGCCCGGACCCGTACCCTCGGACCGGGCGACGTCGCCTCCTGGGAGCTGAGCGCCGATCCGAGCCTCGTCGGCATCGCCCGGTCCCTGGCCGTCCGCCAACTGGCCGCGTGGGGACTGCAGAATCTCGCACCGACCACCGAGCTGATCGTCAGCGAACTCGTCACCAACGCCATCCGCCACGGCACCGGCCCGATCCGCCTGCGCCTGCTCCGCCACCAGGTCCTGACCTGCGAAGTCCACGGCACGAGCAACGCCCTCCCACGCCTGCGCCATGCCCGGACCAGCGACGAGAACGGCCGCGGCCTGTGGCTCGTCGCCCAGCTGACCCACCGACGGGGCACCCGCTACACAACCGGAGGCAAAATCGTTTGGGCCGAACAGGAACTGACGTCGCGTTGATCCCTGCCCGGGTCGGCAAGCCTGTTCATCGGTGACGAAGTGTGCGTGGCCGACACGGCAGCCACGGTTCCGAGCCGGAGAAGACAGAGGCCTACCTCGCCACGGTCGCGGGTGGCAGCCTCCCGTAGCCCTCACCGGAGCCGCCCGGGGCGGCGGGGGGAAGCGTCGGCGGCGCGTAGCGGTTGAGGGTCTGTGCGCCGGGATCCGGGCGTACGGCTCCGAGTACGGGGTTGGCCGCGATCGGGGACACCTTGACCTTCGTCCCCGGCCGCGGTGCCTGGACCACCATCCCCTTGCCCAGGTACAGGGCCACGTGCGTGGCCTCGGGGAAGTACACCACCAGGTCGCCGGGCCGCAGATCCCTCAGCGGCACATGCGGCAGCTCGGCCCACTGCTCCTGGCTGGTCCGGGGGACGGCCCGCCCCGCGCGTTGCCAGGACTGCGAGGTCAGCCCCGAGCAGTCGTATGCCGTCGGTCCCTCGGCGCCCCACTGGTACGGCTTCCCGATCTGTTCCACGGCGTACTTCAGGGCCCGGTCGCCCTGCGCGGACGGCGGGCCCTCGGCGCCGAGGGCGCCGGACGCCATGAACGTCTGCTGTGCGGCGGCGGTGCTGTTCCTCTCGAACTCGGCGAGTGCGGCGAGCTGTTCGGGGCTGAGCGAGGCGAGCAGCTTCTCGATGTCCCTCAGCTGCCGCTCGACGTCGTCCCGTGTCTTCTTCTGCTGGTCGGAGAGGGTGAGCTGGTCGTCGAGAGCCTTGCGTGCCCGGTGGGCCAGCTCGTCGGCCTGTCTCTCGGTGCCGGCCAGTTGCTGCACGCTCTCGGCCCGCTCCCGCATCAACTGCCCGATCACATGGCCCTCGTCGAGTGCGTGCTGCGGATCGCGGGCGAGCAGCAGGCGTACGTACGGGGAGATCTGCGTGCTGCTCTGATACTGCTGCCGGGCGAGCCGGCCGATCAGTCCGCGGCTGCTCTGCAGGGCGAGCCGGGTCCTGACGAGGTGCTCGTCCAGCCGCGCGACCTCGGCCTGCTGCTTCTTCAGTTTCTCGGAGGTGGCGTTGTAGGTCTCGGTCGCCCGCTCGGTCTCCCGGTAGCGTTGCTGAAGATCCGTCAGGAGGTCTGAGATCGGGCGGGCGTTCGGTTGCGCTGTCGTGCTGGTGCTGGTGCTGGGGCTGGTGCTGGGGCTGGTGCTGGGGCTGGGGCTGGGGCTGGGGCTGGTGCTGGTGCTGGTGCTGGTGCTGGGGCTGGGGCTGGGGCTGGGGCTGGGGCTGGGGCTGGTGCCGGTGTCGGTGCCGGGATCCGGGACGGCCACCGCGGGTGCCGGGACAAGCAGGATCGAGGCGGTCATCGCCGCCGTACACACCAGGCGCAGCAACATTTCTGACACGTCATCACCTCCGGTGCGGGGGTGGTCCGTCCACCTCGCACCGGCAGAATGAGGCGCGCGCAACCCGGGCGCCCGCCCGGTGGTCGGTTCGGCGCAGGAAGGTCACTCGTCGGCGGTGTCCCGGCCGCCACCCGGCGTGGCGCCTGGCTTTGGGCGCGGCTTGGACCACGGCCGGCGCAGTCGGCCGCCGCGGTTCCCCTCGGGGTCGTACTCGTACTTCCAGCCCGGGTGGAGGCCGAACCTCCCGGGTGGGCCCGCCGGGACGCGCCGGTAGACGAGCACGGTCGGCGGACCGCCGGCCGCGTCCGGGACCGGGACGCGGAACGTCTTCGGCGGGTGGCCGGTCGGACCCAACAGGACCGGAAGGACGCGCCCGTCCAGGGGGCCGCCCACGAACGGGGTGTCTTGGCTCTTCACGGCACCAGTGTCCTCTTCACGGGGCCGGTGTCCTCTTCACGGGGCCGGTGCCCTCGGCGCGGTCCTCTCCGCCCGGTGCCGTGTCACAGCAGGTGGTCCGCGTCGGCGACCACGGGCAGGACGCGCCGGACGAACGTGCCGACCGGACCCTCGGCGCTCTCCAGGGCCAGCGCGCCGCGCACCACGGCGGTCGTCTGCGCGTCGCGGCCGGAGCCCGCCACCAGGCACGCCACGAACTGCTCCACGAGCCAGTCCCGCAGTTCGTCGACCGGTGGCTGCTTGTCCTCGTCGAGCCAGATCAGGGAGGCGGCCTCCACTGCGGTGATCCACATCCGCACGGTCATCCGCAGCCGCGTCCCGGGTTCCTCCACGCCGAGGTGGATGAGGATGTGCTCGGCCGCGGCCCTGCGTACCCCGTCCACGATGGCGGTGGTGCGGGACGTCTCGACCACACTGCCGCCCTGGAGCAGCGCGCTGAACCCGGCGTCGTGCTGGTCGACGAAGGCGAGGTAGCGGTCGAGGGCACGGCCCAGGCGCTGGGTGAGGGGCCCCTCCGGGGGCTCGGCGAAGCACTGCTCGAGCTCGTCGGCGGCGGAGCGCAGGGCGGCCTCGTACAGCTGCTGCTTGCCACCGGGGAAGTAGCGGTAGACGAGGGGCCGCGAGACCCCCGCGACCTCTGCCACGTCGTCCAGCGAGACCTCCTCGGGCGCGCGGTGCGCGAACAGGGACAGCGCGGAGTCGAGGAGCTGACTGCGCCGCTCCTCGACACTGAGCCGACGGTACGCGCGGGTGGGGGCCTCGGAGGTCATATTCCGCAGCGTAACCGTGTTGTCGTACGAAACGGTGCCCCAAGCCGGTCGGAACGCTCAGGCGAGCAGCCCCGAAGACCTCCACATCCGTCGGCCCACTCCCCGCAGGACCCCGATGTCGTCCAGGAAGTCCGTCAGCTTCTTCGCGCCCGTCTGCATGACCTCGCGGCGGTGTCCGCTCGCCTGCACCTGAGCCACCGCCTCCCGCTTGTCCAGGCCGACGTTCGTGTAGACCTCGGGGTTCACGAAGGCGACCGAGAACACCCGCGCGAACTCACCGGAGGTGATCCGTGTGAACTCCTGCGACCAGCGCGGAGCGGTCAGCATCTGGCGGCGCAGCTCCTCGCGCGCGTACCGGACGTGCCGGGCCTCCTCGACCACGTGGATGCGCGTGACGCCGCGGATCAGCGGCTGCACCCGCTCGTCGGGGAACGTCAGCCGCTGCATCCAGTCGAGTACCTCCTCGCCGAGGAGCGTGGCCGTGAAGGATCCCGGTGTCGTCGAGATCGTCTTGAAGACACGGCCCAGGTTCTGGTGCGCCCGGCTCACCGGGTACCAGGGCGTCCCGCCGTGCGCGATCAGCCGGGCGAACATCTTGGAGTGCCGGCACTCGTCCTCGATCTCGGTCAGCGCGTACCGCACGTGCGCGCTCGTCGCCGCCTTGTCGTAGATGTGACGCACCAGCAGCTGCATCAGGATGATCTCGAACCAGATGCCGAGCGAGGCGAGCGCGGCGGCCTCGTGCTCGGAGAGGAGGATCCGCTGCTCCTCGCCCATCCGCTTCCACAGCGGTGTGTCGTACAGGGACACGAGCTCCGGCGGCCAGAACCACTTGCCCTCTTCGAAGGGCGCGTCCCAGTCCAGTTCCCTGTCCGGGTCGAAGGAGTGCTTGGCGGAGGAGGCCAGCAGTCGCTCGGCCACCTGCTCCCGGTCCTTGAGCAGGCCGAGCGCGTCGCGCAGCACATCGGCTTCCGTCACGGTCGTCATCGCTGTCCCCACCACCTCGTCGTACGGGCCGTCGTTACCGGCGGTCGCGTCTTATGAGACTGCTTGTCAGCAAGCACGTCAATCCCTTGAGTCCGACTTGTTGACGCGGCGTCTACCCCGTGTGAGCGTGGGCTGTATGCCGACGCATGAGCTGTACGCCAAGGACCCGGGCGACCCTCTCTGGCAGGTACCCGCGAGTGGTGCCGCACGGTTCAGCTGGAAGTACGACGACGGACGCGACAGGCTGCTCGCCCTGTACCAGAAGGGCAAGGACAAGCAGTGGGACGGGCAGAAGCGGATCGACTGGGATCTGGAGGTCGACCCGAACGACCCGCTCGGCACGCCGGATGAGGCGCTGAACCTGTACGGGACGCCGTACTGGGCGAAGATGACGGACAAGGACAAGGGCGAGCTGCGCCGGCACTACGCCTCCTGGCAGTTCAGCCAGTTCCTGCACGGCGAGCAGGGCGCGATGGTGTGCGCGGCGCGGATCGTGGAGTCCGTCCCCGATCTGGACGCGAAGTTCTACTCGGCGACCCAGACGATGGACGAGGCGCGCCACGCGGAGATCTACGCCCGGTTCCTGCACGAGAAGATCGGGATGGTCTACCCGATCAATGACAACCTCCAGTCGCTGCTCGGCGACACCCTCCGGGACAGCCGATGGGACATGCCGTACCTGGGCATGCAGGTGCTCATCGAGGGCCTGGCGCTGGCGGCCTTCGGCATGATCCGTGACACCACGGACAAGCCGCTGCCGAAGCAGATCCTGGCGTACATCATGCAGGACGAGGCCCGGCACGTGGCTTTCGGCCGCATGGCCCTGCGCGACTACTACAGGCAGCTCACCGACACGGAACTGCGCGAACGCGAGGAATTCGTCATCGAGGGCTGCTACCTGATGCGCGACCGTCTGCGCGGGGTGGAAGTGCTGGAGAACTTCGGCGTCCCGAAGGCGGAGGCGGAGGAACTCAGTGAGAACTCCGAATTCCTCAGGCTGTTCCGCCAGTTGCTCTTCAGCCGGATCGTCCCCTGCGTCAAGGACATCGGCCTGTGGGGAAAGCGCCTCCAGCAGGCCTACGTCGACATGGGCGTCTTCGAGATGGGCGACTCCAATCTCGACCTGCTCATGGCCCAGGACGAGGAGATCGCCGAGAAACTGGACGCGGAACGCTTCGCGACGGAGGAGCGGGAGCGGGTCGCGGAGGTCGAGGATGCGATCGAGGCAGGGTCGGCGGGATCCTGAGCCGCGGCGGGATCCTGGTCCCCGTGCGGGCCCGGGGACCGGAAACCGCGGGCTCCCGGCCGCTCCCGGCGGGATCATCGGGGTGCCGGGGGAGTGGCTGCGCCACCGGGAGGCTCTGTGCCCGGCCCGGCTGCATGAGCGGCCTCGTCAGACCGGGCACTCCAGGTCCTCGTTGACCTGCCGTGCCGCGTCGGTGACCGCCGCCGCGTCCTGCGGCGGGAACGAGGTCCGCAGCGTGAAGGCGTACGGCGTCGGTCCGTGGGCCCGCAGGTGCAGCAGGCGTTCCTCCGCCTCCGCCACCGTGGGCCGGTGCCCCGTCGGCACCCACCACAGGGCCGTGACCGCCTCCCGCAGGCGTTCGAACCACTCACGGCGCCGGGAGAGCAACTCGCGGTGCTGCCCCTGGTACATGAAGGCGGTCAGCGCGTTCGTGTCCCGCCACGTCGACATGTTGATGAACAGCCAGTCGTCGCCGAAGACCGGCACGTCCGTCGCGTTGCCGGACTCGCTCTGCAGGCGCCAGACGAAACCGTCCGAGGCGTCCGCCACCGCGTTCACGGGGTCCAGCGCGTCCACGAAGTCCTTCAACTGCGGCGAGTCCAACGGAGCCTTGAGGCGGGCGATGTTGACCTGGGCGAGTTCGTACGCGGCTGCGGACTGCTCGGTGTCTGTCATTGACCGAACGGTAGGTCGGTGACGCGGCGTACGACAGCCCCCGTCTCATCAGACGGACCTCGTCAACGTCTGTCGTCCGGCTGGGACTTCAACACCGCCTCCATCACCGCTTTGGCGATCGGCGCCGCGTCCCCGCCCCCGCTGACCTCCCCGTTCCGGCCCGCCGCGTCCTCCACCACCACGGCGACCGCCACCGTCGGCTCCACCGTGTCGTCCGCCTGCGCCCAGGCGATGAACCAGGCGTAGGGCCGTCCGGAGTTGCCGACGCCGTGCTGGGCCGTGCCCGTCTTGCCGCCCACCGTGGCGCCGGGGATCGCCGCGTTCCTGCCGGTCCCCTCCGCCACGACGTCCGTCATCATCTCCCGCAACTGTGCCGCGGTCGCCGGGCTCATCGCGCGGTGCAGGGTGCGCGGGTCGGTCGCCGAGACCGGCGCGCCCGCCCTCGTCGTCGTCCTTTCCACCAGGTACGGGGCGTTCACCGAGCCGTCGCCCGCCACCGCCGCCGCGACCATCGCCATCTGCAGCGGCGTCGCCCGCGTGTCGAACTGACCGATCGAGGACAGCGCCAGCTGCGGCCCGTCCAGCTTCCTGTCGAACGTGCTCGGCGCCACCGCGAACGGGATCCTCAGCTTCGGTTCGTTGAAGCCGAACCTCTGCGCCGTGTCCGTCATCTTCCGCAGTCCGACCTCGACGCCCAGCTTCGCGAACACCGTGTTGCAGGACCACTCGAAGGCGTACCGCAGAGATGCGTCCGCGCAGCCCTCCACCTCGTTCGTCAGCCGGGTCGTCGTACCGGGCAGTTGGTAGGGATCCGGGGAGTTCGTCGGCTCGTCGAGGTCCCACACCACTCCCGCGTCCAGCGCCGCCGCGGCCGTCACCACCTTGAACGTCGAACCGGGGGGATACGTCTGCCGGACCGCCCGGTTGAGCATCGGCCGCGCCGCGTCGCCGTTCAGCCGTTCCCAGGCCCGGGCGACGGAGGCCCTCGACCCGGACAGCTGACCGGGGTCGTACGACGGTGCCGAGACCAGCGCCAGGATCCGCCCGGTCGACGGGTCGATCGCGGCCACCGCGCCGGTGCGACCGGCCAGACGCTGGTACGCCGCACGCTGCGCCGCCCCGTTGAGCGTGGTGACCACGTTGCCGCCGGGGCTGCGCGCCCGGGTGAGGTCGTTCCACAAGGGGAGCGGCGCCAGCTGCGGGTCGGTGCCCGCGAGCAGCGCGTCCTGCGTGTTCTCCAGCAGCGTCGTCCCGTACACGTGCGAGGCGAAGCCGGTGACTGGCGCGTACAGCGGGCCGTCGGAGTAGGTGCGCTCGTAGCGGAACATCCCGCCGGTGTCCCGGGAGCCGGTCACCGCACGGCCGTCGACCATGATGTCGCCGCGCGGCTCGGCGTATCGCGCGATCGTCTGCCTGCGGTTGGCGGGGTTGGCGTCGTAGCGGGAGGACTCGAAGATCTGCACCCGGGTGGCGTTCACCAGCAGGGCGACCAGGAGCAGCGCGCACAGCGCCGCCGCCCGGCGGATGGTGGGGGTTCCCCCTGGTCGAGCGGAGCCGAGACCTTGGGGGAGGCTCACGGCGCCGCCGACCCGTCGTACTGGCTGCGGGCCGAGTCGCTGATCCGGATCAGCAGCGCCACGATGATCCAGTTGGTGACGACCGACGAACCGCCCTGGGCGAGGAAGGGCATCGCCATGCCGGTGAGCGGGATCAGGCCGGTCACGCCGCCCGCGATCACGAACACCTGGAGCGCGACGATCGACGCGAGACCGATGGCGAGCAGGCGCCCGAAGGGGTCACGCAGCGCCAGGCCAGCCCGGTAACCGCGCTCCACCAGCAGGGCGTAGATCAGGAAGAGCGCCGACAGGCCCGCCAGGCCCAGCTCCTCGCCGGCCGTCGCCAGGATGAAGTCCGACTTGGCGGCGAAGCCGATGAGGATCGAGTGGCCGAGGCCGAGTCCGGTGCCGAGCGCGCCCCCGGCGGCGAACGCGAAGAGGGACTGCGCGAGCTGGTTGGGGCCGAGGCCCGCCTCGATCGAGGCGAAGGGGTGCAGCCAGTCCGCGACCCTGGCGTGCACATGTGGTTCCAGCCGGCCGACGGCGAGCGCGCCGAGGACGGCGAGCAGCAGGCCCACGGCGATCCAGCCCGTGCGGCCCGTGGCGACGTACAGCAGCACCACGAACAGCCCGAAGAAGAGCAGGGAGGTCCCGAGGTCGCGCTCGAGGACCAGCACTCCGACGCTCAGCAGCCAGATCGCCACGACCGGGCCGAGGACCCGCCCGGTGGGCAGCTGCAGCGGCCCCACGCGGCGGCCTGTGAAGGCCAGCGCATGGCGGTTGGCGGCCAGGTACCCGGCGAAGAAGACCGCGAGCAGCAGCTTCGCGAACTCGCCCGGCTGGATGGAGAACCCGGCGATCCTGAGCCAGATCCGGGCGCCGTTCACCGCCGGGAAGAAGATCGGCAGGGTGAGCAGGGCCAGGGCCGCGACCACACAGACGTATGTGTAGCGCTGGAGCACCCGGTGGTGGCGCAGCAGCAGCACCACGGCGATGAAGAGCGCCACGCCCACCGTGGACCAGTACAGCTGGGTGGGGGCGGCCCGGTCGCCCGGGGTCTCCAGGTCGAGGCGGTAGATCAGCACCAGACCCACGCCGTTGAGCAGGACGGCGATGGGCAGCAGCAGGGGATCGGCGTACGGGGCGCGCAGGCGCACCGCGCAGTGGGCGAGCAGCGCCAGCACGCCGAGCCCGGCGCCGTAACGGGTGGCGCCGGGCGGGATCGTGCCGTGTTTCGCGAGGCCGACGGCGCAGTAGCCGTACATGGAGAGCAGGACGGCGAGGGTGATGAGGCCGAGCTCGACGCCACGGCGCCGGGGCAGACGCAGGGCGGGCGCGGGAGTGTCCGCCACCGTCCTCGTTCCTGACGCCTCGGGCTCGATCATGTGCGGAACGTAGCAAGCGGCGAACGGGATGTCCCGTTATATGGCCTCAATCAGCCCGTTCCGGTGCACCTTGGAGTTCCGGCTGGGACAGCGTCAGTGCGGCCACCGCGCCGCCGTCCGGGGCGTTGGCGAACTCCAGCCGGGCGCCCAGCACCTCCGCCTGTCCGAGCGCGATCGTCAGCCCGAGACCGTGTCCCTTCCCGCCGCTCTCCGTACGGAAACGCTGTGGCCCGTGCGCCAGGAGGTACTCCGGATAACCGTCTCCGTGATCCCGTACGGTGACCCGCGGACCGTTGACGGTCAGCACCACCGGTTGCCGTCCGTGCCGGTGCGCGTTCGCCACCAGATTGCCGAGCACGCGCTCCAGTCGGCGCCGGTCGGTCTCCACGCGCGCGTCGCGCAGCACGCGCACCTCCGTCCGGGTGCCGGAGGCCCGTACCACCCGTTCGGCCAGCGGCGCGAGCTGCTCGGTGTCCAGCTCCAGGCGCTCGCTGCCCGAGTCGAGCCGGGAGATCTCCAGCAAGTCCTCGGTGAGCGTGCGCAGCGTGGCCACGCGGTCACGCACCAGCTCCGTCGGTCGCCCTGGCGGCAGCAGTTCGGCCGCCGCGTGCAGCCCGGTCAGCGGGGTGCGCAGCTCGTGCGCCACGTCCGCGGTGAACCGCTGCTCGCTCAGCAGCTTGCCCTGGAGCGTGGCCGCCATCGTGTCGAGGGCGCCGGCGACCGCGGCCACCTCGTCCTGGGGGCGCGTCGGGTCCTTCGCGCGGGGGTCGTCCACGCGGGCGTCCAGATCGCCCGCGCTGATCCGCCGGGCCACCTGCGCCGTGACCTGGAGCCGCCGGGTCACCCGGGTCACCGCGAACGCCCCGACGAGCAGCGTCACCCCGATGGCCAGCGCCGAGGACCACAGGATCGCCCGGTCGAGGGCGGCGATGATGCGGGCGCCCTGCGCGTAGTCGACCTGCACGGCGAGCGCCCGTCCGCCGTCGGCGGGGCCCGCCGCCCACATCGTGGGCTGCGGGTCCTGGGTTCCCACCATCGTGCCCCGGCGTCCGCCCGCGGCCAGCTGCCTCAGCCGCGCCGGCAGTCCCGGCAGGTCGATGCCCGCACCGGGCGGCAGCCGGTCACCCGCCTCGTACGCCTGTGCCGCCTCCGTGAGTCGGTCGAGCGCCCGGCCCCGGGCCTCACCGACGGTCCGGTCGGTGACCTGGACGTGGACGAGCACACCGAGCAGGGCGGCGAGAGCGCAGCACATCACGGCGATGAAAGCAGCCGCTTTCCAGGTGAGGGTGGCCGTCCAGTGGGGCAGCCGCCCCAGGGTTCGTCTCATGGAGGTCATCGGGCGCTCTCCGACGGGACGGGCGAGACCGGCCGGCGCGGGGGCGCGGTGCCCACCCGCAGGATCTCGTCCCTCGTCGCCAGCATCGCGTGCTGCTGCGGGTCCCAGGTCCACACCGTGCGGAACTCGTACCCCGGCAGGGTCGACGGCGAGCGGATGATCACGTCGCGGCCCGCCAGCTCCACGCTGATCATCGTGTCCGAGGTGCCCATGACCTGCACCAGCCGGTGGTGCTCGACGGCGTAGACGCGCACCGCCAGCTGATCGCCCGGGAAGCGGATGCCGAGCACCATGTCGTCCTTCCCGTCCCCGGTGAGATCGCGGTAGTAGGTCCGCAGGAGGGGGCACTTCCGCCTCTGCTGCGTGCCCTTCTTGCCGCAGTTCTGGAGTTCGTCGCGCGTCTGGGCGTACATCGCGTGCGGTCCCGAGTAGGCGTCCGGGTGCGCGGCGACCTCGGCGCGGACGACGTCCAGCGCTTCCACCCGGTGGACGTCGTCACCCGGAACGGTGACGCCTTTGACGATCTCGGTCTCCGCCACGCCGTAGTCGAGGGCCGGCGTGGAGGCGGGCGGCAGCTGGGGCCACAGTCTCATCGGGCCGACGGCGGTGGCGGTCGGGCCCGCCCCGCGCAGGGCCCCGGAGTCGCCGCACCCGGCCAGGAGCAGGGCGGTGGCGGCGAGGCCCAGGGCTGCGCGCACACGGCGGCTGGGGAACACAGGACACGTCCTTTTGGTCGCCTGATGGCCGATTGCTCACTCTATGGCCGGGCGGCGACGTCACTCCGCGAGTTCCTCCAGGAGACGGGCTGTGTCCAGGCCCGCCCGCAGGTACTCCACGAACAGCTCGTTGTGCAGCGCCCAGGGCCCGCGGCGGGCGCGGATCATCCGGATCGCCTCGTCGGAGGTGTGGCCGGCCCGGATCAGCGCGTGCGCGACGACCAGACCCGAGCGGTTGTACCCGTGGTAACAGCGGACGAGAACCCGGCGGCCGTCCTCCAGAGCGTCGTCGGCGGCCTGCGCGAGCCGCATCACGCCCGCGATCTGGGTCCCGTCGAGCGGACCGTCCGGAATAGGCCACACATGGTGCTCGACCCCGTCGACGGGCCCGTGTCCGGGCAGCCGCAACAGGGTCAGCACCAGATCGAATTCATCACGTACGACAGCGAATTCCAGCTCCCCCGAGTGCCCCGCGAATTCGTGGCCGCCCATCCACAGGCCGGGCACGATCTCGCTCCACGGGCTGTCCGGAGCGGGAACATCGGGTTGCTTTCTGCGGGTCCGCAACGGCGCCTCCCACCGACTCCCCAACTGCTCACAAAGGTAACCGGGTTCTTGCCCCGGGAGCACCCCGCCTGTTCCCATGGTCGAGGGGTGATGGTGCATGAGTGGACTGCGCGTCATACCGACCTGGCGGCACGGGCAGGAACGTCTGTACGTGTGCGGCACCGACGGAAGGAACGTCGCCTGGTACGACCGGGAGGCGGGCCGCGTCAACCTGCTCAGCGAGGACCTGCGGCAGGACGTGCTCGACGCGCTCGGACCGTTCCTGACCGGGCCGGTGACGGTGGGGCCGCCGCCCGTCCCCACCCCGGCCGAGCTGGCACGGCTCACCCTGCACCCGGACGACGACCTGGCGCCCAACCGCCCCGGCGAGGCCCTGGTGATCGCCCTGGACCGCGAGCCGGGGCCCGCGCACCGGCTGCGCCCCGACCCGCGGCGCCGGGCGCTCGCCGCCGAGCAGACGGTCGGCGAGGCCCTCGACCGGCTGGAGGGCGCGGGCTGGCACACTCTCCACTCGGTCCCGCTGCCCGGCGGGGACCGCATCCACCACCTGGTGATCGGCCCCGGCGGCCTCTTCGCCGTCCGCTCGCTCCACGCCCGCAGGCAGCGGATCCTCGTGGCCGACCCGATGGTCACGGTGGGCCGCCAGGAGCCGCAGCCGCTGCTGCGCAGGGTGCGCGCCGACGCGGGCCGGGCGTCGTACGCGCTGACCGCCGAGGTCCACCCGGTCCTGGTGCTGGTGGAGCCCGCCCGTCTCGAGGTCACCACGGCGCCGCGGGAGATCCGGATCCTCAAGGACACGGATCTTCCCGGCCTGGCCCGCCTGGGCGGCATGCTGAAGCCGGCGGACGTGGAGGCCCTGCACGCGATGGCGCGGGACCGGCACACATGGTCGAGGGTGTGACGGGTTCAGGGCAGCGGCGCGGCGTGGGCGGGGTCGAGCAGCGGGGCCAGTAGATCGCCGTACGCCTGGAGGCGGGGGGCGATGTCCGGCGCGCGGAAGACGAGGCTGCCGGGGGACGCGCAGTCGGCCACCTCCTCCCAGGTCACCGGCGCCGACACGGTGGGTTCTGCCCGGGCACGCAGCGTGTAGGGCGCCGCCGTAGTCTTGCGTGCCGCGTTCTGGCTCCAGTCCACGAAGACCTTCCCGGGCCGCAGACTGCGGGTCATGCGGTGCACGACGAGGCGGGGCATCGCCTTCTCCGCCTCCACGGCGAGCTGCTTGGCGTACTCCGACGTCCGCCGCGCCGGCGTCGGCTCCACCGCCGCCAGCAGATGCAGCCCCTTCGACCCCGACGTCTTCGCGTACGTCTCGATCCCGTCGGCCGCTAGCCGCTCCCGCAGCCACAGGGCGGCCTCGCAGCACTCGACGACGGTAGCGGGTGCGCCCGGGTCGAGGTCGAAGACCAGCCGGTCCGCCTCGTCGGGTGCCTCGACGCGCCACTGCGGGGTGTGGAACTCCGTGACGAGGTTGGCCGCCCACATCAGACTGGCCAGGTCCTGGATCACCACCATGCGGGCCGGGCCCTCCGAGCGCGGCACGTCGGCCGTGGTGACCCAGTCGGGCGTACCCGGCGGCACGTTCTTGGCGAAGAACACCTGGCCGTCCGGTCCGTCCGGGTAGCGCAGGAAGGACAACGGGCGGTCGCGGAGGTGGGGCAGCAGCGCGTCCGCGGTGATCGCGTAGTAGTGCAGCAGCTCGCCCTTGGTGAAGCCGGTCGCCGGATGGACAACCTTCTCCAGGTTGCTGAGCGCGAGCCGTCGCCCCTCCACCTCTGTGATCGGCGTCATACGATGAGAATCCCATGAAATCGCCCGATCTCCATGAAAAAGGTGCGGCACGTGCGATCCATCTGGAACGGCACCATCTCCTTCGGCCTGGTCAGCATCCCCGTCAAGCTGATGAACGCCACCGAGAGCCGTTCGATCTCCTTCCGGCAGATCCATCTGGCGGACGCCGGCCGGATCCGCTACCGCAAGGTCTGCGAGCTGGAGGACCACGAGGTCCCCCAGGCGGAGATCGGCAAGGGGTACGAGGACGCGGACGGCACGGTTATCCCGATCACGGACGAGGACCTGGCGAAGCTGCCCCTGCCGACCGCCAAGACCATCGAGATCATGGCCTTCGTGCCGGGGGACCGGATCGATCCGCTGCAGCTGGACACGGCGTACTACCTCTCCGCGAACGGCGTTCCGGCCACCAAGCCGTACGCGCTGCTGCGGGAGGCGCTCAGGCGCAGCGGGAAGGTGGCCATCGCGAAGTACGCGCTGCGGGGGCGTGAACGGCTCGGGATGCTGCGTGCGGTCGACGACGTGCTCGGCATGCACGGGCTGCTGTGGCCGGACGAGATCCGGGCGCCGGAGGGGGTGGCGCCGGACGAGAGGGTCACCGTCCGTGACAAGGAGCTGGACCTGGCGGACGCGCTGATGGACATGCTGGGCGAGGTGGACCTGGACGATCTGCACGACGAGTACCGCCAGGCGCTGGAGCAGCTGATCGCCGCGAAGGCGGAGGGCAAGGAGCTGCCGCAGGCGCCCGAACCCGAGGGCGGCAAGGTTCTGGACCTGATGGCGGCTCTGGAGAAGAGCGTGCGCGCGGCGAGGGCGTCGCGGGGCGCGGGGACGGCCGAGGAGGCCAAGGAGGCCGAGGTCAGGCGCCTGCCGGCCCGGAAACCGGCGCGTACGGCACCGAAGGAGGTCGGCGGGAAGAAGTCGACGGCGACGGCGAAGAAGGCGGCGGCCAAGAAGGCCGCGGAGAAGACCACGGCGAAGAAGACGTCGGCCAAGAAGGCCGCAGAGAAGAAGACCACGGCGAAGCCGACTTCCGCGGCGAAGAAGACGACGAAGACGACGGCGGCCAAGAAGACCGCGGCGCAGAAGACCACAGCGAAGAAGGCCGCGGCGAAGAAGACGTCAGGTCGCAAGCGGACGGCTTGACACGGGGCGGGCATGCGCGGGCCGGGCCGCGTGCCAGGCCGAGCCGGGAGTTGTGCCGGGCGAACGGCCCGGCCGACGGGCGCAGGGGCTACTTGTCCTTCCCGCTGCCCTTGTCGCCGCTTGCCTGCCCGTTTTCGGCCGAGTTGCCCGTACCGCCGACGTTGTTGCCGGAGGCCCCGGTGTTCCCGGCCGTGCCCTTGCCGGCGCCCTTGCTGGGCTTACGCGTGTTACCCGTATTGCCCGGCTTCGCTGTCGCCCGCGCCAGTTGCTCGGAGCAGTACGCCGCGACCTTGTCCTCCCCGCCCGCGGCCGCGACGAGCCGCTGCCAGGCCGTCGCGTCGAGCGCCTTGCCGCGGTCCTTGACCTGCTTGTAGGCGCGGCAGTGGGCCTCGGTGTCCTGGGCGGTGGACGGCCTGTCCGCCGGTCCGTGTCCGCCGGAGGACGCCGACGAGGTCTCATCGTCCGGCCGGTCCGGAGCGACCGCCGACGGGTGCGTCGTCCCCCGGCCGGCCCCGTCGGTGGACGAGCCGACCGAACCGATGGCCGCGACCGCTGCGCCGCCCAGGGCGAGGCTGGCGAACACCACGCCGAACGTCGTCTTCACAGGGCGCCCGGCCCGCCGCTCCGACGGCACCCGCCAGTCGTCCCGGCGCCGGGAACGCGCGCGGTGCGCACCCGCGCCGCGAGCGGCCCGGAAGGCGGCCACGGCCTGCTGCTCGGCCTCCGGGTCGAGATCGCCTTCACGTAGGACGGCTGCCAGCACCGTCTCCAGCGCGGCGTCGTCACGTACGTCCCACGGGCCGGACACCGCGCCTCCAGGGTGCACACGTCGACGGCCCGGAACTCCGTCGCCGTTCTGCCGTTCACCCATGTCCGCTTCCGTTTCTGTCCGACATGTTCGATTCGTCGGGCGTGCTGGGCCCAGGTGCCTGTCCGCTGGACCACTGTCGCCGTCGTCGTTCGTTCGACTCCCCCAGCGTTCGGGAAGCCTCATGCGTCACACCCTCTCCCGCCTCACTGCCGACACCCAGCTGACGGGCGAGGCGTTTCAGACCTCGGTGGGCAGCAGTGCGCACCGCTCCCGGGCGCTTGCCGAGGACGCGTCCGGCGGCGGTGCCGTCCAGGCCGACGACGACCCGCAGGAGCACGGCCTCGGCCTGGTCCCGAGGCAGCCCGCGGACCAGTTCCAGGGCCTGCTGGGTGGAGAGGGACTCCAGTGCCTGTTCGTGGGTGCTGTGCGGGCCGGGCAGGTCCAGTACGTCCTGCTCCATCGCCCCCGACCGGGGCCGCACGCGCTGGCGGCGGAGATGGTCCAGTGCCCGGTGCCGGGCGATGGTCGCGGTCCAGCCGCGGAAACCGGTCCCGTCCCCCTTGAACCGTCCGAGGTCACGGGCGATCTCCAGCCAGGCGTCGGACGCCACGTCCTCCGCGTCGTCGCCGACAAGTCCGCGCAGGTAGCCGAGCAGGCCCGGCTGCACGATCCGGTAAGCGGCCGCGAAAGCGGTCTCGTCCCCGTCCTGGGCCCGTGCGACTGCCGCGCCCAATTCCCCGTCGTACGACCGTACGCCCCGGGTTTGTCGTCCCTGGCCCAAGACTGTCCTCGTTCGTACCGGGTCCATAGCGAGTCCGTGCCGTCCACGCGTTCCGGTCGCATCGACGGTCCCATGCTGACCAGCGTCAGTCGTCACAGAAGTGTCACAACGCAGCGGGTGCTCCTCACGTCGCCGCCGGGTGCCGGGGTGCCCGGGTGCCTCTACCGAGCCGCAGGTGCGGCGGCTCCGAGAGCCGCGCCGCGTCGGGGACACGTACCCGCGCCGGGACTCACGGACTGCGTCACAGCTCGTCGGCGCCCCGCGGATCCGGTGGCCGGGACGGCGGTCTGCGACCGGTGCCGTCCCGGCCGGGTGACGTTTCGCGCCGGCCGTGCGCTGTGTGAGTGCCGGGGTCCGGGTCGAACGGGCCGACGGCGACCGCCCGGCCGGACGCCGGAACCGCAACCCCCAACTCCCCAGACCTCCCCCCGTGCGGCTCTGGACTCCACCCCGGGAGCGGCACGGAGAGGGACCGGGGCGGCCGGGACCCCGCCCACTGCACGGGGTCCGGCCGCCCCACACGCATCTACCCACGGCGCGGTCAGGTACGGATCACGGTCCTCACCGGGGCGGCCGGTCCCGGGATCCGGGTGCGCCCGCCGTCGCGTCGCGGCACAGCAGCCGCAGCGAGCCGTTCCCGGCGAAGCAGCGGCGGGCCTCGTCGATGGGATCCCACAGCCGTCCGTCGGCCGTGCGGATCCAGTGGTCGCCGCCCGCCGCCCACCACTCGGCGCCCGCTTGGCGGACGATCACCTCACCCGCGTACGCCCCGAAGCCGCGAAGCACGCTCTCCACGGCGGCGTGGGGCGTCTCCTCCCGCCGCAGTTCGTCGATCATCCGGTCGACGCGCCACAGGCTCGCCGCCGAGTAGTCGAGGCGCAGCCGCGCCCCCTCCCGCATCGTCGCCACCGTGTCCGCCGCCCACCGCACGGGCTTGGCCGCGGCATGGGGTCTCGTCTCCTGCTCTGTCGTCACATACGGAAAAGCGAGGTGGGCGGCCGATCCGTCACCCGGTTCCGCGGGATTCCGGCAACCGGCGCCGGACCCCCCACCTCGTCCGCACGACGGTCGAGGGATCTTCCCGGTACGGGGGGCGGGGCCGCCGGGGGAGTGATGGTTCGGCGCCCCCGTGCGCTCCTTCTGTGATGAACACGAACTTCCATTTGCGCGCGGTGCCGCCTCCGGCACTGCGCAACAGCGTGAACTGGCTGGAACGACTGTTCAAGGACGACCGGGAGACGGTCCTGCACCGCGAGGAGGTGCTGGACAAGCGGTATCTGGATCAGGAGCTCCTCTATGCCGGAGTTTCCCCGCATCGCGCGGAGGGCGAGCCCCGGTCCCAGGTCGTGCTCGGCGGCCGGCCGGTGTTCCACCGCGACCGGCGCAAGCCGCCGTTCCTGGTGCTGACGGCGGCCCAGGCGCACCGGGTGGCCAGGTTCCTGACCGTGGCCGACTTCGACGCGCTGTGGGCCTTCGCCCGCGACGAACTGATGCCGCGCTACGGCGGCGTGACCGCGGAGCCCGAGACGCGAGGCGTTTTCGAGGCGGCGCACCAGGAGCTGACGGCGTTCTACGCGCAGGCGGCCGAACACGGGGAGGCGGTGGTGAAGTGGCTGCCGCCCTGAGTCACCCTTCTGCGCGGCATGCACGACGTCGGGTGAAGGTCATCTCATGCCTGATCCGCACCTTTCGGTCGCATCATCCTGTGCTGCGACGTTGAGGTGTAACACTTTCGGCCGAGTGTGCTCTTTCCAAGCGGACGACCGCGTCGGTCGGCCAGGACAGGGGGCACGACTCGTGCAATGGACGGACGAAAGCGGCGGAGCGTACGGCGAGGATCCGTACGAAGACACCGGGTACGCGTATGCCCACGGCTACGTGCACAGCAGCAGCGCCGCCATCGACACGGCCACGATGTCCTGGGACCCGGTGCACCTCGCGCAGGGGACGCATCCGACGGATGACGCCCATGCGGCGGTGATGGATCCCGGCGCCACCTGGACGCATCTCCACACCGCAGGGCCGGGCCCCACCACGACGGCGTGGGACGCTCCCCATGGCGACGTCCTCACCGTGCCGCCTCCCGAACTCGACCCGTACGGCCCTCCCGTACCAGGACCGGACACGCCGAAGAGCGAGTCGGTACGGCCAGTCTTCGTGGATTCCTCGGGGCGACGCCAGCGCCGCGTGCTGCGCGCCGCCCGCCTGCTGGTGATCCCTGCCGGCGGCTATGTCGCCCTGCTGATCAGCGCCGTGCTGGGCGGCCCCAGCCTCAGCGCCCCGTTCGTCCCGCAACCGGAATTCACGCACACGCCCACGCCCCGGGCGACCACGCCCGACTCGTCCCCCGGCACCGGCCACTCCGCAGGGAGCGCGAACCCGGCCGTCGCGCAGCGGAACTCCCGCCCCACGACGGCGCAGAACCCCAGCCCCGCGGCGGTCCAGCAGACCTCCGGCCCCACCGACCGGTCGACACCCTCCGCCACCC
Source organism: Streptomyces sp. NPDC022910 (assembly GCF_055561075.1). NCBI lineage: Bacteria > Bacillati > Actinomycetota > Actinomycetes > Kitasatosporales > Streptomycetaceae > Streptomyces > Streptomyces sp. NPDC022910. The sequence goes on from NZ_JBVHHL010000037.1 coordinate 73,163, forward strand.
CTGCGGCCACGCCCGTGCCCACCGGCATCACCCACCCGGCCTCGACCGCCAACCCCACCTCCGAGGGCCGCGCGATCGGCTCGTCCCACAAGCCCGTGAAGTGATCCAAGGCCCCCTGACGTGACCGACCGCAGACGCCACAACGCCCCTCCTCGACGCAGCACCCGCACCCGCACACGCCAGATCACCCCCCGCACCCACTGGCTGCTGCTGAGCGTGCTCGCGGTGACCCTGTCGACGGCCCTGCTGCTGCAGGGCTACACCCACCACATGTTCGGTATCACATCGGACGACGTGGCCGGCGCCCGTGGCCGGAACGGCACGGTACCCAGCCAGGTGGTCCACGGCGGCCCGGTGATCGCGAACGCCGACACCTCCCCGCACACCGCCCACGTGAAGGCCCGCACCATCGCGCTGACCTTCGACGACGGCCCGGACCCCGTCTGGACTCCACGGATCCTCGACGTGCTGCGCCGCAACCACGTGCACGCGACCTTCTTCGTCGTAGGCACCCAGGTCGTCGCCCACCCGGAACTGGTCCGCCGGATCGTCGCCGACGGCCACCAGATCGGCATCCACACCTTCACCCATCCCGACCTGGCCCACCTCGCCCCGTGGCAGCGTTCCCTGGAACTGCGCGAGACCCAGTTGGTGGTCGCCGGCGCCGCGGGGGTCACCACCGCACTGCTGAGGCTGCCGTACTCATCGGAGAACGACGCACTGGGCGATGCCGACTGGTCCGTCCTCAAGCAGGCCGGCGCGGCGGGCTATGTCACGGTGCTCACGACCAGGGACGCCGAGGACTGGCAGCGTCCCGGCGTGGAGCGCATCCTCGCCCATGCGACACCGCAGGGCCACGCCGGGCAGATCGTGCTGATGCACGACGCCGGCGGTGACCGGTCCCAGACCGTCGCCGCACTGGGGTCCCTGATACCGCGGCTCGAGGCACAGGGCTTCACGTTCGCGACGGTCTCCGACGCGGTCGGCATGGCCGCACCCGTGCAGCCCGCCGGGCTGGGCGACCATCTGCAGGGGCTGGCCCTGATCAAGGTGCTGCAGGGCGGCGACTGGGTTGTGTGGCTGCTGGGCCTGCTGATGTATGCGGCCGGAGCGATCAGCGTGCTGCGTGCGGCGGTCGTACTGATCGCCGCCCGGCGGCATCGGCGCCTGCGGACGGGACGCCGGGGCCGGTACTGGGGGCCGCCGGTGACCGAGCCGGTCAGCGTCATCGTCCCCGCGTACAACGAGAGCGCCGGGATCGAGGCGGCCGTGCGCTCACTGCTCGCCTCGGACCATCCGGTCGAGATCGTCGTGGTGGACGACGGTTCGACCGACGGAACCGCCGACCTGGTGGAATCGCTCCGCCTGCCGGTGCGGGTGATCCGGCAGCAGAACGCCGGCAAGCCCGCGGCACTGAACACCGGACTCGCAGCCGCCACCTGCGAGCTGGTGGTCATGGTCGACGGCGACACGGTCTTCGAACCCGACACCGTCCGCACGATCGTGCAGCCCTTCGCCGACCCTCGCGTGGGCGCCGTCTCGGGCAACGCCAAGGTCGTCAACCGCGGTGGCCTGCTGGGCCGCTGGCAGCACATCGAGTACGTGGTCGGGTTCAACCTGGACCGCCGCCTGTTCGACCTCGCCGAATGCATGCCGACCGTACCCGGAGCGGTCGGCGCGTTTCGCCGCCGGGCGCTGCTGGACCTCGGCGGCGTGAGTGACGTCACCCTCGCCGAGGACACCGACCTCACCATGGCGCTGTGCCGCGACCGCTGGCGCGTGGTGTACGAGGAGGGCGCGAGGGCCTGGACGGAGGCGCCCGCGTCACTGAACGCCCTGTGGCGCCAGCGGTACCGCTGGTGCTACGGCACCCTGCAGGCGATGTGGAAGCACCGCGGCGCGCTGGTGCAGCGCGGTGCGGCCGGGAAACTGGGCCGTCGAGGCCTGGTCTACCTGTTGCTCTTCCAGGTACTGCTGCCGCTGCTCGCACCCGTCGTGGACATCTTCGCCCTGTACGGGCTGGTTTTCCTTGATCCGGTCCGGATCACCGCGCTGTGGCTCGCCTTCCTGCTGCTGCAACTCCTGATGGGCCTGTACGCGTTCCGCCTGGACGGAGAACGGCCCGGCCCGCTGTGGAGCCTGCCGCTGCAGCAGTTCGTCTACCGGCAGCTGATGTACCTGGTGGTGATCCAGTCCGTCTTCACCGCCGTGTCGGGCTCACGGCTGCGATGGCAGCGCATGGAGCGGTACGGCAGCCTGCGGGCCCCGGTGGGCGCCGCTGCGGCCCGCGATGACGTCACCCCGCAGGCACCCGACCTTGCGCAGCCGACACCGTACGACGGCTTCCTGCAGCCCCCACCCCACCCCGGTTTCCGGCAGCCCTGACCGTACGAGACGCCGCAGTTGTACTGAGAGGACAGTGATCAGAGCCCATGAGCGGACACAGGCGCCGACCGCCGCAGCGCTCCATCGGTGGCATGCGTGCCGCCGGTGACCGCGCCACGGGCCGCCGGGCCTCACGGCACCGGGCCCCAGGACCCGACACGTCACCGCGCGCCCGGGCAACGACGCCGCAGAAGAAACGGTGGATCGACTACCCGCGCCGCGACAGGACGGGTCCGCGCCGCTGGCTGCCGTCGGTGCGTCAGATACTGGCACTTTTCCTGCTCTGTCTCGGCGGCACGGCAGCGGCCATCGGTTACGCCTACGCCACGGTCACCATCCCCGACCCCAATCCTTCGACACTTCTGCAGAACAACGTCTACTACTGGTCCGACGGCACGGTCCTGGCGACCGACGGCAGCGTCAACCGACAGAACGTCACCCTCGCGCAGGTGCCCGCCAACGTGCAGTGGGACTTCATCGCCGCGGAGAACTCGTCCTTCTACACCGACCCGGGCATCGACCCGCAAGGAATCCTCCGCGCCGTCGTTCACATGGCCGAGGGCCAGTCCGTCCAGTCCGGGTCGACGATCACCCAGCAGTTCGTGAAGAACACCTACCTCGACCAGTCACAGACGATCTCACGCAAGTTCAGGGAACTGCTGATCTCCACCAAGATCGGCGCCGTCATGACCAAGCAGCAGATCCTCCAGGGGTATCTGAACACTTGCTACTTCGGCCGTCAGGCCAACGGCATCCAGGCCGCAGCCCGCATGTACTACAACCTCCCGGTGGAGAAGCTCGACGTGAGCCAGGGAGCCTTTCTCGCCGCGGCGGTCAACGAGCCGAGCCTCTTCCAGTACGCGGACTCCGACCCCGCGGCCAAGGCACAGGCGCAAGCACGCTGGTCCTGGGTGCTCGACCGCATGGTGACGACCGGCAAACTGACGCCGCAACAGCGCGCGCGGTACGCGGCCGCCGGCTTCCCCGTGCCCACGAAGTGGACCCCCGATTCGGGGCTCGCGGGACAGACGGGCTACCTGGTCCAACTGGCCAGGTCGTATCTCCAGGGGCACGACCGGACCATCACCGACAGCAGCCTGAGCCGGGGCGGTTACCAGATCCACACCACCTTCGACAGAAAGAAAACGGCGGACCTGGCCCGGGCCGTCGCAAAGGTACGCAAGGAACGTCTCGACCCCGCCCACCGGTCGGTAGACCGCGACGTCCAGGTCGGAGGCGCCTCGGTGGATCCGGCGACCGGCAGGATCCTGGCCGTCTACGGCGGTACCGGCTTCGACAACGCCCATTATTCGGACAACGCCGACACCTCCGGCGTCCCGGTGGGATCGACCTTCAAACCAGTCGTCCTCGCCGCCGCGATCCAGCACGGCGCCGTACTCCGACCCGGCAAGTCCCCGCAGCCGATCACCCCGGACAGCAAGTTCAACGGTGACGACGGCATCCAGATCAAGGACCAGCAGGGCAACTACGTCACCGACCCCGAGGACCCCACCGGGCTCCTCCACCAGCGCAACGACACCACCTACCGTTGGGGCTACATCGATCTGCGCAAGGCGATGGAGCAGTCGGTCAACACGCCGTATGTGCAACTGGGCGAGGACGTCGGCTATGGGAACGTGGCGAAGACAGCGCAGGCCCTCGGCCTGCGCTCCGGCAGCCTCGCCGCCCCGAGCGCCGGCTTCTACATCGGCACCTCGACACCGAGCGCCATTCGGATGGCAGGTGTCTACGCGACCTTCGCCGCGAGTGGAATGCAGACCACCCCGTACTCGGTGACCAAGGTGACCCACAACGGATCGGCACTGACCGACTTCACCGCCCCCGCCCCCGTGCGGGCCCTGCCGGCGGCGGTCGCCGACAACGTGACCGACGTGCTCCGGGGGGTCATCGTCCGTGGCACCGGTACCAAAGCCCAGGCTCTCGGCAGGACAGCGGCTGGCAAGACCGGAACCACCGACGACTTCCGGTCGGCCTGGTTCATCGGCTACACCCCGCAACTCGCCACCTCCGTCGTCCTGTTCCGAGAGGACCCGAATCACCCGCAGCTGCAGTCGCTGGTGGGTGTCGGCGGCCTGCAGAAGGTGTTCGGCGGCGACATCCCCACCGAGATCTGGACCCAGTACATGCGCGACGCCCTTGCCGGCCTGCCCGAGGCCCCCTTCCCCGCGCCCGCGTCCCTCGGCCACGGCACTGACGAATTCGGCGCCCCTTCCCCTTCTCCCTCCGCGTCCACCGGCAAGCGGGGCGGCAAGACCGGCAAGAAGGCGACCAGCACTGCCGCCCCCACCCGGGGTACCTCGACAACCAGCCCCAAGTGCCGCCACCACAAATGCCGTTGAACGCGTCGGCATCGGACACCGCCGGTGGAACCAGCCGATCGCTGACCTCACTCGCACGGACCGCCCGCTGCCCCGTGCCGGGGTCGAGCCCGTCGGACGCCACGAGTGCCCTGTCGAGCGCCACTGGACGATCCGTGGACTCGCCGGGCACATCCGGTCGACAGCCTTCCTGCCGCAGGGCTGACGACCGCCTCACCGAGGCGCAAACAATGTGCCGAGGCCGTGCGGGCCAGGTACTGCGTCGCAGCAACATCAACGCGCACCCACGCGGCACGTCCTGGTACGCAGCGACATTCGCGCAGGTCAGTAATCCGGTCGCCTGACGGCGACACCCTGTGTGCGTGAAAATCGGTGCGTGGTCGTCCGGCGGACGTCGTCTCGCCTTGGCGCGTTCCG
>NZ_JBVHHL010000038.1:0-77713 GCF_055561075.1 Streptomyces sp. NPDC022910
GGAGCAGAAGTTCATCGACGTGGAGAAGCTGGCGCTCAGCCGCATCTGACACGATGCGCTGGCGCCACCGGCGTACGCAGTCCCACCGGCCCTCAGGCCTCCCGGCAGCCTGCACGGGAATCTGCGATACAGCAGCGAAGTACAGCAACCCCAGCAATTGGCAGCGCCGGTCCCATCCGTGCCCGACTGCACGGGGAACCACGGGGAACTGCGGTGTCGAGCGGGCACGGCGCAACGCAACGGCCCCTGACTGATTCACCTGGTCAAGGGCCGTTCACCTGCACGATGGGTGTGGGATTTGAACCCACGGTGGCTCGCGCCACGACGGTTTTCAAGACTGCAGTTGGATCGCGAGTAGCAGTTCTTACCAGCACTGAAGTTCGATAAGATCCGCGGTCTTCGTACCGAGGAGGGATCATGGACAAGGGCCGCAGGACCAACAACAGCGCGGAAACCTCCGACGATGTCATGGACGAGCAGACCGTGGTCCAGCTGGTGTACCGGCCCCAGCCTGCCGACACACGGGTCGGTCTGCGGGTCCGCGACCGGATCAAGCGCACCAAACTAGTGCTGCGGGGCGTGCTCCTCGCGCTGTCGGTGGGGTTCTGGCTGATCACTATCGACGTGGTCTCGACCCTTCTGCTTTTGTTCGTTGTCCTGTGGATGTGGGGGTACCCACGGCTACACGTCGCCTACGTGCAGCGGATCATCGGATGGCAGGGCGAGTACCGCGCCACCGTGTCTGCGACCGGGATCACCTGCCGCAGCGACCACAGCACGTTGATCCAGAAGTGGTCCATCTACCAGGGCTACCGGGAGACGGCCGACCACTTCGTCCTGCTCAGCCGGGACCCCAACATCATGTGGCTCGAAGTCCTGCCCAAGCGGGGCGTGCATGAGGCCGGGGACCTCGACAGGCTTCGGGCCATCCTGGACCAGCACATCACTCGCGTGTAACAGACGTGAAAGGCGCCCCCCGCCGTCGGTCGACGGCCGGGGCCTGCCACTGGGATGTGGCGTACAGCAACCGCCGCGACCGCAGCCGACTAACTCCACCCGCCGGCGAACGTCTGATCAGCCGGGCAGACTTCAGCGACCGGGGTTCAGCTCAGCCGTGCGCCGGCGTATGCGGCCATTGCGTCACGCTGGTACTCGGCCAGGCCGACGGCGATCTTGTCGTAGGCCGACTTGAACTGCGGGTCGTCGACGTAGGTCTGGCCCAGACCCTTGTACGCGGGCGCGGTGGGCGTCCAGAACCGGCACACACCCTGGTAGTGGGCGTCGACCTCGGCCAGCACGGCCGGGTCGTCAGCCGGCGTTCCGGCAGCCATGAGCTCGGCCATCCGGATCATCTGCGCGGTGGTCTCCCGCTGCATCCGCTCGTGGTCCTGCGGGGTGAGGGTGTCCACGAACTGCCGGGACTGCTCCCACTGTGCCGGCCACCGCTCGCGGGCCTGCGCGTCGTGCTGCGAGGCGTCGAAGCCCTCGAACAGGTTCTCCGGCTTGTTGATCTTCGGCATGTTGTTGCTGTCCTTCCTTTCCTCCAGTTCAGCGATCGTGCGTTCGACGGTCCCTGCCAAGGTAGCGAGCCGATCCCGTTCCATCAGGAGCCGCTTGTGGTGCGCGCGAAGCGCCTCCACCTCGTCGACCTGATGGTCCAAGACCTCGGCGATCTCGGTCAGCCCAAGGCCCAGTTCCCGCAGCACAAGGATCTGCTGCAACCGCAGCAGATCGTTCTCCTCGTAGTGGCGGTAGCCGTTGCCGCCAATCCACGCCGGAGGCAACAACCCGATCTCGTCGTAGTGCCGCAGGGTCCGGGACGTCACCCCGGACATACGGGCCACGTCCGCGATCGACCACGCCATGACCGTCTCCCATCAGCTGGGCCGGTTTCTCCGGCCTCATCAACGACGGTAGAAGTTGACGCAAGGGAAAGGTCAAGCGCAGCCCGGACCACCGCGCCCCGCGCTGAAGGCCCACCCTCGGGCTCCGACACCGGTGCCCCGTCCTGCGTCAGTAGACAGGCCGTCAAGGTCGCTGGACCGAACTTACAAGGCGGATGTCGGCGGTTCGAAACCGTCCGCGCCCACCAGTTCCAGGACACATCAAAGGCCCAGGTCAGCGGGTGAGAACCCGGAGACCTGGGCCTTCGGCTTTCTTGATCTGGTCGTCGACGTGGTCGGCGATCAGGTCGTCACGGCCGTCGGGTCTCAGAGTCACGAGTGCCGGACGGAGACGGTTCGGCCCTCCAGATCGATGTCACGGCGCTCCAGGGTCGCGGGCTCACCGAAGCGGAGCGCGCTTCTCCCGGCAGGTCGGAGACATTTCGTGATCTGCTTGCCGAGCCTCGCGACTGAGCAACGCCTGGCGAGAACTGTGCGCGACCGTTCAGGTGGTCGGCAGCACCTGCTGGCACCAGATGGTCTTACCCGTGGTGTTGTGCCGGGTTCCCCACTTCTGGCTGAGCTGGGCGACCAGGAGGAGGCCCCGGCCGCCTTCGTCGTAGATGCGGGCGCGGCGCAGGTGGGGGACGGTGCTGCTGGCGTCGGAGACCTCGCAGATCAGCGAGTTGTCGCGGATCAGTCTCAGCTCGATCGGGGGTTCGCCGTAGCGGATGGCGTTGGTGACCAACTCGCTGACGAGCAGCTCGGTGATGTACGTCGCATCCCACAGTCCCCATGCGTCCAGCTGCTCGACGGCGAGCTGCCGTACGCGCGCGACCAGCGCCGGGACGGCGGGTATGTCCCAGCTGGCGACCCGGTCCGAGGTGAGCGCGCAGGTGCGCGCGAGCAACAGGGCCACGTCGTCGGTGGGACGATCGGTGACCAGCGAGTGGATGATGGTGTCGCAGGCGGCTTCCAGCGACACCGATGCCGATGGCGACGCCAGCGCGTGACGCAATGCGGTCACGCCTTCGTCGAGGTCGCGCTCACGGGTCTCGACCAGGCCGTCGGAGTAGAGGGCCAGCACGCTGCCCGCGGGCAGGTCCAGCTCAGTGCATTCGAAGGGCAGGCCGCCCAGACCGAGCGGCGGGCCCACGAAGCCGCAGACAAGATCCACAGCACCGTCGGGGGTGAGGAGGACGGGCAACGGGTGACCTGCCGAGGCCAGTGTGCAGCGCCGTGAGACCGGGTCGTAGACCGCGTACAGGCAGGTCGCTCCCACGTGGCCGCCCGCCGTCTCGTCTCCTTCGGCCACGCCGGACTGCTCGTCGTCGGTGAAGTGGAGGACAAGGTCGTCGAGGTGGGTGATGAGCTCGTCGGGTGGCAGGTCGATGTCGGCCAGGGTGCGCACGGCGGTGCGCAACCATCCCATGGTGGCCGACGCGTTGATGCCGTGGCCGACGACATCCCCGACGACGAGCGCGACCCGGCTGCCGGAGAGCGGGATCACGTCGAACCAGTCGCCGCCCACCCCGGCCTGCGCGCCCGCCGGCACATACCTGAAGGCCACATCCGCTGCCGTCTGCCCGGGGAGCTGATGCGGCAGCAGACTGCGTTGCAGAGCCAGCGCTGTAGCCCGTTCGCGGGTGTAACGACGCGCGTTGTCCACGGCTGCGGCAGCCTTGGCGGCCAGTTCCTCGGCGATGGACAGATCGCTGTCGTCGAAGGGCTGGGTTTCTTGCGTGCGCCAGAAGTTGGCCGTCCCCAGCAGCATGCCCCGTGCCTGCAGCGGCGCTGTGATCAGCGAGCCGAGGCCGAAGTCCAGCACGCTCTCGCCGTGATCCGGGACCAGAGACCGCCATGCGGCCGAGGCGTGCAGGTCGGGCTCCAACCGGGCAAGCCCGCTGCGGAGGCCGTAGGGCGCCGGAGCAAGGGGCTCGGGCAGCGCGCCCCTGGGGTGGAGCGGATGGTTCTCCCGGATGCCTGCCGCAGCCACCCGCCGCACTTCCCTGGAGCCGTCCTCCGGCTCCTCACCGAGCAGGACGGACGCCGCCAGGTCGACCGTGACGAAGTCGGCGAACCGGGGTACGGCCACCCGCACCAGCTCCTGTGCGGTCCGCTCCATATCGAGGGTGGTGCCGATGGTCGTGCTGGCATCGCACAGCAACCCGAGGTGTCCATGAGCCACCTGCGCCCGCTTGCGCTGGACACGGGTGCGAACAGCCAGCTCCGAGACCGCGACACCGATGACCAGCAGCAGGAGAACCGTCCAGGTGTCCTCGGCACTTCCCAGGGACCAGTTCTGCCATGGCGGGACGAGGAAGTAGTCGAACCAGACGGCGGCCGACACCGCCGCGACCATGCCGGCGAGGCGGTAGCCCTGAGCGGCCACGGCCACCACCACCGCCACCAGGACGAGAGCCGCATCGACGCTGGGGAACCTGGTCCGGATCGGCACCAGCGCGAGGCAGACAAGCAGCGGCCCCACCAGGGCGCACACCATGGCTAGGGCGCACACCATGGCTATCGAGCGACCCCTGAGAACCTGCACAAATTCACCATACCCACTCATAATCATCCCCTGAGTCGGGAGCTGTGGGTCTGGCTTTACGACCGCAACCAACCGGGGAGGGACGTCCCGGGTGCGGTGCGGCGGGTGATCTTGCCCGAGCCGTGCGGTCGGCCCGGTCTCGCTGTGCGGTCACCTACAGGGCATTTCCCTCGGTGTGATCCATGTGATCCATGTGATCCATGTGATCCTGCAGCACCTCACGTCCCGCCCTCCGTCGGCACGCGGAACACCGGGCCTCGGTTGCCCAGCAGGCCGGGAACGCCCTGCCACAGGGCCGCGCCGTTCGCCTGCTCCCAGTCCGCCGTCGCCCGGGACCGCGCCCACTGGGTCACGGCCACCGGGAGCAGCATGAGGGGTGGCATGACCTCGTGGAACGTCAGGCCGATGAGCAACATCCAGCAGGCCGACGCACCCACGAATCCGGCCGTGCGCCGTAGCGTCAGCCGTCGCGTCGCCTCCTGCCCCGGGTACGGTTCGGCGACGTCGCCGATCGCTGCGGCGTGCTCGTACTTGCGGCGGAGCCGGGCGGGGAGACGGAAACCCAGCGGGAGCAGCAAGAGCGACACGAGGGTGACCACGGTGGCTCCCACCGTCAACGTCTCCAGCCGGCGAGCGGTGCCGATCAGGACCAGCAGCACCGCCTCGGACAGCACCATGCCCGCACCCGTCATCAGCGCGCACATCCGCTCGAAGCGCACCACCCGTATCAGCCCGGATCTCGCGGCCTCGGCCATCGTCCCAGCTCGCTCTCTGCCCGGGGACACCCGTGCGGGCAGTGAAGATCCAACGTCGTGCGGAACGCGGGGTCAACAGCCGCGATGCCAGGAGTTCGCAAAGGCTGTTTCAGCCGAGGACCCCGGCCGCCACCGGCCGGGGTCCTCGGCGTTCGCTCCGTCATGCCTCCTGTGACGGCTCCTCGTGCGCGTGCTTCAGACGCATCCGCATGGTCACCGTGTCCTCGACCGCGACCTCCGCCCAGAAGCGGTGGCAGGAGACGAACACCGCCAGCTCCCGCTCGCGTTGGCGGAGCTTTTCCACCTCCGCCTGTTCGTCCTCGGTCCAGCCCGGGGAAGCGGGGCGTTCCACCTTGCGCCAGCCGGTGTCGTCGCTGAATCCGTCCAGCGGCTCCACCGACCAGGGAAGCCGCTTCAGCAGGGCCAGGAGCTCGGCCCGGACCTGATGCAGCTCCTCCTGACCGGCGAGGAGGTCACTCGGAAAGTCATAGGTCGCAGCCACGCCGCAATGCTACGCCTGTTCGATTTTGCGACGCGAGCTGCTTCAGTGACTTCACTCGAACGATTGTTCTCGAACGGTTGTCCCGTCTGACGGGATCCTTGCCTGCGGCCTCACGCTGACTCAGATCGCCGAAACGCCGTCTCGAACCCGGTCTCTCCCTCATCCCGGGTGACATGGCGCGCTACCGGGCCGTCGGCATCCGCCTCTCCGCTGCCGATCCTGTGGGGCGGCGTCCTCGCAACGCCCGCGCCTCCGCTACCACGAGAAGAACGGCTTCCGGCGGGTCGCCTCCCTCGCCGGCGCGGACGGTCTCGGGTCGCTCGACATGATCCTCGACGCCGGACGGATCCCACTGAGTGTTCCGTTCTATTCAGGTAAGGCTGCTCAGGTCTAGCTGGACAGCCTTACCTGAAGGAATTACCGTCACCACCATGGAGCAGAACCCCGAAGGCGTCTCCGAGTCCGCTGCGCGTGCGGCGCGTGACCTGCGGGTCGTGTTCAGCCGGCTGCGGCGTCGTATCAGGGAGGTCGCCGGGGACGAGGAGCTCACGCCCTCCCAGGTGTCGGCGCTCACTCTGGTGAGCAAGGGCGGCGCCGCGACCGCCAGCACCCTGGCGTCCGCCGAGGGCGTGCGCCCGCAGTCGATGGCCGCCACGCTCGCCGTCCTCGAACAGCACGGCCTGATCCGGCGCAGTCCCGACCCGGCCGACGGCCGCCGTCAGTTGGTGACCCTCACCGAGGCCGGGCGCGAGCGCGTCGAGGGCGACCAGCAGGCCCGCAAGGAGTGGCTGGCCCGCGCCCTGCAGGACCGTTACACGGAGGAGGAGCGCCAGAAGGTCCTGGCGGCGCTCACCCTGATGGAACGGCTCACCCGGCCGTGATACCGAAACTCGCCGGCACGGCCGCGGGGACCCGGCTGCCCGTGCCGGCCGACCGCTTCGACCCCCGACTGATCGCCCCGATGATCCTGGGTTCCGTACTGAGGTCGTGGCCTGTGAGGGGCTGCTCCTGCTGGACTCCGACAGCCCGGTGTGGCTGCTGATCGCCGTCGGCGTCGTCATGGGAGTCCCGCAGGCCCTGATCGGCCTCGCCACCCAGAACGCCCTCTACCGGCAGTCCGCCCCCGAACGCATCGCCTCCGCCGCCGGATTGCTGCGCACCTTCATGTACCTCGGTGCGCTGGGCGCCTCCGCAGCGAACGCGGCCTTCTTCGCCCACGGCGCCGACACGGCGGGACTGCACGAGCTGGCCCTGTTCATGGCGGCGGGATCCGCCCTGCTCGTGCTGGTCACCCTGCCCGACCGTTCCCTGTCCGCTCTCACCCCAGCCTCTCCCACTTCCACCCCCACCTCCGAAAAGGCCTGAGCCATGGCTCTCACCACACTCGACTCGCGCACCGCCCTCGTCGTGATCGACCTGCAGAACGGCATCGTCGGGATGCCCGTCCAGCCCCACAGCGGCCCCGAGGTGGTGGCCCGCTCCGCCGAACTCGCCGACGCCTTCCGGGCGCGGGACCTCCCGGTCGTCCTGGTCCGGGTCTCCTTCGCCGCCGACTGGGCCGACGCCGTACCCGGCCGCACCGAGCAGCAGCGCGGCGCCGGCGCCTACCCCGAGGGCTGGGACGTCATCGTCGACGAACTGTCCGGCCACCCGGGCGACCTCCACGTCACCAAGCACAACTGGGGCGCCTTCCACGGCACCGACCTGGACGTCCAGCTGCGCCGCCGCGGAGTCACCCAGATCGTGCTGACGGGCATCGCCACCAGCATCGGCGTCGAGTCCACCGCGCGGGCCGCGTACGAGCACGGCTACCACGTCACGCTCGCCACCGACGCCATGGCCGACGCCGACCCCGAGGCGCACCGGGGCAGCGTCGAGCGGATCTTCCCGCGCCTCGGGGAGACGGGTACGACGGCCGAGGTCCTGGAGCTGCTCGCCAAGACCCACGCGGTCTGACCCTCGGGTCTCCACCGCCCGTGGGCCGGCCCAGCCCGGCGGCTACCAGTCGGCCATGCGGTCGTGCCCGATCTGCCCGGCTGGCGCGCGCACAGCCGGCCCGGGCTGCGGTTCATCCGCGTGCCCGGGCCGGCGCCGCTCACCGTCGGCTGGGCGGTACGCCGCTGGGAGACCCTGTCCCCGTCGGCCCGCGCCTTCGCCGACACGGTCACCCGGCACAATTCCGGGTCCTGAACGCTCAGGAGTCCAGAAACGACCAGCCCAACTCCCTTACGAGCCTGGTCGCCACCGGCACCGCCACCCCGTGCAGCTCGGCCGCCCGCAGCAACGCCCCGCCGATCGCGTCCAGTTCGAGCGGCCGGCCCGCCTCAGCGTCGCGCTGCATCGACGACCTCATCTCCGCAGGGAACGCGTCGTACCGGGCCAGGGCCGCCGCCGCGTCCGTGGCGGCTCCGCTCGCCCTGCCGACCGCCGCCGTCTCCTCCACCAGGGACACCAGCTCCTCCCGGTACCGGGTGCGGATCTCGCCCAGCGGTACCCCGTACCGCGTCGTCAGCAGCGCGAACGGCGCGAGGAACGCCATCTTCGCCCACAGGGCCGCCGCCTCCCCTTCCAGCACGCGTACCCGCACCCCCGCCCACTCCAGGGCCCCGGCGAGCCGGTCGAGCCGGTCGCGCGCCACGGTCTCCCCGGTCAGATCGACCTCCACGAACGGACTGCCGTGCTCGATCACCCCGGGCGCGAGGCGGGTCGACTCGACGCGGATGACGGCGGGCGCCACCCGTGCGACGCCGTAGCGCCCGCGCAGTGCCGCCGGGTGTTCCACGCCGTTCAACAGCGGTACGACCAGCCCGTTGTCGTCGAGTGCCTTCGCCGGCACACGCTCCAGCGCGGCGTCGAGTGCGGTGTGCTTGACCGCGACGAGCACGACGTCGGCCGGCTCGCGCAGTTCCGTGTCCGCCTCGACCCGCGCGGTGAACTCGCCGTACCGGCCGCTGTGCACGCGGATGCCGTGCTCGCGCAGGGTCCGCGCGGTCTCGTCGCCCGCCAGACAGATCACCCGGTGACCGGCCCTTGCCAGCAGTGCGGCGAGCAGACCGCCGACACCGCCCGGGCCCAGGACCGCCACTGTGAGGTCGTCGTTTGCCATGTTCCGTCCCCGCATTCTCGTGCCGAGGGCCCCGGTGCGGGGCCTCGGCGAGGATCACAAGCCGCCGTGAGTGCAGTCAATCCTCGGGGATACTTGCCGATACCCAAGGAAATTCCGGGAGTCGGTCAGTCCCTCCGCAGCCGTACCGAGGACCCCGGTGTGGGCAGGTGCAGGCGGTCGGTCAGGCCCGCCTGCGCGAACGCCTTCGTGAGCGTGCCGCCGTCCTGGGTGAAGTGGGCCCAGTGCTCGAAGTGCAGCGGGACGACATGGCGGGCGCCGAGGATCCCGGTCGCCTCGGCGGCGGCCTCGCTGGTCAGCGTCAGCGTGGCGTCCGGGACGAGCGGGGTGCGGGCGGCTCCGGCGAACAGGACGGCCACGTCGAACGGACCGAGGCGGTCGGCGATCGCGCGCACCACATTCAGCGAGGCGTTGTCGCCGCTGACGTACACCGTGGGCAGGCCCTCGCCGGACAGGACGAAGCCGGTGACCTCGCCGACGATCGGTTCGCTGCCCTCGGGGCCGTGCAGCGCGGGGACGGCGGTCACGCGCAGCACCCCGCCGCCCGGACGCGGAAGTTCCACGTACTGCCAGGTCGGCAGGGCCCGCACGGGGGCGCCGATGCGGTCGTACGCCGACGCCGTGGACAGGGCCAGCGGGACCTCGGCGAGGTAGCGGCGGCCCGCGGCGTCGAGGTTGTCCGGATGCTGGTCGTGGGAGAGGAGGACGGCGTCGACCGGCGCGATCTCCGTCGCCGGGACGGCCGGACCCGCCGTCTTCACCAGGCTCCGTGAGCCGATGGGGTACTCGCCCGGGGCGTCGAAGGTGGGGTCGGTGATCAGACGTACGCCGTCCAGTTCGACGACGGCCGTGGGGCCGCCCACGTAGAGGATGTCGACAGTGGTCATGCCGTGCACAATCCGGAGGGGCAGTGGGGGTATTCCCACCGGTTCGCACGAGGTCGCATGTGCGCGGGCCGTAGGCGCGACACTGGACGCATGTGCCGCAGTATCAAGACGCTCAGGCCGCCCGCCATCCCCGAGGACGCCACGGAGGAGGAGATCCGCGGCGCGGCCCTCCAGTTCGTGCGCAAGGTCTCCGGCTTCCGCGCCCCGGCCGCCCACAACCGCGAGGTCTTCGAACACGCGGTGGACGCGATCGCCGCGGCCACCGCGGAACTGCTCGCCGGCCTCGAGGTACGGGGCCGGACCGGGGAAGCTACTCCCGTGGGGCGGGCACACGCATGAGATAGGCCGCACCCGCGCCCGCCGCGAACAGGGCCGCCGCCGAGACGCCCGTCGCCAGCCAGCTCGCGCCCAGCCACTGGCCGCCGAAGTAGCCGAGGGCCACGCTGTACGCGGCCCAGGCGATGCCCGCCAGCGCCGACCAGGGCAGGAAGTCCCGGGCGCGGCGGTGGGCGGCGCCCGCGCCGAGGGAGACGACGGAGCGGCCCGCGGGCGCGAACCGGGCGAGGATCACCAGAGCGCCGCCGCCGCGGGCGAGCGCCGCGCCGAGACGTTCCTGCGCGTTGGTCAACCGGCGCGAGCGGGCTATCGCGCGGTCCAGGCGGGCCCCGCCGTGCCAGGCCAGGCGGTAGGCGACCAGGTCACCCAGGACCGAGGCCGTCGCCGCGCACAGGACGAGTCCGAGGATGTCCGGCGCGTGCGCCACGGCCGATCCGGCCGCCGCGGCGGTCGCCGCCGTGATGACCAGGACGCCACTCGGCAACAGCGGCAGGAACACGTCCAGCAGGACCGACGCGGCCACCACGGAGTAGATCCAGGGGCTGCCGGCCAGCGACCCCATACTCTCGAACACCCGAACTCCCCGTCCGACTCCCCAGAGGCAACTGCGTGCCGCGATGTCGCGGGGGGAGCGGCAGGAGCGGCCTTCAACAGCCATACAGTGTACGCGGCGGCTGTGACGAGGGATGCGCCGGGGGTTGGTGAGGCGATTTCTGGGCGGTCTCCTCACGCTGGACGAGACGGGACTGGGCGGTCCCGGCGGGCGCCGGGGCAGGCCGCGACGGGCTCCGAGGCCCGCTACTTGTCGGCGGCCGAGCGGGAGGCGAAGAGACGGTCGGGGGCGAACGTGTCGCCCTTGGCGCCCGCCGTGCCACCTGGGACGCCGAAGGGTGAGGCGGCGCTGTGGCGAACCTGATCAATGCTTGCGAGCTCAACGTTTGGCCATGCGGCCGACGACGCTCGCGGTTCCGTTTCGGCCGCCGCCGCACGCAGGACCGCGCGCGCCACCGCGTCGGCGTCGGACAAGGTGACCGAATCCACCCCGGGCCTGGCACCCGCGGCGGTCACCCAGTGCACGCCCTCGGTGGGCACACCGAACGCGAATCGCCGTGGATGGGCGATGCCCTGTCGGTCGACCAGACGGTAGGGGCGCGGTGTCACGTCCACGCCTCCGGTTTCGTAACCGTCCACCGTGTGCGGACGGCATCCGCCCGCCCGGAACAGGCCGCCGAGGAGTTCGTCGGCGGTGCGTCGCAGATCCGGCTCCGGCAGCCGCGCCTCGACGAGTGTGCGGACACGTACGGTCGAGCGCGGGACGTCCGGGGAGTGCGCGACCCAGGCCCCGGCCTCGGCCCGCACCTCCAGACGCGGGCCCACCACCTCCAGTACGCCCGCCTCGATCAGCGCGGTCATCTCCTCGATGCGCCGCCTGGGCGGACCGATGGACAGGAAGGCGTTGAGCGGGGTGTACCAGCGGTCCAGATGGTCCCGGCGGGAGTCGCCGGACAGACCGCCGTGGTCGACGATCAGGCGCAGTTCGTTGCGAAGGTCGCGCAGCACGTCCAGCGCGGCCTTGAGCGGGCCCTCGACATTGCCGAGCGCGGCCTGCGCGGCGTCCTCGCGGAGGTGGTCGAGAAGCCAACTTCGCCATGCGGAGGGCGAGTCGAAGGTCCGTCCCGTGTACGGGCGGGAGACGCGGTCCCAGCGCCAGCGATCGGTACGGGATATGCCGAACTCGTCGAGGAGGGCGCTCTCCTCGGGGTCGCGGTGGTCGGTGGCCAGAAAGCGGTCCCGGAAACCGGACCGTTCGGCACCCCGGCGGGCCAGCAACGCCTCGTAGTAGACCGTTTCCACCTCCTTCGCCACCAACGGCCATATCTCGGCCCTGAAGTCCGGCGCCTCCCCGGAGTCCGCGCGCTTGCGGAACCGGGCGGTCACCTCGTCCGTCAGCAGCAGGGGCGCATGGCGGCCGAAGGGGCCCTTCGCGTTGTCGCCGCGCGCCTGGTGGGGCACACCGCGGCGGGAACCGGCGTACAGCCGCGGCTCCCGTCCCGAGGGCAGGTAGCGCAGTTCCGCGGCGGCGCGGACGAAGCGGCCGCCGCGGCCCGTCGTGAGAAGGGCCATGTGGTCGAAGAAGTTGAGGCCCAGGCCGCGCAGCAGGACCGGTTCGCCGGGTTCGAGCGGGGAGAGGTCGACATCCGCCGGATTGGCGGGAGGGATGTGGCGCAGTCCATGACGGGCCGCGTGCGCGGTGAGCCGACGCCGGTCGGGGTCCGCGACCGAGGGGAGATGGCCCTGCGCGAGGACCACGGCGGACAGTCCCGTCAGGGTGCGGCCGGTGGAGAGGGTGAGCGTCTGGCGGCCGTCGGGCGCGTCGTCCAGGCGTATCGCGCGGCCGGTGTGCACCTCGACCCGGAGCGCCTCTGGCGCGCCGTCCACCACGTGGGCGAACACCCACTCCAGGTAGCGTCCGTACTGGGCGCGGGTGGGGTAGTCGTCGGGTCCCAACGCGGCGTCCGCACGGCCGGTTTCGTCGCGGTCGGAGTCCAACCCCCCTGGGCCGGACGCACCGTTGTCGCGGGCCCACTCGTACAGGCTCGGCCCCGGCCGGATCGGCCCCGCGCACTCCACGCTCTCGTCGGTGAACAGTGTCACCTGGCAGGCCACCGTGTTCATCAGCAGCTCCGGGGACTGCGCGGTACGCCAGACGCGGCCCGGCCCCGGTGGAGCCGGGTCGACGACGTGCACGGTCAGCCCCGCGCCGGGCGGGAGGAGTTCGGGGGCGGAGGCGCAGAGGCGTTCCAGGACGCTCGTGCCGCGCGGTCCCGCACCCACGAGGGCGACGGAGGTGGCTACGGATTCCATGGTCGCGGCAGACAAGACGGGGGACTCCCGGGCGTGTGGGGGCGCAGGGTGACGGACGGGCCCGCTGGAAGCGGACGGTCCGCCTCATCATGCCCGCGTGGGCCACGGAAGCCAACGCGCGTCCCACACGCCCCGGATGTCCCTCATGCGGTGGTCAAGGGTGACTCCTCCACGGTCGTGAGCCGTGCCTTTCCGGTCCCGTCCGGGCGCGTCCGGTCGACCCGCAACGACGCCGAACGGCCGTGCAGCGTCAGCGTCATGAGCTGGTTGCCGAACCACGGGCCGCCCGCCCGGCGCCAGTCGAGTGGGGGGCGCGCACCCCGTCCGTGCCGGGCGAAACGGCGGCCCAGGGCGCGCCCGAGGCCGCTCCAGCCGAAGCGGAAGCCGAGTCTTATGGACAGGGGGACCGAGTTGTGGACGGGGGAGCAGGTCAGCTGGAGGACGCGGGCGTCGGGCCCGCGGCCCGGCCACTCGGGCTCGGCGACGTACCCGTGATGCACATCACCGGACAGCACGCACACGCTCGCCGGCGCACCCGGCCCCGTACCCGCCTCGGCGACGAGCCCGGACAGCGCCTCGAACGACGCGGGGAACGCGGCCCAGTGTTCCAAGTCGGCCAGTCGGCGCAGACGTTCGCCGAACCGGGCCCACCGGGCGCCGCGCTCGCCGCGGCACAGGGCGGCGCTCCACACCTCGGCGTCGTGCACGAGGTGGGGGAGCAGCCAGGGCAGGGAGGTGCCGATCAGCAGATGGTCGCAGGCGCCCCGAGCGCCGAGCACCCGCTCGCGCAGCCACTGCGCCTCGGCGGCGTCCAGCATCGCCCGGCCGCTCTCGTCGAGGACTCGCGCCGCCCGGGTGTCCACCATCACCACCCGTACCCGGCCGAGGTCCCGGTGGTAGCTCCAGCGGACGGTGGACGGGTGGGCGTCGGCCTGGGTGGCGTACGCGCGCAGGACGTCCGTTCCGTCCGGGGTCTCGCGCACGGCCGCGTAGAGCGGGTCCGCGGCCATCTCCGCCGGCGACAGATTGCCGAGGTGCTGGTGGACCCAGTACGCCATCAGGCCGCTGAGCAGCCGCTCGCGCCACCACGCGGTCGCGCGCATGTCGGCGACCCAGGAGGCGCTGGTGTTCCAGTCGTCGATGATGTCGTGGTCGTCGAAGATCATGCAGCTGGGCACGGTCGACAGCAGCCAGCGGATCTCCGGGTCCAGCCACGACTCGTGGTAGAGCCAGGTGTACTCCTCGTAGTCCGCCACCTGGCCGCCCGGCGGATCGGTGAGTCCGCGTCGGGCGGCGATCCGGTCGCGGATCGCCGAGGACGTCTCGTCGGCGTACACCTGGTCGCCCAACAGCAGCAGCACATCGGGGCGTTCGGCGTCCGGGGCGGCGGCGAGGCGGGCCGCCAGGGTGTCGAGTGCGTCGGGGCCCACACGGTCCCGCCCACCGACGGGAGGGGCGGCCCAGCGGCAGGAGCCGAAGGTGATCCGGACCGCCTCGGGGTCGGGCGTACGGATGACGGAGGGCGGGAAGGGCGACTCGGGCTGCGGCCACACGGGCGTGCCGTCCAGCAGCACCTCGTACGCCTCCGCCGTGCCCGGGACGAGCCCGGTCACCGGCACGACGGCGTAGTGGTGCCCGGCGATCTGGAAGGTGCGTGCCGTGCCGCGGGCGCCCGAGGGGCAGCGCACCTCGGCGGTGCACGGACGGCTCGCCTCGACCCAGACTGTCGCGGACGAGCCGTCCACGTATCTCAGCAGCGGTCCCAGGCACAGTCTTGTCATGGTGATCCCCTCCTCCGTCGCCCCGTACGGTACGGAACGACGGAGGTGAGCGGGGAGGGTCCGGGGATCAGCAGTTGGCGAGGTAGCTCTGGAGCGCACTCTTCTCGGCCGAGTCGACGGAGAGGTTGTAGTAGTACTTCACCTGTACCCAAGCGCGGACGTACGTGCAGCGGTACGCCGTCCGCGACGGCATCCAGGTGGCCGGGTCCTGGTCGCCCTTGGCCTGGTTGACGTTGTCGGTGACGGCGAGCAGCTGCGGACGGGTGATGTCGTTGGCGAAGCCCTGGCGCTGGGCCGTCGTCCACTTGCTCGCGCCGGAGTCCCAGGCCTCGGCGAGCGGGACCAGGTGGTCGATGTCGACGTCGGAGGCGGCGGTCCAGGTCGCGCCGTCGTACGGGGAGTACCAGCTGCCGCTGGTGGCGGCGCAGGAGGAGTCGGTGACGACGTTCGTGCCGTCGCGCTTGAGGATGTACTCGCGGGTGTTGCAGGTGCCGCTGATGGTGATCCAGGTCGGGAACAGGTCGCGGCTGTAGCCGGTGCGGTTCTCGGTCGCCACGCTGAGTGAGGCGAGGTAGCTGCGTGCGGTCGCGCCGCTGACCGGGGTGGGGAGTGCGGCGGAGGCGGTCGGACCGTTGAAGAGTCCGACAGAGGCTATCAGTCCGGTAAGAGCCGCGAGTATGCTGACGCGTCGACGCGCGTAGACCTTGGGCATGCGAACTCCCTTGTGGGGTGGGGGTGTTGAGGTGCGGGCGTGGAAATGCTCGCGGGGGTGTGTTGCCGCCAGGTGTGCGTACGGTAAGAAGCTAATGACGCGTTCATGACACAACAAGAGGTGTGACATGACTTACGGCCCCTGGGGGCCCGCCCGGTGGTCGCGTAGCATGGATGGCGCAGAAGGGGAGTAGCTCTTCGCCGGACCGTCGACATACTGCTCAGCTCGCCTGAGCCGGCGCCCGGAGGCGGATCCTTCCTGAGGATCGGCCAGCGAGACCTTCGGCATGCAGTGCACGCCCGTGTCCTACGGCACGGGTGAAGCGTGTGCTGCCGTGCCGAGGTGTCGCAGCAGTCACAGCACTCTCGGTGGGGCGGCCCCGACCGATTGAGGGATCTTGATCAGCATCACCGTCCTGGCGCTCGTGTTCGGCGTCGTCTTCCTGGCCGAACTGCCGGACAAGACGGCCCTCGCCGGGCTCGTCCTCGGCACCCGTTACCGCGCCTCGTACGTCTTCGCCGGCGTCGCCGCCGCCTTCCTGCTGCACGTCGTGCTCGCCGTCGCGGCGGGCAGCCTGCTGACTCTGTTGCCGCAGCAGATCGTGCACGGGATCACCGGTGTCCTCTTCCTCGCCGGCGCCGTCGTGCTGCTGCTGAAGAAGGACGACGACGAGGAGGAGATCCGCCGGCCCGAGAACCAGAGCTTCTGGAGGGTCTCGGCGGCGGGCTTCATGCTCATCCTGGTCGCCGAGTTCGGTGATCTCACGCAGATCATGACGGCGAACCTCGCGGCCCGCTACGACGACCCGCTCTCGGTGGGGCTCGGCGCGGTCCTCGCCCTGTGGGCGGTCGCGGGGCTCGGCATCGTGGGTGGGAAGGCGCTGATGAAGCGGGTGCCGCTGAAGTTGATCACGAAGGTCGCGGCGCTGTTGATGCTGGTGCTGGGGGTGTGGAGCCTCTATGAGGCCGTGGCGGCGTGATCTTCGCGGGGGTGGCCGGTCGGTGAACGGCTGATGGCGGAGTGCCGAAGGCTTCGCCCGTGCGCTGGCGGGATGCGGCCTTGTTTTGTACCGTAGAGGAACAAAGTGGCTCCCGCCCGCTTTCCCTGACCGGCGGGCGGGGCCGCCTTGTCCCCGGGGCCGCTCGCCAGCCCCTTCCTCGCGCACTGGAGCCACGCCGATGACGGCCACGACCGTTCTCACCGCCCGCGCCCTGCTGCTGGACATGGACGGCACCCTCGTCAACTCCGATGCCGTCGTGGAGCGCTGCTGG
Organism: Streptomyces sp. NPDC022910; assembly: GCF_055561075.1. Taxonomy (NCBI): domain Bacteria; kingdom Bacillati; phylum Actinomycetota; class Actinomycetes; order Kitasatosporales; family Streptomycetaceae; genus Streptomyces; species Streptomyces sp. NPDC022910. The sequence continues at coordinate 16,668 of NZ_JBVHHL010000038.1, forward strand.
CGGCGCTGGGCCGACCGGCACGGTCTTGACGGGGACGAGGTGATGAAGGTCGTGCACGGGCGCCAGGGATACGCGTCGATGGCCGTCCTGCTGCCGGACCGCCCCATGGAGCAGAACCTCGCCGACAACGCCCGCATGCTCGCCGAGGAGACCGCCGACATGGACGGCGTGGTCGAGGTCCCCGGCGCCGCCGCCTTCCTCGCCTCTCTCGCCGGACTCCCGCACGCCCTCGTGACCTCCGCGGACGTGGCGCTCTCCACTGCCCGCATGGCCGCCGCGGGCCTGAAGCTGCCCGACTTGCGGATCACCGCCGAGTGCGTGGGCGCGAGCAAGCCGGACCCCGAGGGCTTTCTGAAGGGCGCCGCCGAACTGGGTGTCGCCCCGGAGGACTGCGTCGTCTTCGAGGACTCCGGCGCGGGCATCGCCGCGGGGCGCGCCGCCGGAATGCGCGTGGTCGGCGTCGGCCCCCGGGCCGGTCTCCACGGCCCCGACGCGCTGGTCCCGGACCTGACACGGGTGCGCGCGGAGGCGACGGAGGGCGGGACGATCCGGCTGCGCATCGGCTGACCGGCCGGTGGCCGCGGACGCGTCAGGGCTCGGTCGTCTCCGACTCCAGCTTCGCCCTCGTCGCCGCCCCGTACACGCCGTACTCGTCCTGCCTGATGCCGCGCGCGAGCTGGTAGCTGCGCACGGAGTTCTCCACCTGGCCGTCGTAATGGCCGTTCGCCGGGCCGAAGTACAGGTTGATCCGGCGCAGCCGGAGCTGGAGTTCGGTGACCTCGGGACCCTTGTCGCCGGGTCGCAGGACCGGGGAGCGGCTCTGGCCCCCGCCGTTGCCGGAGCTCGGTGAGGCCGAGCCGGTGGCCGGCGCGGTGGTCGCCGACCGGCTCTGTGTGGCAGAGGCGGACGCGCTCGGCGACGCGCTCGACGACACCGAGGGCGAGGGGCTCGTGCTCGGCGACGGCGTCGCGCTCGCCGAGGGTGCCGACGCGGACTCGGTGGGCGCCGGTGCCGACGCTTCGCCCGGCGACGACTGCTCCGGCACGCTCGCTCGTACGTCCTCGGGCAGCGCCCCGTCCCGTGCCGGCGGCTTGTAGGAGAACAGCCCGCTGGCGAACCCCGCGGCCGCCACGACCGCCACGACGGCCGCGGCGGCGGCCAGCAGCAGGGTGCGCCGCCGTTGACGGGGCGGCTCGTCGTCCGCGGGGGCGGGCGCGACGTGCCCGCTGCTCCTGTAGGCCCCGCCGGGCACGGCGCCGAGCCGCATGGTCTCGTTGGGTCCGGGGCTCCCGTCCGGCACGGAGTTCCCGTCCGGCACGAGCTGTGCCGCGGCCGCGAGCCGTACGGTCTCGTCCGGGGCCGCCGCGGGCCGCTCGGCGGCGTGCGGTCCGGCGCCGAGGTGCTGGGTGTGTTCCGGTCCGGCGCCGAGGCACTCGGACTCCTCCGGCCCGGTGCCGACCCGCGACGCCCCCTCCGGCCCGGTGGCCTGAGGCGCCGCGTTCTCCCCCAGGGCCGCGAGCCGCATGGTCTCGTCCGGTGCCACAGGCCCCGCCGCAGGCTTCTCCGTAGCCCCCTGTGCTGTCCCGTGGGCCTCGGTCGTGGTGACCTCCAGCTCCACATACGGCCGGATCCTCAGTGGGTCGAAGTCCTCCGCCGCTGCCGCCTCCGCCGTACGGGCGTCCCGTAGCGCTTCGGACGCCCGTCGGGTGCAGCCGCACGACGGAGTGCCGTCCGGCCGCCGCGGTGCCGCGCACTCCGGGCAGGCCTGTCCGTTCGATCCGCTCACGCGTGGGTCCCCTCCCGACGAACTCCAGAGATTATGCAGATCTCCCACACACAATCTCCCGGGAGCCCCCGGAATCCCCGCTTCCCATAAGGACTCAACAGGCCATAACGGGTCACACCGACCAGGATGAGAGTGCACGATGGACGGGAACCCCGGGACCGCGCGGACGGCGCCGCCCGGGCCAGGGTCCACGGAGGTCGTACGACTGTCCCCGGGAGGCCTTCATGACCGACGGCACGCAGGGCAGGGCGGGAGAGGCAGAAGAGGCGGCAGAGACGGAGAGAGGCGGCGCCGGACTGCTTTCCGCGCGGCACGCGTCCGTCGACTCGAGCGTCCACGGGGGCGTTCTCGTCTCCATCGGCGCACTGCTGCTGGGCATGCTGCTCGCCGCGCTCGACCAGACGATCGTCTCGACGGCGCTGCCGACCATCGTCAGCGATCTCGGCGGTCTGGAGCATCTGTCCTGGGTGGTCACGGCCTATCTGCTCGCGTCGACCGCGGCGACCCCGCTGTGGGGCAAGCTCGGCGACCAGTACGGGCGCAAGAAGCTGTTCCAGGCCGCGATCGTGATCTTCCTCGTCGGATCGGCCCTGTGCGGCATGGCCCAGAACATGCCCGAACTGATCGCCTTCCGCGCGGTCCAGGGGCTCGGCGGCGGCGGACTCATCGTGCTGTCGATGGCGATCGTCGGCGACATCGTCCCGCCCCGGGAGCGCGGCCGTTACCAGGGGCTCTTCGGTGCCGTTTTCGGCGCGACCAGTGTGCTCGGGCCGCTCCTCGGCGGGCTGTTCACCCAGCATCTGAGCTGGCGCTGGGTGTTCTACGTCAACCTGCCCGTCGGCGTCGTCGCCCTCGCCGTGATCGCGACGGTCCTGCGTATCCCGAAGAAGTCCGAACGGCACGCCATCGACTACCTCGGCACCCTCCTCATCGCGTCCGTCGCCACCTGCCTCGTCCTGGTCGCCTCGCTCGGCGGGACGACCTGGGGCTGGAGCTCGCCGCAGGTCGTCGGCCTGGCGGTCCTCGGGGCCGTCCTGCTCGTGGCCTTCGTACTCGTCGAACGCCGGGCGGCCGAACCCGTCCTGCCGCTGAAGCTCTTCCGCGTCCGCACCTTCTCACTCTCCGCGGTCATCAGCTTCATCGTGGGCTTCGCGATGTTCGGCGCGATGACGTACCTGCCGACGTTCCTGCAGATCGTCCACGGCATCACACCGACCATGTCCGGCGTGCACATGCTGCCGATGGTGGTCGGCATGCTGTTGTCGTCCACCGGCTCCGGCCAGATCGTCAGCCGCACCGGCCGCTGGAAGGTCTTCCCGATCGCGGGCACCGCCGTCACCACGATCGGTCTGCTCCTGCTTCACCAGCTCGACGAGCGCAGCAGTACCGCGGAGATGAGCGGCTACTTCTTCGTCTTCGGTCTGGGCCTCGGCCTGGTCATGCAGGTCCTGGTGCTGATCGTGCAGAACGCCGTCGGCTACGAGGACCTCGGCGTCGCCACCTCCGGCGCCACCTTCTTCCGTTCCGTCGGCGCCTCGTTCGGGGTGTCCGTGTTCGGCGCGATCTTCGCGGGCCGTCTCGGCCACAACCTCACCGCGGCGCTCGCCGGGCGTCCGCTCCCGCCGGGCGTCAGCCCGGACGCGCTGAAGGCCGACCCGCGCGGTGTCGCCGCCCTCCCGGCCGCCGTACGGCCCGCCGTCCTGCACGCGTTCGCCGCCTCGATCACGGACGTCTTCCTGTACGCCGCCCCCGTAGCCCTCCTCGGCTTCGTCCTCGCGTGGTTCCTGCGCGAGGACAAGCTGCGCGGTTCGGTGACGGCGCCGGACGGCACGGAGACGCTGGCGAGCAACCCCGTGGAGCGTTCGTCGTACGACGAGGTGTGCCGGGCGCTGTCACTGCTCGGCTCCCGCGACGGGCGGAGGCAGGTCTACGACAAGATCACCAGGCGGGCCGGGTACGACCTGCTGCCCGGGGCGAGCTGGCTGCTGCTGCGGATCAAGAAGTACGGCTGGGCCGAGCCGGGGGTGCTCGCCGAACGCAGCACGGTCCCGCTGAACGTCATCCTCGCCGCCGCACGTCAGCTGGAGGAGCGGCGCCTGGCCCGGCGCGAGGGGCTGGACCTCGTCCTCACCGAGGAGGGCCGCGAGGTAGCCGAACGTCTGTCCACGGCCCGCGAGGACTCCTTGGCCGAGCTGCTCGGCGACTGGTGGGGCCCGGACCGCCCGACCGACCTGGCCAGGCTGGTCCAGGAGCTGAACGCGGAGTTGTGCGGCTCGGACGCGGAACGTCCGCAGACCCAGGAGCGGTCGGGCACGCGCCCGACCGGACGTACCTAGGCCTTGGGGTCAAACACCCGCCTGCCCCGCGACGCCTGGGCCCGGTGCGCCGAGCCCGGCACGCCGAGAGCACGCTGCCGCACTCTCGGCTTCGCTCGAGCGGGAGGTGCGCCCCACGCCGCCGCGGGGCCCGCCCTCCGGGCGGGCGGAGGGAGTTCGACGACAGGACCTACGACAGCTGCTTGGCGAACCAGTGCTCCGCGTATTCCTGGTCGTTGTGCGGATCGGTCTCCACGTACCCGAGGCGGGCGTACAGGGCGCGGGCCTCCACCAGGTCGTGGCGGGTGTCCAGGACGATCCGCCGCGCGCCGAGCGTACGGGCCGCCCCCTCGGCGGCGGACACGAGCAGCGGAGCGCCGCCCCGGCCGCGCAGCTCCTTGCGGACGAAGACCCGCTTGAGCTCGGCGGTGGCCGCGTCCAGCAGCCGCACACCCGCGGTCCCCACGGGCTCGCCCTGATGCCGGGCGACCAGCAGCAACCCGCCCGGCGGGGCCAGATAGTCGCCGCGGTCGGCGGCGATCTCCCGCTCCAGCTCGTCGGGGTCGGTCGGATGCCCCTCGTGAAGCTGGTACCACCGGTCGCTGACCTCGGTGTAGTACGCGCGCCACAGCGCGGCGGCGACCGGCGAGTCATGGGCTTCCGGGGTTATGGTCCAGGTCATGTCCGTCATTCTCCGGAGGGGCCGGGCAGCGCACGCACCCGAATATGGGTACCTCCGGAAAGTCCAGCACCTGCGCCTAGCGCCACTCGACGTGCTCGTCGCCGAGCTCGTCGAAGTGCCGCCGGCCGCCGGAGGCGAGGACGTCGGCTGAGGGCCGCCTTCCGGTTGTCCGCGGGTCGTTTGCGGGCGGCCGTCCGGGCAACCCGGGCGGGAGACGGCCCGCCGGGCCGAGAGACCGGAAGGCATCCATGTCCACAGGCGTGATCATCGTTCTGATCGTGATCGTGATCGTGGCGGCCGTCCTCGCGGGCGCGGCCGCCCTGTCCCCTCGTGCCCGCCGTGCGCGCGCCGGGGAGGGATTGAAGAACCGCTTCGGCCCCGAGTACGAGCGGACCGTGGCCCGGCACGACGGCGACACCGAGGCCGCCGAGCGTGAACTCACAGAGCGCCTGAAGCTGTACGGCTCGCTGCGCGAGCAGCCCCTGGAGCCGTCCGAGCGCGAACGCTACACGGCGCGCTGGACGGCGGCCCAGGAGCGCTTCGTCGACTCCCCGAGGGACGCGGTGGCCGAGGCCGACCGTCTGCTCGCCGAGCTGGCGGGCGCGCGGGGCTTTCCCGACGGCGGTCGCTACGAGGACCAGCTCGACGCGCTGTCCGTGCACCACCCCCGCCACGTCCACGGCTACCGCCGGCTCCACCGGGCGGCCCTCGCCCCGGCCACCGGCGCCGCCGAGAGCCGCACCGGGACGGAGGAACTGCGCGAGGCCATGCTGGAGGCGCGTGCCCTCTTCGAGGACCTCACGGCACCTGCCGGCCGCCCGGCGAAGACGCCCCCGCGGGCTCCGGCGGCCCGCAGCGCGGGCAAGTCCCGCCACGCGTGGTCGTTCCACCGGCAGCACGCGAAGGGAAGTTGAGGGCGATGACCGACAGGACACCGAACGGGGGTGCCGACCGACGGGAGGCGGCCGAGGTACGGCCGGACGAGGTCGGTCGCCAGGAGAAGGCGGAGCTGTGGCCCGACGAGGCGGGCCACGGGGAGCGGGCCGACCGGGGCGAGCGTCCGGAGGCCGCGGGGCCGCGGGCCCCGGACCGTGCCCCGCACGAGGCGCGGCTGCTGCCGCGGGACGAGTGCGACACGTTCGGGCTGCGGCTGCAGCACGCCGTCGGCGGGTTCGTCGACAGCCCTCAGGAGGCCGTCGAAGAGGCCGATCGGCTGGTCGAGGAAGTCGCCGCACGTCTTGTGGAGGCCGTGGCCTCGCGTCGGCGGACTCTCAAGGCCTCCTGGCAGGACACAGGCGACGGCCCACACGCTACCGCCGACACGGAACAGCTGAGGCTCGCCCTGCGTGACTACCGGGCGACGGCCGAGCGGCTGCTGAACATGTGAGGCGCAGGCGTGGCGCGGGGCCGCGTCCCGGACCATGTCCCGGGACGCGGCCCCGCCTGGTGCCACGCTCAGTCCGCCCCCGGGCGCCCGGTCCGGCGCTCGCGCCACTCCCGGACGATCTCCTCGACGTCGTACGGCTTGAGGCCCAGCGGCGGTCCCGGCGGCGGCTTGAACATCATGTCGCGGATCTTGACGTTGAGGTCCTCGACGAGGCGCCGTACCACCCGCTCGGACGGCGCCACCGCGGCCGCCGCCAACGTGTCCTCCGCCTCCTTGCGCAGGGCCAGCGTCGGCGGCAGGACCGCGATCCCCTCGCGGGCCATCTTGCGCTTGATCCACCACAGTTCGTCGTACGCCGTCTCGGTGACGGCCGGCGCCGGTTCGCCCGCGCCGGGCAGGTTCGAGAACTCTCCCCGCGCCTGGGCCTCGCGGATCTGTTTGTCGACGAAGGACTCGAAGCTGACGCCGGGTGGCTTGCGCTCGGTCATGGGTTCATTGTGCCGGACGTCACCCGACGGGGCGATCGGGCGAATTATCATTCCGCCTCGGTACGCCAACCGGGCTCGGCCGTAGAACACTTGAACCGCCGGAACGCTTGAACCGCCGCACTCAGGAGGAGCGCACGTGCTCGAACTCACCATGGCCTCGGTCTCCGGGGCGGACGCCGGGGCGACGGCCGGCATGCTGATGGCCGACGCGCCCAGCGATCCGGGCGCCGTGCTGCGGGTGGGCCGGGACCAGTCCGTGTGCCGGCTGGCGACGCCCGACGACTGGCTGTTCGTCTCGCGTGTCCACGTGGAATTCATGTGCGGCCCGGACGGCAGCTGGCAGGTCACATGGCTGCGTGGCTCGCACGCCGAGCCCTCCTCCGAGGTGCTCCTCACCCTGCCCGGACACCAGGCACAGCCCCTGCCCTACGGTGGCACGGCCAGGCTCCCGCACGGGGGCTCGGGAGAGCTGGTCATCCAGGACCGCACCGCCCCGCGCAGCGTCAACGTGGGCTTCTACCACGAGGTCTGAGGGGCGCCGCCGCCGTCAGCCCACCACTCGCGCCAGAGCGAACCCGTCGTACCCCTTGCTGCCCACGGTCTGCAGCGCGGTCCCGCTCAACTTCGGGTGGGAGGCGATCAGTTCCAGCGCGGCCCGGGTGCCCCGCACGCTCGGGTCCTCGCTGCCCGCGTCGGTGACCTGGCCGCCGCGCACCACGTTGTCGAGGACGATCAGGCTGCCGGGGCGGGTCAGCTTGAGAGCCCACTCGACGTAGTGCGCGTTGTTGACCTTGTCGGCGTCGATGAAGACCAGGTCGAACGGCTCCGGGCGCTCCTCGGCCAGCTTGGGCAGCGACTCCAGCGCGGGGCCGACGCGCACCTCGGTGATCTCGCCAAGGCCCGCCCGCGCGAGATTGCCGCGGGCGACCTCCGCGTGGGTGGCGCTGTACTCAAGGGTGATCAGCCGGCCGTCCGTGGGCAACGCGCGTCCCAGCCAGATCGTGCTGTAGCCGCCGAGCGTGCCGATCTCCAGGATCCGGCGGGCGCCCTGGATCCGGGCGAGGAGTTGGAGCAGCTTGCCCTGGTTCGGCGCGACCTGGATGGGCGGCAGACCGGCGGCCTCGCTGTCCCGCAGGGCCGCTGTGAGCACCTCGTCGGCGGGGGAGAGAAGGGTGCTGAAGTACGCGTCGACGTCGTCCCAGAGCTCTTGCGCTGTGGTCATGCACCATGCCTTTCATATGTCTAGTTAGGTGGGCTAACTAGTCTCCCTAAGGAATATAGACGGGGCATGCTGCCGTGTCAGCGAATATTTGCCGGTGGAGCGAGCTTCAGCCGATCGGGGGACGGCCTCGCGACGACCCGGCGGTGCCGGGCGCGCCCGCGTCAACGCTCCGCGCGCTCGACCGAGGGCGCGGAACCCGGCAGTGGGCGCCCCGCCGACTCTGCCATGAACCATACGGCGGCACCGCCGATCACGGCCGCCGTCATCATGTAGTAGGCGGGCATCATCATGTTCCCGGTCGCGCCGATCAGCGCCGTGACCACCAGCGGGGTCGTGCCGCCGAACAGTGACACGGAGACGTTGAAGCCGATCGAGAGCAGGGCGAGCACCTTCTGCCGGCCGATGCGGTCGCCGAGCGGCCCGAAGACCATGCCGCCGAGCGGGCGGACCAGGAAGGCCGCGGCGAAGGCGCCGAAGGTGGACAGCAGCTGCGCGGTCGGGTTGCCGGACGGGAAGAACACCTTGCCCAGCGTCACCGCGATGTAGCTGTAGACGCCGAAGTCGAACCACTCCATCGCGTTGCCGAGCGCGGCGGCCTTCACGGCGCGCCTGACCAGTGCGGGGTCGGTGACGGTGGCCTGGGGACGGGCCGGGGTTCCGGGGGCGACGGGTGCTGAGGGTGGAGCGACGGTCGGCAAGATTCCGCCTGCCTTTCGACGGGGACAAGGACGGGCCCGCCGTCCCGCGGAGGACCGCGGCGGGCCGGTGGCCTGCCCGGGGGCGGGCCGAAAAGCGACCATAGGGGCGCTCGGTGTCATTGCGGTCGGTGATCGACCAACTCCGCACAGCGCGTAAAGGCGGCGTACGCAGGTGCGACGGACGGGCCGCGAACGTCCGCAGGCTGGCCCGTTTGTGATCCTTCTCGCGCACGAGGGCTGGAACCGGATCGTCCGCGCACTATCGTCGTCCGGACAAAAGTCCGGCGGATCTCAGGTGAAGCGGGGGTTGCCTGCGTCTCACAGCGGGGGTGACGCAAAGCTCATAGGGTTCGGACGGGGTACGGACGGGACGAACGGGGCGGGAGGGCCGACGGGGCGTGGCGAACGTGGAGCACGGCGGGCAGATGAGCGGTGCCTTCGGGGCGGGGGCTGCGGAGCAGGCAAGGGCACGGCTGAAGGCGGCCCGTGTCGGCCTCTGGATGGTGGCCGCCATCCTGGCGGTGCGGCAGATGACCGTCGTCCTGAGCACACCTCGGGGCGACCGGCTGACGGACCTCGAGACCTGGGTGGGGCCCAACGGGGTCCTGCACGTGAACGGGTCGCTGTACGACTCGACCCGGTTCACCGGCACGCCCTTCGGCGGACTCGTCCTCAAGCCGCTCACCCGGGCGGCACAACAGGCGCTCGGCTGGAGCTGGACCTTCGGCACGCTGCTGCTCGTCGTCGCGCTCGGTCTGATCGCCGCACGCGCCCTGCCACAGCCGGTGACCCGGCGCAGCTCGCTGCTGGCCGCGCCGGTCGCGATAAGCCTGCTGATGCTGTCGTTGCCGGTGCGCAACACCCTCTACCTCGGCCAGACCAGCATCATCCCGGTCCTCCTGGTGCTGCTCGGCTGCTTCGCCGTGCGCGGGGAGCGGACCGGCGGTCTGCTGATCGGCCTGGGCGCCGCGCTCCAGCCGACCGTGCTGCTGTTCGCGCCCCTGCTGTGGTTCACCGGCCGCCGCCGTGCCGCCGCCTCCGCCGCCGGGACGTTCGCCGTGTGCACCGCGCTCGCCTGGGCTGCGATGCCGCACGACTCGTACACCTACTGGGTGCACCACCTGGCGGGCGTCGGCCTCGGCGGCAAGGCCGACGACCACGCCAACCAGTCCCTGCACGGCGCCCTGCTCCGACTGGGTCTGTCGGGACCGCTGGAGATCGGCCTGTTCTTCGTGCTGGCCACCGCCGTCGCGGCCGTCGGGCTGCGCCGCGCGATCCGGTACGCGCGCGACGGACAGCTGCTGCTCGCCGTCGCCGTCACCGGGTGTGTCGCCGTCGTCGTCTCACCCACCAGCTGGCAGCACCAGCTGCTGTGGGTGCTGCTCGCGGTGGTCGGCCGGGTCGGCAGGAGGGCGTCGGACCGGTACGTGTGGCCGGTCGCCGTCGTGCTCGTGATGACGCTGCCCGCGCAGATGATGCTGCCGAACATGGCGGCCCTCGAACCGCTCCGCGACAACCTGGTCCTGGTGGCCGCCCTCGCCGCCGCCACCTTCGTACCGTTTCTGTCGAGGACGTCCCCCTACTACCGGGCGCCCGTACCCACCCGGTACGCGCGGCCCGTACCCACCCGATGGAAGCGCGTACCGCTTCTGCCGTTCCTGCGCCGGGTCCTCACCCGCCCCAACCTGCTGCTCGAAATGCTGCTGATCCGGGTCACCTACGCCGCCTACGCCCAGGTCAGGCTTGCGGCGACCGGCGACAGCAACACGGCGGGCCGGGCCACCGCCGAGCAGCACGGCGACCAGATCCTCACGGTCGAACGGTTCCTGCACATCGACATCGAGCACTGGGCCAACCACGCCGTCGTCCAGGTCGGCTGGCTGCGGGGCTTCTTCGACACCTACTACGAGTCCTTCCACTTCGTGGTCCCGCTGGCCGTCCTGGGCGTGCTCTACTGGCGCCGCCCGGTCGACTACCGGTGGGCGCGCTCGGCGCTCGGCTTCACCACCTTCGTCGCGCTGGTCGGCTTCTGGCTCTACCCGCTGGCGCCGCCGCGCCTGATGCCGCACCTCGGCATCATCGACACCGTGCACGGCGTCCAGGACTTCGCCAAGCCGGACTACGGCACGCTGACCGCGCTGACGAACCAGTACGCGGCGATGCCCTCGCTGCACTTCGGCTGGTCCCTGTGGTGCGGGCTCACGATCGCGATCCTCGCGCCCAAGTGGTGGATGAAGGTGCTCGGCCTGCTGCACCCGTTGTTCACGGTCTCCGCGATCGTGGCGACCGGCAACCACTGGGTCCTGGACGCGGTCGGCGGCGCGGCCGTCGTCGGCGCGGGCCTCGGGCTCACCTGGCTGCTCCAGGGCCCGCGTGCCCGGACCGTGCAGGCCGAGGCGGAGGTCAGCAGCGTGCCGGTTCCGGTGACGGCCCGTACTCCGAGCTGATCCGGTACGCACCCGGCGCGGTGACCGTCAGCCGTACGAACGCTCCTTCCCGGGTGAGGCAGCCGCCCTCGGCGTGCAGCCAGGGCGAGTAGGCGATCCGGACGGTCACCGAGCCGGGCCGCGGCATCCGTACGTCCAGCTCGGCGTTCGTCGTGCGCAGGACGGTGGCGGGCGCCGAGACCAGCGGCACGGCGCCGCGCACCCGGTACACCCGCCAGTGCGCGTCCTGCCACACCGGCTGCAGCCAGGCCGGCCGGTGGTCGCGCACCAGGCGCGCCTCGTCCTCGGCGTACCCGTCCGGTTTGCCCAGTGGCAGGACGACGAAGCCCACCGCCCAGTGGTCCAGCCAGTTGCGGTAGGTGGCCGCCGAGAACGTGCCGTCGTAGAAGAGACGGCCGCGCTCCATGTCGAGCTGACGGTTCCAGCCGCGGGCCAGGTTCATGTGCGGGGCGAGCACGGTCGCCTCGCGGTGGTTGCGGGCCGGGACTGCCTCGACCCGGGTGCGGTCGGCGCCCAGCCCCTCAAGGGCCCGTACGACGCCGCCGGTGTCGGCGGCCCAGGCCGGCACGGCGGTGGACACCCTCAGGTCGTCGGCGGTCTTGCGGCCCACCCAGACGACGGAGAAGACGAGCGCGGCGATCAGCAGATTGCGCCGCAGCACTCGCAGCCCCGGCGCGGTGAGCAGCACAGCGAGCAGCGCGGCCGGCGCGAACAGCTCCGCGAGCCGCTCGACGTTCGTCCCGATCGGCGAGGGGATCAGATACGCGAGGACGGTCCCGACCGCATACACGACCCCGCTCCACCGCGCGACCCGCCAGCCGCGCGGGGCCAGCGCCGCCACGGCGAGCCCGAGCAGCGCCGGCTGCCAGATACGGTCGGACGGCATCAACTGCTCGCCCGCGAACGGGAACAGCAGCGTGGTGGTGGCCACCACCACGAACGGCGGCACCAGCAGGACGAGGGCCCGCCCCCAGTCCCGTACGAGCAGGAAGCCGGCCCCCACCACGGCCACGAACAGCCCGGCCACCGGGCTCGCCGCCGTCGCGAGGGCCGCGTACGCCGCCGCCGGCGCCAGCCGCCGCTCCCTCCCCCCTTCTCGGCTCTGCTCGAGCGGGGGGACCCCCACCAGCAGCACACAGCCCGCGAGACCGAAGGCGACACCCAGCGCGAACGTCGTGCGGCCCGACGCCACGTTGCACCACAGTGCCAGCGAGGCGAGCAGGGCGGGGCCCGCCGGCCGTCGGACCCCGGCGCGCACGATCAGCACCGCGGCCAGCCACGAGGCGGTGACACCCGAGACCACGGTGACCGTGCGTACGCCGAGCACGGCCATCAGGTACGGGGAGATCAGGCTGTAGTTGGCGGTGTGCATCCCGCCGTACCAGAAGAGGTTGTACGCCGACTCGCCGTATCGGGAGGCGAATCGGGCCCACGCCTCCTGGGCCGCGAGATCACCGCCGCCGGTGGCCAGGAACAGCCACCACACCGCGTACAGCGGCAGGGTGGGGAGCGTGGCGAGGAGCGGGATCCGATGGCGGTCCCGGAATGCCTGGAGGGGACGGTTTTGGAGAGCGGCCGGGTCCTCCGGCCGGACGAGGGTGAGCTCGGCAGGGACCACGGGTGCGCGTTTCCGTTCGACATCTGCGTCAGGTGGGACGACTGTGCCCCCTTGAAGACGTGAAAGGAAAGAGGAGCGTTCACCCGTTGGTGGGATGTGTGCGGCGGGGGAGGCAGGGGCGGGGCGTAGGGGGGGATGCCCCTGCCTCCCTCGGGACGGGCCGGCGGCGCCGGGAAGCCGACGGCCCGGGTCCGTCAACTCGCGATGACCCGGAGTTCCTTCACGCCGTTGATCCAGGCCGAGCGCAGGCGGCGCGGGTCGCCGGCCGGCCTGAGGTTCGGCATGGCGTCGGCGATCGCGTTGAAGATGAGGTCGATCTCCAGCACCGCCAGGGACTTGCCGAGGCAGTAGTGCGGACCCCCGCCGCCGAAGCCGGGTGCGGGTTGGGGTCGCGGGTGACGTCGAAGGCGTCCGGGTGGTCGAAGACCTCGGGGTCGTGGTTGGCGGAGGAGTAGAACAAGCCGACGCGGTCGCCCTTCCTGATCTGCCTGCCGCCCAGTTCGGTGTCCTGGGTGGCCGTGCGCTGGAAGGAGACCACCGGGGTCGCCCAGCGGACGATCTCCTCCGCGGCGGTCGCCGGGCGTTCCCGCTTGTAGAGGTCCCACTGGTCGGGGTGGGTGAGGAAGGCGTGCATGCCGTGCGTGATGGCGTTGCGGGTCGTCTCGTTGCCGGCGACGGACAGCATCAGGACGAAGAACCCGAACTCGTCGGAGGCGAGGTTGCCCTCGTCCTCGGCGGCCACCAGCGTGGAGACGATGTCCTTGGCCGGGCACTGCTTGCGGTCGGCGGCCATGTTCATGGCTTAGGCGATGAGTTCGGTGGCCGACTCGGCGCCGACCTCCTCGGTGATGGCGTACTCCGGGTCGTCGTACGCGATCATCTTGTTGGACCAGTCGAAGATCTTGGCCCGGTCGTCCTGCGGGATGCCGATCAGCTCGGCGATGGCCTGGAGGGGCAGTTCGCAGGCGACCTCGGTGACGAAGTCGAAGGGCCCCGGGTGGGCGAGGGCGTTCTCGACTATGGCGTGCGCGCGGCTGCGCAGCCTCTCCTCCAGGGCGCGGATGGCGCGCGGGGTGAAGCCGCGCTGCACGATCTGCCGGACCCGGGTGTGCTCGGGCGGGTCCATGTTCAGCATGATCAGCCGCTGGCCGTCGATCGCGTCGCGCTCGATGTGCTCGTTGAACCGGATGATCGCGGTGTTGAGGGAGGAGGAGAAGAGTTCCGGGTGTGTGGAGACGTACTTGACGTCCGCGTGCCGGGTCACGGCCCAGTACCCCTCGTCCTGGAACCCGGCCACGTTGCCCGGCTGAGCTATCCAGCACACCGGTTCCACCCGGCGCAGTTCGGCGAACTCCGGGAGCGGCACGCGGTGGTGCAGCAGATCGGGGTCGGTGAAGTCGAACCCGTCGGGCAGCGCGGGACAGGGCATGGCGACCCCCACCATTCTGATGGCCCATCAGCAATTGCCCGTGAAGGTAGTAACGGGTTCTACAAGTCGCAAGGGGTGTGGCGTCCCCAATTGAGTGCGGGATTCGTGCAGATCGCGACTTCGGAGGCTGCAAGACCCTTGCGGCCTTGGACGAGATGTCAGCAGACAGACTGCACGCAGAACTAGAACGCGTACTAGTTCTGCGTGGCGGGTGGTCGGGACGCCCGCGCCGCGCGGGTGACCGAGGAGAGGACGAGCCCCCCATGGCCGCGGAACCCGTGATCGTCGAAGCCGTACGCACTCCCATCGGCAAGCGCGGCGGCGCGCTCGCCCATCTGCACCCCGCCTACCTCCTGGGCGAGACCTACCGAGAAATCCTCGGCCGCGCCGGCATCCACGCCGACTGCGTCGAACAGATCGTCGGCGGCACGGTGACGCACGCCGGCGAACAGTCCATGAATCCGGCGCGTACCGCCTGGCTGACCGTCGGACTGCCGTACGAGACCGCGGCGACGACCGTGGACTGCCAGTGCGGCTCCTCACAGCAGGCCGCGCACATGGTGGCCAACATGGTCGCGGCGGGCGTCATCGACGTCGGTATCAGCTGCGGCGTCGAGGCCATGTCGCGGGTGCCGCTCGGCTCGGGGTCCAAGCACGGTCCGGGCAAGCCCTTCCCGGACGAGTGGAACGTGGACCTGCCCAACCAGTTCGAGGCGGCGGAGCGCATCGCCCGCCACCGGGGCCTGACCCGCGAGAACGTCGACTCGCTCGGGCTCATCTCACAGCAGCGGGCCGCGATCGCCTGGTCGGAGGAGCGGTTCAAGCGCGAGACGTTCGCCGTACAAGTGCCGACCACCGAGGAGGAGCAGCGATCCGGTCAGGGTATGTGGCGGCTGGTCGACCGGGACGAGGGGCTGCGCGACACGTCGATGGAGGCGCTGGCGGCGCTCAAGCCGATCATGCCGACGGCGGTGCACACGGCCGGCAACTCGTCGCAGATCTCGGACGGCGCGGCGGCGATCATGTGGGCGTCGAAGCGGATGGCACGAGCGCTGAAACTGCGGCCGCGGGCGCGGATCGTGGCCCAGGCGCTGGTGGGCTCGAACCCGCACTTCCACCTGGACGGTCCGATCGACGCGACGCGGGCGGTGCTGGGGAAGGCCGGGATGTCGCTGAAGGACATCGACCTCGTGGAGATCAACGAGGCGTTCGCGTCGGTGGTGCTGAGCTGGGCGCAGGTCTTCGAGCAGGACCTGGAGAAGGCCAACGTGAACGGGGGCGCCATCGCGCTGGGGCACCCCGTGGGCGCGACCGGCGCGCGACTCATCACGACGGCGCTGCACGAACTGGAACGCACCGACAAGGAGTTCGCGCTCATCACCATGTGCGCCGGTGGCGGGCTGGCCACCGGGACGATCATTCAGCGGTTGTAGTCCACTCGACGAACGCGCTGAAGGTGGAGGGCGCGAAGGCGAGTACCGGGCCTGTGGGGTTCTTGGAGTCGCGTACGGCTACGGCGGCGCGGGGGAGTTCGGCGATCTCGACGCAGGAGCCGCCCTGGTCGCCGCTGTAGCTCGACTTACGCCAGCGGACCCCTGCCGGAACCGCGTTGCTCTCCATAGCGTTCCTCCATCACGCGCCGCATCAGCTCCGCCGAGTCCCTGAGGGAGAGCGCGGCGGCCTGGAGATGATCGTAACGGAGCGAGCAGTCCTTGACGGTGTCCGGATTGGCGGTCGGATGCCCGCTGCCGTAGCCCTCGGTGTAGACGATGTCCGGATCGCTTGTGAAGCGGAAGATGTCGAACGAGCCTTGCGAGCCGGCGTGCGCTCCGGCCGAGAACGGCAACACCTGAATGTTGATTCGGGGATTGCCCTCGAAGGACGACAGGCGGGCCAACTGCTCCCGCATGACCTTCGGACCACCTGTCTCCTGGTGTAGTACGGCCTCACTGATCACCGCCCAGAACACCGGCGGCTCGCCCTTGTCGAAGACGTGCTGGCGCGCCAGGCGTACAGCGGTGCGGTCGTCGAGGTCGGTCTGGTCCAGCGCTCCGAGCACCGCGCGTGCGTACCCCTTGGTCTGGAGCAGACCGTGCACGAGGTGCGTGTGAAAGGTGCTGATTTCAGTAGCCCGCGCCTCCAACTCCGCCACCTGTTGGAACCACGACGGAAGTTGGCTACGCATCACCAACCCGACCAGCCGCGACAGTAACCCACCCGTCCCCAGCGCCGCATCCACCCGCTCACTGAACTCCGGCGTGGGCAGCTTGCGTGCCGTCTCGACCTGTCCCACCAGCGAACCGGTGTAGTTGATGATGTCGCCGAGCTGCTTCTGTGTCAGCCCGGCGGACTCACGATGCCGACGCAGCTCGAACCCGTAGTAGTCGAGCGGTGAGGCGCCCGGGTCGAGGACGTTGATGTGGGTCACGCACGGCCCCTCTCGCGCACACCGGCCCACTGAAGGACCAGTTGTATCCGATCTGTAGCCGAGCGTAGTCGCGCGAGGTCAGCCTCGTGGTGTGAACGACTTCATTCCTTCCGTCCTCCTGGGCCCTCGTCCCGCCCAGTACCGCATGTGTCTCGTCGCCGGTGAGCACTCGGCGCGGCACATCCGGCGCGTCGTCCGCTCGTTCCTGCGCGAGTGGGAGATGGCGGATCTGTCCGATGCCGTGGAGCTGGGGACGACCGAGCTGATCGCCAACGTCGTACGCCATGTCCCGGACCGGCGCTGCACGCTGCTGATGCTGCGGCAGACGGCGGGAGTCCGGGTGGAGGTGACCGACGGGTCCTCCCAACTCCCCTCGGTATCCCTTGGTTTGCCGCAGGATGCGGAGAGCGGTCGAGGGCTCACCCTGCTGGACGCGATGGTCGACAAGTGGGGTGTGGAACCAGGATCCTCGGGTGGCAAGACCGTCTGGTTCGAGTGCCTTGCCTCCTGAACGTCGTCGCGCGGTTCACTCCCGCTCCGACACCGTCACCGCCAGCGCCCCTGTCGTCAGTGCCGCGATGAGCAGCGGGATGGCCAGGCCGTGGTGGATCACCAGCCACCCGCCGAGGGCGGCACCCGCGAGCAGGGCGATCACGGAGGCCGCGCGGCGAGGGGACCGTCTGCCCGAGCCGCCTCCGGCCCGTGAGTCGGAGGCGAGCCCGGTGAGAGTCGTGGTGAGGACGGTCGTCGTCGTCAGATCGGTCACGCCCAGCTTCCGGACCGTGGCGTTGCGCATGCCCATCGCGAAGGCCGTCAGCACGATGAGTGTGTAGACCGTGCCGGTGGTGCCGGGTGCGGCGAAGGCGACCGCCGAGGCCGCACCCACCAGGACGGCCTCCACCGCGAGTGTCGTCCGGGCCCAGGCGCGCCGCGCATCACGGCCGTACCGTCGCCCGGCGCGTCCGCCCGCCACCGCCCCCAACAGGAACGCCCCCAACGAGGCGAGCGAGTACGGCGTGGAGAAGCCCGGCGCGCCGGTGGCCGCGAAGCCGAGCACCACCACGTTGCCCGTCATGTTGGCCGTGAAGACGTGCCCGAGTCCCAGATAGCTCACGGCGTCGATGACCCCGCTGACCACGGTCATCACCAGGAGCGCCGGTACCAGGCGCAGTCCGCGCGCCTGGGGGCCGTGCTCCTCGGCATCGGTCGTCTCCGTCGTCATGGGGCCTCCGGTCAGCGGGACGGGCACGGTGCGGTCAAGTGCACCACGGAGGCCTGGGCACGCCCCGGACCTCGGCGTCGGTCTCCTCGGCGTCACGGGGAGGCGGACGGATACGCCGAAGGCGGCGGTCCCGGTTTCCGGGACCGCCGCCTTAGCAGCAGCGAGAGCTCGGCTCGATCAGTACCAGTGGTGGGTCGACCAGAAGTTCCACGCGGCGGCGGGGCTGCCGTAGCGGGAGTTCATGTAGTCGAGACCCCACTTGATCTGGGTGGCCGGGTTGGTCTTCCAGTCGGAACCGGCGGCCGCCATCTTCGAGCCCGGCAGCGCCTGGACCAGGCCGTAGGCACCGGAGGAGGCGTTGGTGGCGTGGACGTTCCAGCCGCTCTCGTGGGAGACGATCTTGTTGAACGCTTCGTACTGCGTGGCGTCCGGAATCATCTGACGCGCGATCGCCTGGGCGGAGGAGGCCTCAGTCGGGGTGGCGGCCTGAGCGGGCGCCGAGGTGAGCACCATGCCGGTCGCGGCGGCGGCCACGGCGGCGGTGGCGAGAGCCTTCTTCGGGGAAGCGATGCGGCGGATGAAAGAAACGGACACGTGAAACCTCTCGTTGGGGACTGGGGGGTCGTGGCATGCCGGAACCACGCGGGGCGTGGTGGGGGCGTGCATCGGCGCCGCGGCCCGTGTGGGCTCGTCGGCGCCCGGCGACGTCATCCAGAGAAGCAGTCCGAGGACGTGTCCGCAATGCCCCCTTTTACTAGTTGTGGCCGCATCCGAGAAGACGGTCTCCTCTGTGATCTGGCTCTCAATCCGCAGGTCGGACGGGTAAATTGCCGCGTGCATGCCATTGCTGGCGGCTACGGCCGTGGGTCGTAGGTGACCGTGGTCACGTGGGGCTCGTCACGGTTTGCGTGACGGATGGTCGATGGCGGTGACACGGAGCGGAGTGGAGTGCTGTGACCCGCGCCGCATGCGGGGGAGTTGGGATGTGACCCAGGTCGCCGCCCGCGGATGGCCGGGAACCCGGGCGAAGCCGCGTGAATGTGACCGGCGCCGCACACGCGGGAGTTGGGATGTGACGGGAGTCGCACGGTCGGAGGGCGCGAGTGTGACCGGCGTCGCGCGGATGGAGGGCGTAGTGTGACCGGCGCCACACGCTACCGGGGTTCGAAGGTGACCGGGCTCTCGAAAGCCGCGCGGCGGGTCGCCCGGCGCAGCGCCTTGAGCACGGCCGGGCCCAGGAAGAAGGTCAGGACGACCGTGACGACGGCGCGGCCCAGGTCCCAGCCCAGGGAGGTGGCGAGGCAGAACGCGAGGAAGCGGGCGAGGTTGGCGGCGAGCCCGGCGTGCGGGTCGAAGGCGATGTTCGAGGCGAGCGCGTCCATGAAGGGCCAGCCGGCCAGGTTCATGATCGTTCCGTAAGCGAATGCGGCCAGGAACCCGTATCCGGCGAGCATCACCACCTCGCTCCGACCCCGCAGCCGGTCCTGGCCCGGCAGCAGTCCCGCGCCCAGCGTGAACCAGCCCATGGCCAGCATCTGGAACGGCATCCACGGCCCGACCCCGCCGGTCAGCAGCGCGGAGGCGAACATCGTCACGGCGCCGAGCACGAACCCGAACCCCGGCCCGAGCACCCGCCCGCTCAGCACCATCAGGAAGAACATGGGCTCGATGCCGGCGGTCCCCGCGCCGACCGGCCGCAGCGCGGCGCCGGTCGCGGCGAGCACGCCGAGCATGGCCACGGCCTTCGGGCCGAGCCCCGACTCGGAGATCGTCGCGGCCACGACGGCGACGAGCAGCACGAGCAGCCCGGCGAACAGCCAGGGGGCGTCCTGGGCGTGCGCGCCGAGCGGCGAGGAGGCGTCGGCGAACAGGGGCCAGACGAAACCCACGGCACCGACCGCGCTCACCAGGGCGAGGGCGGCGAGGGCACGGGGGCCGAGGCGGACGGCACGGACCCGGGAGGGCGTGGCCGGACGCGGCAAAGAGGGCGTGACCGATCGTGACCGACCGCTCGTCATGACGACAGGGCCTTTCTGACCTGGGCGACCGTGAGCCACCGCTGCGGGGCGAGGACCTTCGCGACCTGGGGTGCGAACGAGGGGGAGGCGACGACGACCTCGGCGGTGGGTCCGTCGGCGACGACCTCGCCGTCCGCGAGGATCACCACACGGTGGGCGAGTTCGGCGGCCAGTTCCACGTCGTGGGTGGCCAGCACGATGGCGTGCCCCTCGGCGGCGAGCCCGCGCAGCAGGGCGACCAGACGGGCCTTCGCCGCGTAGTCGAGACCCCGCGTCGGCTCGTCCAGGAGCAGCAGCGGGGGCCGGGCGGTGAGCACGACGGCGAGGGCGAGCGCCAGCCGCTGCCCCTCCGACAGGTCCCTCGGGTGCGTGTCGTCGGCGACGCCCGGCAGCAGTTCCGACACCAGGGCCCGGCAGCTGCCCGGGGCGGCACCCGCGTCCCGGTCCGCAGCCGCGCACTCGGCCGTCACCGTGTCCGCGTACAGCAGGTCCCGTGGCTCCTGCGGTACGAGGCCCACGCGTCGTACGAGGTCGCGCGGGGCGGCGCGACGGGGAACCACGCCGACGGTCCGCACGGAACCACGGGCCGGCTCGACGAGCCCGACGAGCGCGGCCAGCAGCGTGGACTTCCCGGCGCCGTTGCGTCCCATCAGAGCCACGGTCTCGCCTGCCGTGACGGTGAGGTCGACCCGGCGCAGGGCCTCGATCCGGCCGCGGTGGACGGCGAGGGACGTGACAGCCGCCGCGGGGTGGGGTGTCGGGGTGTCCGCGGCGGTACGCCGGCGCAGGAAGCGGCGCGGGGCGGGGGCTTCGGGGAGCGGGCTCGCGTCCACACCGGGACCTGGGCCGTCCACGGGCGTGCAGCCCGCGAGCCGCTTGCGCAGGGCGCCCGCGCGGCGACGGGCGTCGCGCACCGTCAGGGGCAGGGGCGACCAGCCGGCCAGCCGGCCCAGCTCCACCACCGGCGGGAACACCGGGGAGAGGGCCATCACCTCCGCCGGGGTGCCCGCGACCGGGCCGGCACCGGGGCCCGGGAGCAGGACGACCTGGTCGGCGTACTGGACGACCCGTTCCAGCCGGTGTTCGGCCAGCAGCACCGTGGTGCCGAGGTCGTGGACGAGCCGTTGCAGGACGGCCAGGACCTCCTCGGCCGCCGCCGGGTCCAGCGCGGACGTCGGCTCGTCGAGGACGAGGACCTTCGGGTGCGGGGTGAGCACCGAGCCGATCGCGACGCGCTGCTGCTGCCCGCCGGAGAGGGCGGCGATCGGCCGGTCCCGCAGCTCGGCGAGTCCGAGCAGGTCCAGGGTCTCCTCGACCCGCCGCCGCATGACGTCCGGGGCGAGCCCCAACGACTCCATGCCGTAGGCGAGTTCCTCTTCGACCGTGTCCGTCACGAAGTGGGACAGGGGATCCTGCCCCACCGTGCCCACCACGTCCGCGAGGTCGCGCGGCTTGTGCGTGCGGGTGTCGCGCCCGGCCACCGTGACGCGGCCGCGCAGGGTGCCGCCGGTGAAGTGCGGGACCAGTCCGCTCACCGCGCCCAGCACCGTCGACTTGCCGACCCCGGACGGGCCGACGAGCAGCACCAGTTCGCCCTCCGGAACCTCGAAGTCCACTCCTTGAACGGCGGGTTCCGCGGCCCCGGCGTACGTCACGGAGACGTTCTCGAAGCGGATCACACGGGCTCCTCGGGGGCGGGGGTGACGAACGCGGGCAGCAGGCCGAGCAGCACCGCCGCCGCGGGGAGCAGGGGGAACGCCGGGGCGGTCAGGGGTACGACGCCGGGGCGCAGGGCGGCCGGGTCGTAGGCGGCGCAGACGGCCAGCGCAGCCGCCGCCGCGGTCCCGGAACCGGCGACCAGCCACGCCTGGACGCCCCACGCGTCCGGGCGGTAGCGCGTGCGCGCCGAGCGGCGGCCGCCGAGCCGGAGTCCCGCGAGGGCGGCGGCCACTCCGGCCAGCAACAGAGGCAGACCGTAGGTGCCGGCCTCCGTGGTCAGCAGTCCGTACGTTCCCGCGCAGACGCCGAGCAGACCGCCCAGCGTGAGGGCGGCGGTGGTACGGCGGACGGCGGACGGGACGTCGGCGGTGCGGCCGTAGCCACGCGCGTCCATCGCGGCGGCGAGGGCGACCGAGCGTTCCAACGCGCCTTCCAGGACGGGGAGCCCGACCTGCAGCAGACCCCGCAGGCCCCGGTCGGGCCGGCCGCGCAGCCGGCGCGCGGCGCGCAGACGCCGGACGTCGGCGATGAGGTGCGGGGCGAAGGTGAGCGCGACCACGACCGCGACGCCCGCCTCGTAGAGCGCGCCGGGGAGGGCCTTGAGGAGCCGGGCCGGGTTCGCGAGGGCGTTCGCGGCGCCCACGCAGATGAGCAGCGTGGCGAGCTTCAGACCGTCGTACAGGGCGAAGACGAGACCCTCGGCGGTGACCCGGCCGCCGAGGCGGATGCCCTGGGCCCAGTGCGGGAGGGGGACTTCGGGGAGGGTGAGGAGGGTGTGGGTGCCGGGGACCGGCGAGCCGAGGACCACGGCGAACACAAGACGGATGGCGACGACGGCCAGGGCCAGCTTGGCGAAGGCGGAGTAGGAGCGGGACCAGGGCGCGGACGTGCGGCGGGCGGCGACGACGTAGGCGGACACGGCGACGAGGAGGGCGAGCACAAGGGGGTTGGTGGTACGGGTGGCGGCGGTGGCGAGCCCGAGCGACCACAGCCACCAGGCGCCGGGGTGCACGGCGGACCGGCCGGAGCGGGAACGAGGTGGCATCGTCAGCCCCTGCGCCGGCGGGCCTGCCATATCGCCGCCGCGCCCAGGGCGGCCACGGCGGCACCGCCCGCGAGCACACCCACCGACGGGCCGCGGTGGGGCGTGCGCGGTGCCGTCGTCCGTGCCTTGTGCACCTGTTCGCCGCACCCCTTCTCCGGGTACCCCGCGATCGCGCACAGCAGGGCGTTCGTGTCGTAGCGCAGGGGCTTGGCCACCGCCGCCAGCGCGTCCGCGGCCGTCGCCGCCTCGGGGACACGGGCGCAGACCGTTCGCGGGGCCGGCGGGGTCTCGCCGGACGGGGCGTCCGCCGCCGTACCGAAGTCGACGACCAGCGCGACGCGCTTCTCGCCGCCCCGCGCGGGCGTCTTCGCGCAGATCGTCGCGAAGTCCGCCGTCCCGCGCGGCTTCGTCGCGTCCTGGGAGTCCTCGCTCACCGCGAACCGGAAGCCCTGGACGGCCCCGTCGGCCGGGCGTGCGGCCGAGGGGCCCTGTGTGGCGTACGTCCAGCGATCGCCGTCGCGCTCCCAGAAGGACCAGTAGCGGTAGCCGACGGCCTGTGCCGGTGCGCCGGAGAAGAGGACCAGGAGGGCCAGGACCAGGACGGCCGCACCGCGGCGGATCACGGCTGCTGCTTCCTGTTGCGGCCGGACAGCAGGAAACCGACGCCGATGCCGGCGACGAGACAGACGCCGACGAACCACCAGACGCCGAGCCCGGAGCCGGAGTCGGCCTTCTTGCCGTGCTCGTTCGTCCGCTCGGCCGCCTGCGGTGCCGGACCCGTCGCGTTGAGTTCGGTGACCAGGTCGGCGCCGCCGAAGCGGTGCGGATCGGCGCCCATCGCGTGCGCGGCGAGGATGAGCTGGGCGTACGCGGCCGGGCCGCTCTGCTTCGCCCACTGCGTGGAGTTCTTCTCGAGCCAGGCGTAGGGCCTCTTCGCGGGCTTCGTCCAGCCCTGCGTGGCGAGCGCGACGACCGCGTCCGCGGTGTTGCCGTAGTCGGGCTGGTCCCCGGCACCGGGCAGCTTCGACGTCAGGTGCTGGCCCTTGGCGAGGGCCTTGGCGAGATAGGCGGCGCCGTTGTGCCCGGCCTGTTCGGGGCCGGTGGCCTTCTCGCAGACCGGCGGGGCGTCGACGGGCGGCAGGGGGTCCCCGGCCAGACCCTTGCCCAGCGCACCGACCACGGCCGCCGCCGTCGCGTCCGCGTTGGCCGCCAACGCGCCCTTCTTGTCCGGCTGGTAGGCGAAGGCGCCCGCCCCGTCGCCGTCGCAGGGGAGCGCGAGCTTCAGCAGAGCGTCGTACGGGGACTTGCCGCCCTGGCGGACGTCCTGCGGCTTCTCGCCCCCGGCGACGAGTGCGCCGATGACGACGGACGTCGAGTTCGCGTCGCTGGCGCCGCCCGGTGCGTAGCCCCAGCCGCCGTCCGCGTTCTGCACGGACTTCAGCCAGGTGACGGCCTTGCCGGTCGTGGCGTCGTGCCCGCCGAGCGCGGCCAGCGCCTGGACGGCCGCCGCCGTGTTGTTCGTGTCGAGGGGCGTCTTCGCGTCGCACGTGGCCGTCGGGTTCGCGCGGTACGGGGCGAACGCGCCGTTCGGGCACTGCTGCCCGGTGAGCCAGTCCACGGCCTTCGCGGCGGGCCGCACGCCCACCGTGTGCTGCGCGAGCAGCGCGAGCGACTGGCGCCAGACGCCGTCGTACGTGGGGTCGGTGGTGCCGTACAGGCCGGAGGGGAGCGACGGCGACGGGCCGGCCGCGAGGGCGGCCGGGGCGGGTGCGCCGCCGATCACGGCTATGGCGGTCAGTACCGCTGCGCTGCGGCGAACGATCATGATCGGCGGATGCCTCTCCCTGCGGGGAGCCGGGCAGCACGGGACACCCCGGGCGGCTCGGCTCCGTAGACCTCGACGGTGCCGTACACCGGCGGGCCGCCGGTGCGCGTGAGCCGGTCACGGTCCCGTGCGAGGCAGTCCGGCTCACCGCCCTTTCAGGCGGCTCACGGTTGCGGGTCAGCGCCGGATTCGCACCGGCTTCCCCTCGTACGGGTGTGAGGACGACCCGCCCACTCTACCGGCCGGTAGCGGCAGAGCTGAGGGCCCCCTGTGAGCACGGGTCCCACGCGGGCGCGGGCCGGGTACTGTCCGGGCATGCAGAGGGGGAGGCTGCTCGGATCCGGGCGCACGGCCGATGTGTACGAGCTCGACGAGACATGGGTGCTGCGGCGCTACCGCGGAACCCCTACAGGGACGCGGCCGCCGAGGCCGTGGTGATGGACCACGTCCGGGGGCACGGCTATCCGGTGCCCGGCATGCGGGCGGCGACGCGCGGCGACCTCGTGATGGAACGGCTGTCCGGGCCGACCCTGCTGGACGCGCTCCCGGCGGGTCGCTTCGGGCCCGAGGAGGCCGGGGCGACGCTCGCGCGGCTGCTGCGCGACCTGCACGCCCTGCCGGCCCGCCGCTCCGCCGACCCCGCCGTCCGCGTGTTTTACGCGGCACGCACGTACGCCACCGGATCGCTCTCCGCCACCGCCTCCGCCCGCCCCTGCTTCACCAGCCGGCGCAGATGGGCCTCGGCCTCCGAGACCGCGATGTGGCGCGAGCCGTACGGGATCTGGTCCCAGGGGCGGTTCCACTCCATGCGCTCGGCCAGCTGCCAAGGGGTCAGCGGGTCGCCGAGGAGGGCGAGGAGGCCGGTCAGCCGGTCCTCGTGGTGGGCCAGCAACTCCCGGACGCGGGCGGACGCGTCGGTGAACGCGTACTGGTGGGCCGGAAGCACCTCGGCGGGCCCGAGGCGGCCGACGCGTTCCAGGGAGTCCAGGTAGTCGCCGAGGGGGTCGGTCACGGTGGCGTCGTCCGGGTCCTCGTACAGGCCGATGTGCGGGGTGATCTCGGGCAGCAGGTGGTCGCCGGAGAAGAGGCGGCCATGGCCCGGGAGTTCGGACGGGTGTTCCTCTTCGAGGTGCAGGCACACATGGCCGGGCGTGTGACCCGGGGTCCAGATCGCGCGCAGTCGACGGCCCGGGAGGTCGAGGAGTTCACCGGGGACGATCTCGCGGTCGGGGAGTGCGGGGGAGAGGCCCGGGAGGCTCCGGCGGCCGCGCGCGGCCCGCAGGGGGGCCAGGTGCTCCTCGGGGGCGCCGGCCGCGGCGAGCTTGGCCGTCATATAGGTGAACCAGCGGTCAGGACGCGTCTCACGGGTCCGTCGTACGACCGCGCCGTCCGCCGCGTGCATCGCGATCCATGCGCCGGACGCCTCGCGGACCCTGCCGCACAGACCGTGGTGGTCGGGGTGGTGGTGGGTGACGACCACCCCGTGGACCTCGGCGGCCGACGTGCCGCACGCCGCCAGTCCCTCGTTCAGGGTGTCCCAGGATCCGGGGTCGTCCCAGCCCGTGTCGACGAGCACCGGACCGCGGTCGGTGTCGATGACGTACACCAGCGTGTGACCGAGCGGATTGTCAGGGATCGGGACCCTGATCGACCGTACGCCCCCGCCGTGATCGGCCGTCTGAGCCATGGGTTCCCCAATCGCCGTCCTCCGGCCAACTATAACTAGAACACGTTTCGACGGTAGCCAGGGTCACCTTCCAGGGGCCGTGTCCCGACCGTGGACTCCGTCGACCGGAACTGGTATCAGTTGCGATATCTGATGGATCGTCAGAGAATGCCCCCGGGGAGGCAGTCGGCCATGACCGAGCTCGTGGAACACGGACAGCTGTTCATCGGCGGGGAGTTGACCGATCCCCTGGGCGAGGACGTCATCGAGGTGGTCTCGCCGCACACGGAGGAGGTCATCGGGCGGGTGCCGCACGCCTCGCAGGAGGACGTCGACCGGGCCGTGGCCCTCGCCCGCCGCGCCTTCGACGAGGGCCCCTGGCCGCGGATGACGCTCGACGAGCGGATCGCGGTCGTGACGAGGATCAAGGACGCGATCGCGGTACGGCACGAGGAGATCGCCCGCGTGATCTCCTCCGAGAACGGCTCCCCGTACTCCTGGAGCGTCCTCGCGCAGGTGCTCGGCGCGATGATGGTGTGGGACGCGGCGATCACGGTCGCGCGGGACTTCGGCTACGAGGAGCGGCGCGACGGCGTCCTCGGGAAGATCCTGGTGCGGTGCGAGCCCGTCGGGGTCGTGGCGGCCGTCGTGCCGTGGAACGTGCCGCAGTTCGTGGCCGCCGCCAAGCTCGCGCCCGCGCTGCTCACCGGCTGCGCGGTCGTGCTCAAGCCGTCGCCCGAGTCGCCGCTGGACGCGTACATCCTCGGTGAGATCGCGCGCGAGGCCGGTCTGCCGGAGGGCGTGCTGTCGATCCTGCCCGCGGACCGCGAGGTGAGCGAGTACCTCGTCGGGCACCCGGACATCGACAAGGTGTCCTTCACCGGCTCGGTCGCGGCCGGCAAGCGCGTGATGGAGGTCGCGTCGCGGAACCTGACGCGGGTGACCCTGGAACTGGGCGGCAAGTCGGCGGCCGTCGTGCTGCCGGACGCGGACGTCTCCCAGGCCGTGGCGGGGATCGTCCCGGCCGCCTGGATGAACAACGGCCAGGCCTGTGTGGCCCAGACCCGCATCCTCGTGCCGCGCTCGCGCTACGACGAGTTCGCCGACGCCTTCGCCGCCGCGGCGAGCGCGCTCGTGGTCGGCGACCCGCTGGACCCGGCGACCCAGGTCGGCCCGCTGGTGGCCAGGCGCCAGCAGCAGCGCAACCTCGACTACATCCGCATCGGCCAGGAGGAGGGCGCCAAGATCCTCACCGGCGGCGGACGTCCGCCGGGCTTGGACCACGGCTGGTATGTGGAGCCGACCCTCTTCGGTGACGTCGACAACTCCATGCGGATCGCCCGCGAAGAGATCTTCGGACCCGTCATCTGTCTGCTCCCGTACGGCGACGAGAGCGAGGCCGTGAAGATCGCGAACGACTCCGACTACGGGCTGAGCGGCAGTGTGTGGACGGCGGACGTCGAGCGTGGCATCGAGGTCGCCCGTCGGGTGCGGACCGGAACGTACTCGGTGAACACCTTCAGCCTCGACATGCTCGGCCCCTTCGGCGGCTACAAGAACTCGGGCCTGGGGCGCGAGTTCGGGCCCGAGGGGTACGGCGAGTTCCTGGAGCACAAGATGATCCATCTGCCGGCCGGGTACGGGGAGGCGTAGCGCATGGGCGACCGCTGGCACATCGAGGTCGACCGCTCGGTCTGCATCGGCTCCGCGCAGTGCGTCCACCGCGCGGCCGACGTGTTCCGCCTCGACTTCGCCCGGCAGTCCCAACCTGTCGAACCGGACGCCGACGCGGCCGAGCAGATCCTGGCCGCGGCGGAGAACTGCCCGGTGGAGGCGGTTGTGATCACGCTCGTGGGGAGCGGGGAGCCGGTGTACCCGCCGGAAGACTAGGTCGCGCGGGGTGTATGCCTGGATTGCCTAAAAAATCATGATTCAGAGGGTCCCATCCGGTTATGGCGATGTTATGCTGGAAGTTGCCTACGGGGCGAGTAAGGAAACTCGACCGGAAGTTGCCGACTTTGGCGTGAAACTTCGGTTTCCGCTGGGGCCGACATCGGTCGGCCGAGTGACCGGAAGGTCGAAAGACCGGAAGGTCGTCCGAACTCGTCTCGTAGGTCTTTTTTGTGCTCCGGCGGGCCTAGTCCCGACCACTCGGGCCCGTGAGGTCCATCAGTCGGCAGACCGTCTCTATGTCGATCTTGACCTGCGCGATGGAGGCGCGGCCGGAGAGCCAGGTGATCAGGGCCGAGTGCCAGGTGTGCTCGATCACGCGCACCGCGGAGAGCTGGTCCGGGGTCGGGTCGTCCAGTCCCATCGCGTCCAGGATGATCGCCGTCGTCTGGCGCGAGACCTGGTCCACCTCGGGGGACACGCTGCGGTCCGCGAAGGTCAGGGCGCGGACCATGGCGTCGGCGAGGTGCGGCTCGCGCTGCAACGCGCGGAAGGCGCGCATCAGGGTCTCCGCCACCCGCTCGGCCGCAGTCTCTCCGGCCGGCGGCTTCTTCCTGAGGGTGCCGTGCATGTGCTCCAGCTGGTCCTGCATGGTCGCGACCAGCAGGTGCACCTTGGAGGGGAAGTAGCGGTACAGCGTGCCGAGGGCCACCTGCGAGGACTCCGCGACCTCACGCATCTGCACCGCGTCGAAACCGCCCCGGCTGGCCAGCTGCGCGCTCGCGTGCAGGATCCGGCGGCGGCGCGCCTCCTGTCGCTCGGTGAGCGGAGGTGAGGCCGGCTGCGCCGCCGGTCGCGCGGTACTGGCTGGCACCTTGGCTTCCGCAGGCATGGGTCCCGTTCCGTGACAGTCGGTGAGGGCGGGCGATCAGACAGCATGGCAGGGCGTCGGCCGTGGCGCGAATCACCCGATCCTCCGCTCACGGTGGCGCTACCTGCCGGTAGATTCAGAGGCTCTACGATCAAGTCTGAAACTTGTTCTAGATTACCGTCCCGGCGTAATCTCGCGGGAAACGGCAGGGAGAAGGGGCCGAGAGTGACCGCTGAGGCCAGGGAGGCGGGTCCCCAGGAGGGCTCGGCCGCGGACGGGGACCGCCCGTTGCGCATCGCGCTCCTGACGTACAAGGGAAACCCGTTCTGCGGCGGCCAGGGCGTGTACGTACGGCACCTCTCGCGCGAGCTGGTCCGGCTCGGCCACCGGGTCGAGGTGATCGGTGCGCAGCCGTACCCCGTGCTCGACGAGGGCGAGGGCCTGGCGGGGCTCTCCCTCACCGAGCTGCCCAGCCTCGATCTGTACCGCCAGCCCGATCCCTTTCGCACCCCGAAGCGCGACGAGTACCGGGACTGGATCGACGCCCTCGAGGTCGCGACGATGTGGACCGGCGGCTTCCCCGAGCCGCTGACGTTCTCGCTGCGCGCCGGCCGTCATCTACGCGCCCGGCGCGGCGACTTCGATGTCGTGCACGACAACCAGACGCTCGGGTATGGGCTGTTGGGCGATGTGGGCGCGCCGCTGGTGACCACCATCCACCATCCCATCACCGTCGACCGCCGGTTGGAGCTGGACGCGGCCCAGGGCTGGAAACGGCGGGCGTCCGTACGGCGCTGGTACGCGTTCACGCGCATGCAGAAGCGGGTCGCGCGTCGGCTGCCCTCGGTCCTCACCGTCTCCGGTACGTCCCGCCAGGAGATCGTCGACCATCTGCGCGTCTCTCAGGACCGCATCCATGTCGTGCACATCGGTGCCGACACGGACCTCTTCTCACCGGATCCCTCGGTGCCGCAGGTGCCGGGCCGGATCGTGACGACGTCCAGCGCGGACGTGCCGCTCAAGGGCCTGGTCTTCCTGGTCGAGGCGCTCGCGAAGGTGCGGACCGAGCACCCCGGGGCGCACCTCGTCGTCGTGGGCAAGCGCGCGGAGGACGGGCCGGTCGCGCAGGCGATCGAGCGGTACGGGCTCGAGGGCGCCGTCGAGTTCGTCAAGGGCATCTCGGACGCGGAGCTGGTCGACCTGGTGCGGTCGGCCGAGGTGGCGTGCGTGCCGTCGCTGTACGAGGGCTTCTCGCTGCCGGCCGCCGAAGCGATGGCGACGGGCACGCCGCTGGTGGCCACGACGGGCGGTGCCATACCGGAGGTCGCGGGACGGGACGGCGAGACGTGCCTGGCGGTGCCGCCGGGAGACGCGGGGGCGCTGGCCGCCGGGCTGAGCCGGTTGCTGGGGGATCCGGAGCTTCGGCTACGGCTCGGTGCGGCCGGCCGTGAGCGGGTGCTGCGTCACTTCACGTGGGCGAAGGCCGCCGAGGGCACGGTGGCGCGGTACCGCGAGGCCATCGCCCTCCCCGACGCTGGGCTTCGCTCGCACGGGGGGACCCCCGTCTCCGGCCCGGATTCGCGCCGCTCCACGGCCGGAGATGTCCGCCGCTCCACGGCGACGGACCTTGCCGGCTCCGCGGTCCAGCATCCCGGCCGCTCCGCGGCCTCGGCAAGTGCTGCATCCGGGGCCGGAGAGCCAGCCGCCGAAGAACTAGTCGTACCCAACCGCGAAAGCAGGGCCACGTGCTGACCGTCGACTTCTCCCGGTTCCCGCTCGCCCCGGGCGACCGTGTCCTGGACCTCGGCTGCGGTGCCGGACGGCACGCGTTCGAGTGCTACCGGCGCGGCGCCCAGGTCGTGGCTCTCGACCGGAACGGTGAGGAGATCCGCGAGGTCGCCAAGTGGTTCGCGGCGATGAAGGAGGCGGGCGAGGCGCCGGACGGCGCCGCCGCGACCGCCATGGAGGGGGACGCCCTCGCGCTCCCCTTCCCCGACGAGTCCTTCGACGTCGTGATCATCTCCGAGGTGATGGAGCACATCCCGGACGACAAGGGCGTCCTCGCCGAGATGGTCCGGGTGCTCAAGCCGGGCGGCCGCATCGCGATCACCGTCCCGCGCTACGGCCCCGAGAAGGTCTGCTGGGCCCTGTCCGACGCCTACCACGAGGTCGAGGGTGGCCACATCCGCATCTACAAGGCGGACGAACTCCTCGCGAAGATCCGGGAGGCCGGGCTCCGGCCGTACGGCACGCACCACGCGCACGCGCTGCACTCGCCGTACTGGTGGCTGAAGTGCGCGTTCGGCGTCGACAACGACAAGGCACTGCCCGTGCGCGCGTACCACAGGCTCCTGGTCTGGGACATCATGAAGAAGCCGCTCGCCACCCGGGTCGCGGAACAGACGCTGAACCCGCTGATCGGCAAGAGCTTCGTGGCGTACGCGACCAAGCCCCACCTGCCCCGTCTGTCCGAGGCGGACGCCACGTGACGACCCCCCGGACAGAACACCTCGTCCTGCCCGGGGTCCTCACCGCCGAGGAGGCCGCCGCGACCGTCCGCGGGATCCTCGCCGTGCAGCGGGAGGACGGAGCCATGCCATGGTTCCGCGGGCACCACCTCGATCCGTGGGACCACGTCGAGGCGGCCATGGCGCTGGACGCGGCCGGGGAGCACACGGCGGCCGAGCGGGCGTACGACTGGCTGGCCCGGCACCAGAACGAGGACGGGTCGTGGTACGCGGCGTACGCCGACGGGGACCCGGAGGACGTCACCGACCGCGGTGGTGAGACGAACTTCGTCGCGTACGCGGCCGTCGGGGTGTGGCACCACTACCTCGCGACCGGCGACGACATGTTCCTGGACCGGATGTGGCCCACGGTGTACGCGGCCGTGGAGTTCGTGCTCCGGCTCCAGCAGCCCGGCGGACAGATCGGCTGGAAGCGCGAGGACGACGGCACGGTCGTGGCGGACGCGCTGCTGACCGGCTGTTCCTCGATCCACCACGCGCTGCGCTGCGCCCTCGCCATCGCCGAACAGCGCGAAGAGGCTCAGCCGGACTGGGAGTTGGCGGTGGGCACGCTGCGGCACGCGATACGCCGGCACCCGGAGCGGTTCCTGGACAAGGACCGCTATTCGATGGACTGGTACTACCCGGTCCTGGGTGGCGCCCTGACGGGCCCCGAGGCGAAGGAACGCATCGAGGCGGACTGGGACCGCTTCGTGGTGCCCGGCCTCGGCGTGCGCTGCGTCGTCCCCAACCCCTGGGTGACCGGCGGCGAGTCGGCCGAACTCGCCCTGGCCCTATGGGCGATGGGCGAGTCCGACCGCGCGCTGGAGATCCTCCAGTCGATCCAGCACCTGCGGGATCCGGAGACCGGCCTGTACTGGACGGGCTACGTCTTCGAGGACCGGGTGGTCTGGCCGAGGGAACTCACCACGTGGACGGCCGGTTCGCTCCTCCTCGCGGTGGCCGCGCTCGGTGGCGACGAGCCGACGTGCGCTGTCTTCGGCGGCGAACGCCTGCCGCGGGGGCTGGACACGGACTGCTGCGCCTAGGCCCTTGGTGGTCAGTGCCGGTGCATCCGGCCGGCGATGGCGTGGCCCACGAACAGGTAGACCACGGCGGCCAGCCCGTAACCGGCGACCACGCGCGCCCAGGCCTCGTCGAAGGTGAACAGGTCGTGCGACCAGCCCGCCAGCCAGTTCGCCGCGTCGTGCACGAACTGCACCAGGTCGTTGGCGCGGTTCGCGTCCAGCAGGTACATCAGGATCCACAGGCCCAGGATGAAGGCCATGACGTCGGCGACGATCGCAATGACGCGGCCGGCCTGGTTGGCACCACTGTGATATCGAGGGGACATGCCCTTCGGGTTGCCCGTCGCCCGCGGCTGAAACCCGTACGGGGGCGGCGCATCCCTTGCGGGACAAGGGAATCACCCGAACGGACCTGCCGGGCGGCACGGTCCGGCGGGGCGGGTGAGGCTGCCGGTAGAGCCGTGGTCTCCCGGCCATCGGGAGACCTTCCGTTCCTTTCCAAGGCCCGGAGGACCCCGTGCCCGTACCGATACGACCCCTCGCCGTGGCGCTCGCCCTCTGCTGCACCCTGTTCGTCGGCGCCGCCGCCTGCGGGGAGGGCGGGAGCGAACAGGAGGTGACGGCCGTCTACATCGCGGTCGCCACGCCCTCCCCGAGCACCTCGGCCGAGCAGCAGAAGTTCGCCAGGACCCGGTTCGTGGCGAACGCGGGACTCGCGGCAGGGGCGACGTACCAGTGGATCGTGAAGCCGTGGAAGGCCGGCACGTTCAAGGAGGGCGCCAAGGGACGGACGGCCGCCCTCGCCAAGGCGGGACTGGCGGGCACCTTCGCGTACAACCGGCTCAAGGCGGCCGTGCGCAACGCCCGGGGCGACCCCGCGCTGGCCCGGGCCCTCGCCCCGCTCGCCCCGGGCATCGGCGGGCTCAAGGACCTGCCCTCGCGGCTCAGCAAGGGAGACGAGTCTGCGGTGCGTCACTTCGCCGACGTCGTCGACAAGGTGAAGAAGGCGGGGAAGAGTGCGGGGACCCCGGTCGGAATCCAGGTGCCGACGGCCAGACAGCTCGTGACCGGATGACGCGCACTCCGGTGCGAGGGCCGGAGCGGAGCCGCGCAGCGTCGCGGCGGGCTGCCCAGCTACGCGTTCAGTTCGGCCAGCGCCCGGAGCGTGTGCGGGTCCGGCGCCAGGACCAGCAGGTCCGTCACGGGGCCCTTGCGCCACAACTCCAGCCGTTCCGCGATGCGTTCGCGCGGGCCGACGAGCGAGATCTCGTCGGCGAAGGCGTCGGGCACGGCCAGCACCGCCTCCTCCCGTCGGCCTTCCTGGAACAGCTGCTGGATCCGGCGGGCCTCCTCCTCGTACCCCATGCGCGCCATGAGGTCGGCATGGAAGTTTCTCCCGCCCCTCGCCCGACCACCGCCCCCGATGGAACGCTCCGCGCGCCCCATCATCGGCCCCATTCCGCCGATGTAGAAGGCGAGCATCGCCTTCACCGGCAACAGTCCCTCGGCGACGTCGTCGCAGACCTTCACCCGGGCCATCGGGGCGACGAGGAAGCGGTTTTCCCCCGATCCCTCGCGGGCCTCGCCCAGCCCGGCCAACGACGCCCCGTACACCTCGGCACGGGTCGGCGACCAGTACAGCGGCAGCCAGCCGTCCGCGATCCGGGTCGTCTGCGCCACGTTCTTCGGCCCTTCCGCGCCGAGCAGGATCGGCAGATCGGCGCGCAGGGGGTGGGTGATCGGCTTCAGCGCCTTGCCGAGCCCGGTGCCGTCCGGCCCCGGGTAGGGCAGCGGATGGAACCGCCCGTCCAGCGTGACCGGGGCCTCGCGCCGCAGGACCTGGCGCACGACATCGACGTACTCCCGGGTCGCAATCACCGGCGACGCGGGGAAAGGCCGCCCGTACCAGCCCTCCACGACCTGAGGCCCCGACAGCCCGAGGCCGAGCATCATACGTCCGCCGGAGAGGTGGTCGAGGGTGAGCGCGTGCATCGCGGTCGTGGTCGGCGAACGGGCCGCCATCTGGGCAACCGCCGTTCCCAGCTTGATCCTTGACGTCCGGGCGGCGATCCAGGCCAGCGGGGTGAAGGCGTCCGATCCCCAGGACTCGGCGGTCCACACGGAGTCGTAACCGAGCCGCTCGGCCTCCCGCGCCAGCGTCACCTGGTCCGCCGCGGGGCCACGGCCCCAGTAGCCGAGCGCGAGTCCGAGCCGCATGCCGCCTCCAGCCGTCCGTACTCTGACGAACCGTCAGTTCACTCTGCAGAGCTGCGACTGTACGACAACGGCCCCCCGCCCGGAAGGGCGAGGGGCCGTGCCGCGAAGGGGTTCAGCCGCGCTGGATGCCGCTCGTGTCCTGCAACACGCCACGACGGCCGTCCTGCGTCTGCGCCACCAGGCCGGGTCCACGCTGCTCGACGGCCAAGTACCAGGTGCCCGGCGCGAGTTCGGCGATCGGTGTGGCAGAGCCGTCCTCCGCGTACAGCGGACGCGGCACCGGCACGGCGAACCAGAACGGCGAGAAGTCCCCGGCCGGAGCGGGCTGCTGCTGCCCGCCGAACGGCTGCCCCTGCTGCGGCTGTCCGCCGTACTGCGGCTGCTGCGCACCCGGGTAGCCGTAACCGCCCTGGGGCTGCCCGCCGTAGGGCTGGGGTGCGGCGGGCTTGGGGGCGGGGATGAGGGCGGCCTGCAGGGCCGGGACCAGGGGAGTGGCGACAGCGGCGGCGGCCAGGACGAGGGCGGCGATGAAGCCGAGGACGAGGCCGGAGCCGGCGTTGTCGACGTCGATGAGCGTCCACAGCAGCACCCACGCCGCCGAGATGGTCAGCGTGGCACCGACCACGCCCAGATCCAGACCCACGACCTTGCGAGGCTCCGGGAGCAGACGGGAGAACACGACCAGCGCACCACCGATCACGCCGGCCATGTAGGTGCCGAGCCCGAGCCCGAGGTTGTCCCAGGAGTTCGGGATGCTGATGGAGCCGCAGAACGCGCCGCTGCAGCCGGCGAGGTCGAGGAACGACGCGATGAACAGCAATACCGCTGCTCCGATCACCACGCCGTCGCCTCTAGTGAGGGAGCGGATATTCACTTCGGGTCCTTCGTCTGTCGTCTCGTCGTCGGTGGAGGCGTCGCTGTCACCAGGTCGCCCTCGGGCCGCGGTGTGAAGCGCGGGGGTGGCCCCTCGTCTTACGGACGACACTATCGTCCGCCCGGTTCGGGTGTCCGCCGGGTGGGGACCGGTGATCGCTACCCGCGCAGGAAACTCACGATTCCCTCAGAGATTCCTTGCGCCGCCTTCTGCCGCCACGCGCCGCTGGTCAACAATGCCGCGTCCTTGCTATCGCGCATGTTGCCGCACTCGATGAACACCTTGGGAACCGTTGACAGATTGAGACCGCCGAGATCGCTGCGTACCACGAGGCCGGTGCCATGGCCCAGATAGTTGGCGGGTGTGCTTCCGGTGGCGCGGACAAAGCTGCCGGCGACGCGCTCGCCGAGGTCGCGGGAGGGGGCGACGATCGGACGGGTGTCGGCCGCACCCGCGTGCACCGAGGCCGGAAGGATGACATGGAAACCGCGGTCGCCGGCCGCCGCGCCGTCCGCGTGGAGGGAGATCGCCGCGTCGGCGTGCGCCTCGTTGCCGATCTTCGCCCGCTCGTCCACGCACGGGCCCCACGGGCGGTCGCCGTCCTGTGTGAACTTCACGGTGGCGCCCTGCTGCTGGAGGAGTGTGCGCAGGCGGCGCGCCACGTCCAGCGTGAACCGGGCCTCCGTGTAACCGGAGTTGGTGGCCGCTCCGGTGGTATCGCACTCCTTGGAGTTCGTTCCGATGTTCACCTTGCGGCTGATCTCGGAGGCGTGCCGGAAGTTGCCGGGGTTGTGTCCCGGGTCGACGACGACGACCTTGCCCGCGAGGGGCCCGGACCCGGCCCGCCTTGTGGTCGGCGTCCGGGCTGTCGAGGTGACCGGCTGTCTGCCGTCGTCCGGCGGGGAGACCGCGGCGGACCCGGTCGCCGAGGACCCCGGGGCGGGCGCCGAGCGGGCCGGGCCGCCCCCGGTGTCGGCGACCGCCTCGTAGACCAGCCAGCCGACGAGCGCGGCCGGCACCAGCGCGGCGAACGCCACAGTCAGCGGACCGCGCCGGAAGCGGCGCGGCTGGGAAGGATCGAAGTCCGGACCTGCGTACGACATGTCTGCGACCCTAACGGCGCGGATCGGTCCCTGCCCCGGTTCGCCGCAGGACGCGCAGTGAGTCGGTCACGGAGACCTCCGTGAACGCGCCGGACGCCAGCGCCTTGAGGTAGACGCGGTAGGGCGCCTGACCGGTGAACTCGTCCTCCGGCTCCGGAAAGACGTCGTGAATGACGAGCAGTCCGCCTTCGGCCACATGGGGAGCCCAGCCCTCGTAGTCGGCGTTCGCGTGCTCGTCGGTGTGGCCGCCGTCGATGAACAGGAGGCCGAGCGGGGTGTTCCAGACCTTGGCCACCTGGGGTGAACGGCCGACGAGTGCCACCACGTGGTCCTCCAGGCCCGCCCGGTACAGGGTGCGCCGGAAGGCGGGCAGGGTGTCCATCAGGCCGACCTCGGGGTCGACCGTCTCCGGGTCGTGGTACTCCCAGCCCGGCTGCTGCTCCTCGCTGCCGCGGTGGTGGTCGACCGTGAGGGCGGTGACCCCGGCGGCGCGCGCCGCGTCGGCGAGCAGGATGGTGGAGCGCCCGCAGTACGTGCCGACCTCCAGCAGGGGCAGGCCCAGCCGCCCGGCCTCGACGGCGGCCTCGTACAGCGCGAGTCCCTCGCCGAGAGGCATGAACCCCTTGGCGGCCTCGAAGGCGGCCAGGATCTCGGGCTTGGGCGCCGCGGGCATGGGAGTCCTTTCGTTCGTACGTGCGCTCAGGCGTCGTACTTCCGCCAGGGGCGGCGTACGGACCTGTGGACGCCCCATGCTGCCGCACCCCCCGGCGCGGCGGCGACGGGGGGTGCGGGTGTTCGGAAGCAGGTCAGGCGGAGACCGTCTCGCCCGGCAGGGAGAGGTCCAGCTCCACCGGGCGGTCGTCGCCCGAGTGGGTGGCCGACGAGGCGAGCGGGGCATGGCCCGTGGCCTTGGCGGCCAGGACGTACGGTCCCTCGGCCGGTACGGCCAGCGCGTAGCTGCCGTCCGCCGCGGAGAGCGTGGCGCCCGCCTGGCGGCCCCGGCGGTCGATCAGCGTGACCTTGGCGCGGGCGACCGGAGCGCCGTCGGCGCTCAGGACCCGGCCGCGGAAGCCGCGCAGCACCTCCTGCGCCCGCTCCAGGTTGGCGTCCTCCTCGCTGCTGGCGCGCAGCTGCGGCTTGGCAGAGGCGCGCTGCCGTGGGAGGAAGAGGGCGAGCAGCAGCCCGAGCGCCACCGCGGCCGTCGCGATCAGGAAGGAGACGCGGAAGCCGTGCATGGTGGGGACCGCGAGGCCGTTCACGTGGTTCGCGGTGTTGGCGAGCACCATGCCGATGACGGCGCTGGAGACCGAGGTGCCGATCGAACGCATCAGGGTGTTGAGGCCGTTGGCCGCGCCCGTCTCCGAGGCCGGGACCGCGCCGACGATCAGCGCGGGCAGCGAGGAGTACGCGAGGCCGATGCCCGCGCCGAGCACCACCGAGGTGATCACGGTCTGCCAGGCGGCGTCCATCAGGCCGAGGCCGCCGCCGTAGCCGATCGCGATGATCAGCAGGCCGCTGATGAGGGTGACCTTGGGGCCGTACTTGGCGGACAGCCGGGCGTAGACCGGCGCGGTGAACATCATCGTCAGGCCCAGCGGTGCCACGCACAGACCCGCGACGACCATCGACTGGCCCAGGCCGTAGCCGGTGGCGGCGGGCAGCTGGAGCAGCTGCGGCAGCACGAGCGAGACGACGTAGAACGAGACGCCGACCATGATCGAGGCGAGGTTGGTGAGCAGTACCTCGCGGCGGGCCGTGGTGCGCAGATCCACGAGCGGGGCGCTCAGGCGCAGCTCCAGCACACCCCACAGGAGGAGGACGACGACCGAGGCCGCGAACATGCAGAGCGTGGTGCCGGACGCCCAGCCCCAGTCGCTGCCCTTGGTGATCGGCAGCAGGAGCAGGACCAGGCCGGCCGACAGGCCGAGCGCGCCCAGCAGGTCGAAGGAGCCCTCGGCGCGGGCCGGGGACTCGGGCACGACGAGGAGCGTGAGGACGATCGAGAGGGCGCCGAGTCCGGCGGCGCCGAAGAACAGGGCGTGCCAGTTCGCGTGTTGGGCGACCAGGGCGGCGGCGGGCAGCGCGAGTCCGCCGCCGACGCCGATCGACGAGCTCATCAGGGCCATCGCCGAGCCGAGCCGCTCGCGGGGCAGCATGTCGCGCATCAGACCGATGCCGAGCGGGATCGCGCCCATCGCGAAGCCCTGGAGCGTGCGCCCGACGATCATCGGCAGTACGGCGCTGGTGAAACCGCTGACCAGTGCGCCGACCACCATCACGGCCAGGCTGGCCAGCAGCATCCGCCGCTTGCCGTAGAGGTCGCCGAGGCGGCCCATGATCGGCGTGGCCACGGCGCCCGAGAGCAGAGTGGAGGTCAGGACCCAGGTGGCGTTGCTGGGCGCGGTGCTCAGCAACTGGGGCAGATCCTTGATGACCGGGACGAGCAGGGTCTGCATCACCGCGACAACGATTCCCGCGAAGGCGAGTACCGGCACGATCGCGCCGGACTGCCTTCGAGCGGGCTGGTCGGTCGTCGTGTGCGTCATTGCGTATGGCCTCCAGGCCGGAAGTGAAGAGGTGCGGAAGAAGTCGTTCGCGTGATCCGCGCGGGATAAGTGCTGGGTAAACCTCGTATGCGCGGGCAACTATTCCGATGCTTCGGCGTACTAACGAATCCTTGACCATCCCATGAGGATCTGATCTTCCGTCAGGGCACGGCATCGGGCTCGGCGAGGCGGCGGTCGGGTGGTGTACGTCGTACGACCGAGGCGCGGGTGGGGCGAAATCCCGATGCAAGGGGCGCATCGGGGTTGGGACGATGACCCCCATGCTGCGAGCCGCCGAAGACACCTCACTGTCCCGCCGTACCGCGCCGCCCACCTGGGTGGTGGTCGGGCTCGCCTGCGCCGGACAGTTCCTCGTCGTGCTGGACGTGTCCGTCGTCAATGTGGCGCTGCCGTCGATGCGGGCCGACCTCGGGCTGAGCGCGTCGGGGCTGCAGTGGGTCGTGAACGCCTATGCGATCGCCTTCGCCGGGTTCATGCTGCTCGGCGGTCGCGCCGGGGACCTCTACGGGCGCAAGCGGATGTTCCTCGTCGGGCTCGGCCTGTTCACGCTGGCCTCGCTCGGCGGCGGGCTGGCCCAGGAGGGCTGGGAGTTGCTGGTCGCGCGGGCCGCGCAGGGGCTGGGGGCGGCCGTCCTCGCGCCCTCGACGCTGACGCTCCTGACCGCGGCGGTGCCGGAGGGCGCCGCACGGGCGCGGGCCATCGCCACGTGGACGGCGGTGGGCGCCGGCGGTGGCGCGGCGGGCGGGCTCGTCGGAGGACTGCTGGTGGACGGCCTGTCCTGGCGATGGGTACTGCTGATCAACGTGCCCGTGGGGGCGGTCGTCCTGGCCGGCTCCGCGCGTCGGCTGCTCGACAGCCGCGCCGGGGACGGCCGGCGCCTGGACCTGCCGGGCGCACTGCTGGTGACGGCGGGGCTCGGCACGCTCGCGTACGGGATCGTGCAGACGGAGGCGGAGGGCTGGACGGCGGCCGCGACCCTGGTGCCGCTGTGCGCGGGACTCGCCCTGCTCGGCCTGTTCCTGACCGCCGAGGCGCGCGCCAAGGCCCCGTTGATGCCGCTGAAGCTGCTGCGGCTGCGGTCCGTGTCGTCGGCGAACGCGGCCATGTTCGTCTCCGGCTCCGCGATGTTCTGCATGTGGTTCTTCATGACGCTGTACGCGCAGAACGTCCTCGGCTACTCGCCGCTTGACGCCGGTCTGGCGCTGGTGCCCAGCTCGCTGGCCGTGGTGCTCGGCTCGAAGCTGGCGCCGCTGATGATGCCGGGCGTGGGAGCGCGGAACGTCGCGGTGCTCGGGTCGCTGGTCGCGGCGGCCGGTTTCGGCTGGCAGTCGACGATGACCGCGGACGGCGCGTATCTGACGGCGATCATGTTCCCGGGGATCCTGATGATGCTGGGCGCCGGCCTGGCGGCGACCCCGCTCGCCGCGCTCGCCACCTCGGGAGCGGCGCCAGGGGACGCAGGGGTGGTGTCGGGACTCATCAACACCTCGCGCACGATGGGCGGTTCGCTCGGCCTCGCGGTCATGTCGATGGTGGCGGCGACCCGCACGGGGGAAGCCGGTTCGGCCGAGGCCCTGACGGAGGGGTACGCCCTGGCCTTCCGGTGGAGCGGATGCCTGCTCCTGGTGGGGACCGTGCTGATGCTGGCGTGGCTGCCGCGGAAGATCTCCACTCGCTGAGGCAACGGTCCGGCCGCCTCATGGACTCCTTGGACGTCCCTCGCTACAGCCACCCCTGCTGCCGTGCCTCCCGCATCGCCTCCATGCGGTTGCGGGTGCCCGTCTTTCCGATGGCGGAGGAGAGGTAGTTGCGGACCGTGGACTCGGACAGATGGAGCTTGGCGGCGATGTCGGAGACCGTGGCCCCGTCCACGGAGGCCTTCAGCACGTCGCACTCGCGCGGAGTCAGCGGATTGGGCCCGGCGCTGAGGGCCGCCGCGGCCAGCGCCGGGTCGATGACCGTCTCGCCGGTGAGCACCCGCCGGATCGCGGCGGCCAGTTCCTCCACCGGTCCGTCCTTGACCAGGAAACCCGCGGCGCCCGCCTCCATGGCGCGGCGCAGATAACCGGGCCGGCCGAAGGTGGTGAGGATCAGTACCCGGCAGTCCGGGGCCTGTGCACGCAGCTCGGCCGCCGCGTCCAGACCGCTCATGCCCGGCAGTTCGATGTCCAGCAGGGCCACGTCCGGGCGGTGGGTCAGCGCGGCGTCCACGATCGCGTCGCCCGCCGAGACCTGTGCGACGACCTCGATGTCCGCCTCCATGCCGAGCAGCAGGGCGAGGGCGCCGCGCATCATGCCCTGGTCCTCGGCGAGCAGGACCCTGATGCATTTCGCCGGCCGGTGACTTCTGGGCATCTCGTCCACGCGGTCAAGCCTACGGTGCGGGCGCCGCCCTGACGGCCTGCCCGCTTCGCACCGTGCGGCCCGTGAGGCAGCCGCCCGGCTCCACGGGGAGTTCGGATCCCACGGGGAGTTCGGCGGTGACCGTGAAGCCGCCGCGCGGCGACGGGCCGGCCCGCAGTGAGCCGCCCGCCGCCGCGAGGCGTTCGGTCAGGCCCTTCAGACCGGTGCCGCCGATGCCCGCCGGGGGCGGCGTGGAGGGCGCGCCGTTCCCGTTGTCGGCGATCGTCAGCCGGACGCGTTCGGGCGTGCCGTCCACGGTGATCTCGCAGCTGGTCGCGCCGCTGTGCCGGACGGCGTTCGTGACCGCCTCGCGGACGACCCAGCCGAGCAGGGCCTC
The DNA here is from genome assembly GCF_055561075.1 of Streptomyces sp. NPDC022910. Taxonomy (NCBI): domain Bacteria; kingdom Bacillati; phylum Actinomycetota; class Actinomycetes; order Kitasatosporales; family Streptomycetaceae; genus Streptomyces; species Streptomyces sp. NPDC022910. Next base: position 58,460 of record NZ_JBVHHL010000038.1, read on the forward strand.
GGTCTGCGGCACCAGGGGAGGGCCCGACCGGCGTACGACGGGTTCGATGCCGGCGGCGGTCAGGGCCGAGCGGGCACGGTCCAGTTCCGTCGTCAGACTGCCCTCCCGGTAGCCCGTCACCGCCTCGCGGATCTCGGTGAGCGCCTGGCGCCCGACGGACTCGATGTCGGTGACCTGCGCCAGCGCCGCGTCCAGGTCGCGGGGGGCCAGACGGCGGGCCGCCTCCGACTTCACGACGATCACCGAGAGGGTGTGTCCGAGCAGGTCGTGCAGGTCGCGGGAGAAGCGGAGGCGTTCCTTCTCCACGGCGCGGCGGGCCAGTTCCTCACGGGCGGCGCGCAGTTCGCGTACGGCCTCGGAGAGGGACAGGATCGCGGCCGTCACCATCGTGGACAGGAAGGTGCCATAGGCGATGTTGATCGCGTCCCAGCCGTCGCGCAGGCCGGCGACGGTGCCGGCCAGCACGGTGAGCCCCATACCGGTCCTGCCGAGCCACGGGCCCCGCACCGTCGCGCCCGTCGCGAGGCCCAGCAGCGGGAAGAACAGCAGCCAGCTGCCGCCGTATCCGATGGCCAGCCCGCAGGTCACCGCCGCCATCAGGAGCAAGGCCACCCGCGTGGACCGCGCCCCCCGCTTCTCCTTGTCGAAGGCGCGGAACACCACATAGATGTAGAGGGAGTTGAAGGCGAGCAGACCGAGGCCGCCGATCCACGGGTTTTGGGTCTTGCCCTGGAAGATGTTGGAGAAGGCGCCCATTCCCATCAGAAGCCAGGGCAGCAGGGCGAACCCGCTGGGCGGCGGACCGGAGGTCTCCGGCGCCCTGCCGGTCGTCCGGGCGGCCTTCTGCTCGGCCCTGAACCGCTCCTTGTCCTCCGTCCACGTCTCGCGCGCGAGCTGCCACGCGTCCAAGCGGCAGGAGGCTTTACGCAACCACGACATGTCCCTCTCCCCCCGTTCAGATGTTCTGCGCGCCGCGGCGGTGAGACAGCACAGCGTACGAACCGAACGCCGGCAGCCAGGCCGTCAGGACGAGCATGGCACCGGGCGCCGGGGCCCGGCCGTCGGCGACCGACGTGCCGAGCTGGGCGAAGCGGTGGGTCGGGGTGTACGCGGAGACCGCGCACAGCCAGCCGGGAAACAGGGTGACCGGGAACCACAGGCCGCCGAGCACCGCGAGACCCAGGTTGCACACCATGTTGGCCACGCCCGTGGTCTGCGCGGTCAGCCGGTAGCCGTTGCCGAGGCCGAGCACGGCGCGCGCGAAGGGCATCGGGTCCGGGTAGCGGCCGGCCACGAAGGAGACCAGCTCACGGACGGTGACCCGGGAGACCGCTCGGCCCTCCTGCAGCATGGCGCTCATCCGTCCGGCGAGCACGGCACGCTCCGGGGCCGCGCCGAAGAGCTCCAGGGTGCCCTCGTCCGGCTCGTTCAGGCCGAGCATCAGTGAGATCGTCGTGGACTTCCCGGCGCCGTTGCGGCCGAGCGGTGCCACCGTCTCACCGTGCGCGATCTCCAGGTCCACGCCGTCGACCGCGCGCACGGCACCGTAGGTCCTGACCGCCCCCGTGAAGGACACGGCGGGTGGTGTACCGGTCGTCTTCGTCATGGCTATGACGCTACGGAGACGGGGCGGTCCGCAGCAGATGCGCTTGTACGGAGTCCGGGAGGACAAATGTCACGGCGCATCGATCTGACGCCACGTCAGGAGACTTCACAACTCCGGGGCGCTGGGCTATACAGGGGGCGCCGACTGGAACGCGTTCTAGGTCGGCCCGTGACGACCTCGGTGCGGCCGACGGTGCGGACGGCCGCACCGAGGTCTTGGACCTCTCAGGAGCCTCATGCCCATCGACGCAGCCAGGGCCCTCGCGGCCGAGCCACGGACCGGCGAGCTCACCTGGACCGCCAAGGACGTCCAGCTCTACCACCTCGGCATCGGCGCGGGCGTCCCCGCCACCGACCCCGACGAGCTGCGCTACACCCTGGAGTCCCGGCTGCACGTCCTGCCGAGCTTCGCCACCGTCGCGGGGGCGGGCTCCCCGGGCGTCATCAGCGGTCTGTCCATGCCCGGCGTGGACGTCGACCTCGCCCGTGTCCTGCACGGCGGGCAGGCGCTGGCGATCCACCGTCCGATCCCGGCCGAGGGCACGGCGACGGCCACCTCCCGTATCGCCGCCGTGTACGACAAGGGCAAGGCCGCCGTACTCGTCCTGCGCACCGACGTCGCCGACGCCGACGGCCGGCTGTGGACCAACGACGCCCAGATCTTCGTACGCGGGGAGGGCGGCTTCGGCGGCGACCGCGGCCCCTCCACCCGCCTCGATCCCCCCACCGGCGAGCCCGACAGGGTGGTCGAACGGCCGATCCGCGCGGACCAGGCCCTCCTCTACCGCCTCTCCGGCGACTGGAACCCACTGCACGCCGATCCCGAGTTCGCGAAGCTCGCCGGGTTCGAGCGGCCCATCCTGCACGGCCTGTGCACCTACGGGATGACGCTCAAGGCGGTCGTCGACAGGCTGCTCGACGGGGACGTGACCCGTGTCCGCGCCTACTCCACGCGCTTCGCCGGGGTCGTCTTCCCGGGCGAGACCCTGCGCATCCGCATGTGGCGCCAGGACGGCTCGGTCCGGGTGGCCGTCACCGCGGTCGAACGGGACGACGCGCCGGTCCTCGCCGACACGATCGTCGAACACTCCTGAGCCACCCAGCCATCGAGGGGAGCCGCACCATGCGCGCAGCCGTACTGCACGAGATCGGCCAGGACAAGCTGGAGGTCCTCGACGACGTCGAGGCGACGGGCTTCGGCCCCGGCAAGGTCAGGATCCGGGTGCGCGCCACCGGGCTGTGCCACTCGGACCTGTCCGCGATGAGCGGCGTACTGCCGCAGCCCGCCCCGTTCGTGCCCGGCCACGAGGGCGCGGGCGAGATCCTCGAAGTGGGCGAGGGCGTCGGCAACGTGAAGCCCGGTGACCGGGTGGTCGTGTGCTGGCTGCCGGCCTGCGGCGCCTGTCCCGCCTGCAGGCGCGGTCAGACCGAGCTGTGCCTGGCCGGGTTCGTGAACGCGGGCACCGCCAACTTCAAGCGCCCCGGCGGTGACGTCTTCGGCTTCGCGGGCACCGGCACCTTCACCGACGAGGTCGTCGTCGACGCGGGCTGCGCGGTGCCCATCCCGGACGACGTGCCGTACGACATCGCCGCCCTCATCGGCTGTGGCGTGACCACCGGGCTCGGCGCCGCCCTCAACACCGCGGACGTGGAGGCCGGTTCGTCCGTCGCCGTCATCGGGTGCGGCGGCGTCGGCATCTCCGCGATCCAGGGCGCGCGACTCAAGGGCGCGGCCGAGATCGTCGCCGTCGACCCGGTGCTCTCCCGCCGCGAGTCCGCCCTCAGGTTCGGCGCCACGAAGGCGGTGTCGCCGGAGGAACTGCCCGACGCGAAACAGCAGATCACCGGCTGTGAGGGCTTCGACTACGTCTTCGAGGTCGTCGGAAGGTCGGCCACCGCCCGCACGGCCTACGAGAACACCCGGCGCGGCGGCACCCTCGTCGTGGTCGGCGCGGGCGCCATGGACGACTTCCTCCAGCTCAACATGTTCGAGCTGTTCTTCGACGAGAAGCGGATCCTGCCGTCCATGTACGGCGGCGGGGACGTCCTGCGCTCCTACGAGCGGACCGTCGCGCTCTGGCGTGCCGGACGCATCGACCTGGCGGGCCTGATCACCCACCGGGTTCCGCTCGCCGAGATCAACGAGGCGCTGGACCAGATGCGGACGGGTACCGCGCTGCGCACGTGCATCGAGATCTGAGCCCGCTCCTCTCGGACGTCTGTGGAAAGGACCTTTGTGGAAAGGACCTTGATGTCGCTGCCACTGGAAGGGCTGTCCGCGGTCGTCACCGGCGCGGGCCGGGGCCTGGGCCGGGCCGAGGCGCTGGAGCTCGCCCGGCTCGGCGCGGCCGTCGTCGTCAACGACTACGGGCAGCCGGGCCGGGACGGCTCGGGGGAGGCCTCCGCCGCTCCTGCCGAAGAGGTCGCCGCCGAGATCCGCGCGGCAGGCGGCCGGGCCGTCGCCCACACCGGGGACGTCGCCGACTTCGCGCAGGCCCACGCTCTCGTCGAGCTGGCGGTCGCCGAGTTCGGAAAGCTCGACGTGCTGGTCAACAACGCGGGCATCCTGCGGGACCGCATGGTCTTCTCGATGTCCGAGGACGAGTGGGACTCGGTCATCCGGGTCCATCTCAAGGGGCACTTCAACACCATTCGCTTCGCCGCCGCGCACTGGCGGGCACGCTCCAAGGCGGCGGACGGGCCGGTGTACGGGCGCATCGTGAACACGTCCTCGGAGGCGTTCCTGGCGGGTTCGGCCGGGCAGCCCAACTACGCGGCGGCCAAGGGCGGAATCGTCGGCCTCACGACCTCGGCGGTCTTCGCCCTGGCCAAGTACGGGGTGACGGCGAACGTGATCTGCCCGCGCGCCAGGACCCGTATGACGCAGGACGTCTTCGCCGGCCTTCGCAGGCCGCAGGAGGGCCTCGACCCGCTCGCGCCCGAGCATGTCGCCCCGCTCGTCGGCTATCTGGCCTCACCCGCCGCGCAGCAGATCAACGGGCAGCTCCTCGTCGTGCACGGCGGCATGGTCGCGATCGTCGAACGCCCGCGCGTGCAGGCCAAGTTCGACACCAAGCAGGACGTCTTCACGTACGACGAACTCGACGCGCTGCTCACGCCGCACTACGCCCAGCGGCCCACGGGTGAGACGTTCGCGGCCGTGGAAGTGCTCGGTCTCGGGCACGAACCGGCCACGGCGGAGCGCTGAGCAGCGGTGACGACCATGGCCCGGGCCCCGGGGGAGCCCGGCACGGAAACGGCCCAGCCCGTCCTGGGACGGGCTGGGCCGTGTGACGCGGCAGCCGGCCGGTTCGCGGGACTGACACGTCGTCAGTTAACCTGTCGGTCGGGTTCAGGCCCCCGTGCCGGTGTGTTCGGGCTGCTCGGACGACTTGCGGTGCCGGCCGTGCGGTGCCGTCTCCTGGTCATCGGCCGTGCCCGGGCCGCGGTGCCGGCCGTGCCCGGGGTTCTCCTGGGCCTCGGCAGACAGAAGCGGTGTGGTGCTGATGTCGCTCATCTGAAGTCTTCACCCCGTCAACATGATCCTTCGTACAGCCGGGCGATTCTAACGGGCGGCGACGACAGTCGTGTCGGGGGCCGGGTAGGTGGCGCCCCGGCTGCCGCCGCCCTCCCCGTTCCCCACCGGTGTCTGCCTCGTGCGGACCCATACGAGGGGTGTCAGCCTGGTCTCCGCACCTCGCGGAGACAGCGCCTGCTGCAACGGAACCGGTCGTGCCGCACCCGGCTCCAGGGCTTTGGGAACCGGCCGCTCGTCCGCCTCCTCCGCCGACGGCCGGACCCATGCCCCGGGCACCTCCATCCGCGCCACCCCGCACCGCACCGTCCCCGTCGCATACGGCAGCCGCAGCGCCCCCTCCCGCGTCCACAGGCCCGTCCCCGTCAGCCAGCCCGCCGGCGCCGCGAGATGGTGGACCCGGCGGTCCGCGGGGCGCCACACCCCGACCCAGCTGCCCGCCGCACCGTCGAGCCACAGTGCCACCGCGCAGCTCTCCGGCGTCAGCGCCTGGCCCGGCTGGATCGCGAACGGTGTGGTCGGGCAGCCCAGCCGCAGACACTCGGGGAAACGCACCGGCAGTGTGCTGCCCAGCACCCCCCAGCCCAGCCGGTCCTGACCGGGAGACGGCGCGTCCGAGCGGATCAGCAGCAGCCCGCTGTCCGGATCCGCGAGCAGCAGCCGGTCGTTGCTCGAGTCCGTGATCTGCAGCAGCGGCGACACCTCCCCGCCCCGCGCCAGATCCACCACCACCGTCTTCGTGGGACCCCCGTCCGGAGTGCGGTCCAGGGCCAGCATCCGACCCGCACGGTCCAGCCACACCCCGCCCGCGCACCGGCCCGGCACCTCGGCCAGTCGCGCGGGCCTGCCCCGTCCGCCGGCCACCAGCCACACCGTCGTCGACCCCCCGTCCACGGCGAGCGCGAACGCGCGGTCCCCCGTCGGCGCGGGCGGCAGGAGCCACAGCCGGCTCCCCTCCCGTGGGCACTCCACCGTGCCCAGCGGCAGCTCCCCGGTCCCCGGCCCGGTCGGGTACAGCAGCGAGAACAGGTGCCGCCCGTCCACGACGCGGTGGATCAGCACCCGGCCGTCGGCCATCGGCTGCACTTCGGTGCCGGGTTCCTCCGGCTGGTTGCCGGGCAGCGGTACGGCGTACGGTTCGGGGCCGTCCAGGGTCCAGCGCTCCGGGTACCAGGACTCGCCGTCCAGGGCGAGGCGCGCCGCGTAGGAGCCGTCCGCGGTGATCACGCATCCGGGGCGGGCCGCCCAGTCGTTCCCGTCCGCCGTGGCGGTTGTGAAGGCACAGGCCGTCATCATTCGGTCACCTCCGGCGACGAAGCTAGTTTTCGTACGCACGGGCGTGACATCAGCGGAGGGCCGCTTCACACATAAGGGTGTTCGTCCCGGGGTTCGGCTGAGGAAAAGGGGGCGGGTGTGCTGCACGAGGGGGCGCACGGCTCGTCCTCGTGCGACCTCCCCTTCCCGGAAGTGGCCGGCCCGGCGCCGCCGCCCGGCCCGCCTGATCCCCTGGCCCGCGGCCGAGGGGCCAGGGACCCGGGGCAGGTAGCCTTTCCCCCGTGCCCCGTCTGTCAGAAGTCATCGCCGCGCTGGAGACCCTGTGGCCCGCCGAGCGGGCCGAGTCCTGGGACGCGGTCGGCACGGTCGTCGGCGACCCCGGCCAGGAGGTCTCCCGGGTCCTCTTCGCCGTCGACCCCGTCCAGGAGATCGTCGACGAGGCGGTGAAGCTGGGCGCGGACCTGCTGGTCACCCACCACCCGCTCTATCTGCGCGGTACGACGACGGTGGCCGCCTCCACCTTCAAGGGCCGTGTCGTGCACACCCTGATCAAGAACGACATCGCGCTGCACGTCGCCCACACCAACGCCGACCGCGCCGACCCCGGGGTCAGCGACGCCCTCGCCGGAGCGCTCGACCTGAGGGTCGTACGCCCCCTCGTGCCGGATGCGACCGATCCGGAGGGCCGCCGGGGCCTCGGCCGCGTCTGCGAGCTGGACCACCCGCTGGCCGTGCGCGAGCTGGCCGCGCTGGCCGCCGAGCGGCTGCCCGCCACCGCCCAGGGCATCCGCGTCGCCGGCGACCCCGAGGCGCCGGTCCGTACGATCGCAGTCAGCGGCGGCTCCGGCGACAGCCTCTTCGACGACGTCCGCGCGGCCGGCGTCGACGCGTTCCTCACCGCGGACCTGCGCCACCACCCGGCGTCCGAGTTCATGGCGGCTCGCCCCCACAGTCCTCTCGCGCTGCTCGACGCGGCGCACTGGGCCACCGAATGGCCCTGGTGCGAGCTGGCCGCCGCCCAGCTCGACGAGATCTCCGACCGGAACGGATGGGACCTTCGCGTCCATGTCTCGAAGACGGTCACCGACCCCTGGACCGCCCACGCGGCGTCCGGCCCGACGACACACTCTGGAGCCCCCAACTGAACGCCGCGCCCGCCGACCAGATCCGACTCCTCGACGTCCAGGCCCTCGACGTACGCCTGCAGCAGCTCGCGCACAAGCGGAGGTCACTGCCCGAGCACGCCGAGATCGAGTCGCTGACCAAGGACCTCACGCAACTGCGCGACCTGCTGGTGGCCGCGCAGACCGAGGAGAGCGACACCGCCCGTGAGCAGACCAAGGCGGAGCAGGACGTGGACCAGGTGCGCCGGCGCGCCACCCGCGACCAGCAGCGCCTCGACTCCGGCGCGGTCACCTCGCCGAAGGACCTGGAGAACCTCCAGCACGAGATCGCCTCGCTCGCCAAGCGGCAGGGCGACCTGGAGGACGTCGTCCTGGAGGTGATGGAGCGGCGCGAGTCCGTGCAGGAGCGGGTCGCCGAACTGACCGAGCGTGTCGCGTCGGTGCAGTCGAAGATCGACGACACCACGGCGCGCCGGGACGCGGCCTTCGAGGAGATCGACGGCGAGGCCGCGTCGGTGACGAAGGAGCGCGAGGTCGTCGCGGGCTCGGTGCCCGCGGATCTGCTGAAGCTGTACGAGAAGCTGCGCGAGCAGCAGGGCGGCATCGGCGCGGCCAAGCTGTACCAGCGCACCTGCCAGGGCTGCCGCCAGGAGCTGGCGATCACCGAGCTGAACGAGATCCGTGCGGCCGCCCCCGACACGGTCGTGCGCTGCGAGAACTGCCGCCGCATCCTGGTGCGCACGTCCGAGTCCGGCCTGTAAGAGACATACGGCGTGCGGGAGTTCATCGTCGAGGCCGACGGCGGGTCCCGGGGCAACCCGGGGCCCGCGGGCTACGGCAGTGTGGTGCGGGACGCGGCGACGGGCGAGACGCTGGTGGAACGGGCCGAGTTCATCGGGACCGCGACCAACAACGTCGCCGAGTACCGGGGACTGCTGGCCGGGCTGCATGCGGCCCACGAGCTGGACCCGGCGGCGCGGGTGCACGTCCGCATGGACTCCAAGCTGGTCGTGGAGCAGATGTCCGGCCGCTGGAAGATCAAGCATCCGGGCATGAAGCCGCTGGCGATGCAGGCCGCCGCCGTCTTCCCCGGCGGCCAGGTCACATACGAGTGGATCCCGCGCGAGCAGAACAAGCACGCGGACCGCTTGGCCAACGAGGCGATGGACGCCGGGAGCCGAGGCGAGCAGTGGCACGCGTCCCGGTCCACCGCGGAGCAGGGCACGCACCGAGTGACGGCGCCGGATCCGGCGGGGCCGCCGGGCGATGCGCGGGCCGGCGCGGCGCGGACGCGGGCGGCTCTGGCGGCCACGGCGGCAACCTCTTCCGCCCGCCGCCAAGCGGTCCGGCGGCCGGACGGCGCAGCCGCGAACGCCGGGGCGGGCTCGGCGCAGCAGGCCGGCGCCGACGTCCGGGCCGCCCGCAACGTCGCCTCCGCCCCGCCCGACCTCGGCACCCCCACCACCTTCGTGCTGCTGCGGCACGGCGAGACCCCGCTCACCCCGCTCAAGCGGTTCTCCGGCAGCGGCGGCGGCGACCCTGCCCTTTCCGAGGTCGGGCGGCGCCAGGCCGAACTGGTCGCCGGTGCGCTCGCCGCGCGGGGGACCATCCAGGCGGTCGTCTCCTCACCCCTCGCGCGCTGCCGCGAGACGGCCCAGATCGCCGCCGCCCGCCTCGGGCTCGACGTGAGCGTGGAGGAAGGGCTGCGCGAGACGGATTTCGGGGCCTGGGAGGGCCTCACATTCGGCGAGGTCCGCGAGAGGTACCCCGACGACATGAACGCCTGGCTGACCGACCCCGAGGCCGAGCCCAGCGGCGGCGGAGAGAGCTTCGCGGCCGTCGCCCGGCGGGTCGCCGGCGCGCGGGACAAGCTGCTCGCCTCCTACGCGGGCCGCACGGTCCTGCTCGTCTCGCACGTCACACCCATCAAGACCCTCGTCCGCCTCGCCCTCGGCGCACCTGCGGAGGCCTTGTTCCGCATGGAGTTGTCGGCGGCGTCCCTGACCGCGGTGGCGTACTACGCGGACGGCAACGCCAGCCTCCGCCTCCTCAACGACACGTCCCCTCTGCGCTGAGCGGGCGGAGCAGCCCCTCCGCCTCCCGCGCCAGTCGCTCGATCCGGGCCCAGTCCTTCGCCGTGATCGCATCCTGCGGCAGCATCCAGGTCCCGCCCACGCAGCCGACGTTGGGCAGCGCCAGATAGTCGGGGGCGTTGGCCGGGCCGATGCCGCCCGTCGGGCAGAAGCGGGCCTGGGGGAGGGGGCCGGCCAGTGACTTCAGGTACGCCGTGCCGCCGGCCGCCTGCGCCGGGAAGAACTTCATCTCCCGTACGCCCCGTTCCAGGAGTGCCACGACTTCCGAGGTCGTCGACACCCCCGGTAGGAAGGGCACCCCGGACGCCTGCATGGCCGCCAGCAGCGCTTCCGTCCAGCCGGGACTGACCAGGAAACGCGCGCCCGCCGCCACGCAGTCGGTCACCTGCCCGGGCGTGATGACCGTGCCCGCCCCGACCACCGCGTCCGCGACCTCGGCCGCGATGGCCCGGATCGCATCGAGCCCGGCCGGGGTGCGCAGCGTCACCTCGATCGCGGGCAGTCCGCCCGCCACCAGCGCCCGCGCCAGCGGTACGGCGTCGGCGGCGTCCTCGACGACGACCACGGGGACGACGGGCGCCAGATCGAGTACCGAGACGGCGGACGGCGACGAGGGCAGCGGTGAGGTCATGGCCTCATCCTGCCCACGGAAAGCAGCATGCGCAAAAGTCATTGCGCATGCTGCAACGAAGAAGAACCGAGGTCAGTGGATCTCCGTCACCACCACGTCCAGCGACCATGCGCTCCCGGCCCTGGCGGGCGCCTGGACCTCCACCACGTACCCGAGGTCCCGCAGTGCCTCCACCAGGCCCGCCGGGTCCTTCGGGGCGGCCCCCGCCGTCAGCAGGGCGCGGACGATGCGCCCCTTGGTGGCCTTGTTGAAGTGGCTGACGACCGAGCGCTTCTCCACCCCGTCCACGATCTGCGAGTGCAGCACCCGCACGGTCGCCGTCCGCCCCGCGACCTCTCCCTTCGGCTTCCACGCGGCGGCGTACGCGGAGGACCGCAGGTCGAGGACCAGCCCGCCGTCGGCCGCCTCGGGGAGGACGGAGGCCATCGGTGTGCGCCAGTGCGCGCCGAGCGCCCCGAGCCCGGGCAGTTTCACGCTCATCGAGCAGCGGTACGACGGGATGCGGTCGGTCACGCGGACCGCGCCCCACAGCCCGGAGAAGACGAGCAGGGACCCGGCCGCGCGCCGTTTGGCCGGCGCGTCCAGCGAGGCGAGGTCCAGGGCGTCGTACAGGACACCGGTGTAGATCTGCCCGGCGGGCCGTGCCCCCGCCGTCCGCAGCCCGGCGTTCTTGGCGGCTTCGTCGCGCAGGCCCTCGCTGAGTCCCAGCACTTCGCGCGCCTTGTCCTCGTCGCCCGCGCACAGCTCCACGAGCTCACCGAGGACGGCCTCCCGTGCGTCGGTCAGCCCCGGCAGCGACAGCGCCTGAAGGTTCAGCGGGGCGCCGCGACCGGAGGACGCCTTGCCTTCGGACGGCGGCAACAGCACGAGCACGGATTCTCCTTGAGGCCGAGGGGCGGGGCTCCGGTCAGGTTACGGGGTGCCGTCGGGGCGGTTCTGCGTCCGGGGCGGTGCTTCCGGCGCTACGGAGAGCGAGGAAGGCGCGGATCGCGCCTGCGTGATCGCCCGGACGACACGGTCGGCGTCGACGGCGTGGAAACGGACGACGCGCACCGACCGCCGACGACCGAGATAGGTCAAGTGGGTCACGGGCTCGGTGAGTTCGAGCGTGACGGAGGTCTGCGAGCCGACCGGGAGGTCCAGTTCGCCGTCGGCCCGCTCGTGCACGGTGCGCAGTTCGCGGCGCACGGTCGCGATCTGCTCCAGCGGTACGCGCAGATCGACGTGGACGGCGCGGCGGATGCGAAGACAGGTGGTGTGCAGGACGTGCGGGTGCACGACGTAGGCCGCGTAGAGGGCGACGACGGTCGACGACGAGGACGACGCCCGTCCCTCTACAAGCACTTCCCCGACAAACACGCCGTCGAGGTCGAGCTCGTCGCCCAGATGCTCGACGAGACGGCGAAGGCCCTGGAGTCGGCCGAGTCCCGCAGCCCCGGCTCGCTGCAGACGCTGGCGGAGGCGTACCGGACGTACGCCCTCGCCCACCCGCACCTGTACCGCCTGGCCACCGAACGCCCGCTGCCCCGCGCGTCTCTGCCACCGGGCCTCGAGGACCGGGCCGCGCTGCCGCTGCTGCGCGCCTGCGGCGGGGACCTGGACCTGGCCCGGGCCACCTGGGCCTTCGCGCACGGCATGGTGATCCACGGGCGGTTTCCCGGTGACGCGGACCTGGAGGCGGCATGGAAACGGGGCCTCCAGGCGTTGCATCGCTAGAGGGGCACGACATTCCCAAGGGGAACAGGGGGGCAGGGTGAGCACGCGGGACCCTGGCGGCCCTGGTCTACGCTCCGGCCGCCGCGGCCTCCCGGCCAGCGGCCCTCCCCTCCGCCGAGGTCCTCTTCGCCCTCGCCGGCCTGGGCGTCCTGTGCACGGCCGTCGCGTTCGTCGCCTTCCTGGAGCTGATCAAGGAGGTGGGCCCGACCCGCTCGACGGTCATCACATACGTCAACCCGGCGGTCGCGGTCGCGGCGGGCGCGATCTTCCTGGACGAGCGGCTGACGGCCGGCGTCCTGGCCGCCTTCGTCCTGATCCTGGCCGGCTCGGTGCTGGCGACGGCCGCCGGTCCGAAGAGGGACAGCCGCCCGGTAACATGGTCCACACGGCAGACGAGCCGGGCGGACGGCCGCGTGGAGTCCCCCTAGGGGGCTCCCCGAGGAACGTCCGGGCTCCACAGGGCAGGGTGGTGGCTAACGGCCACCCGGGGTGACCCGCGGGAAAGTGCCACAGAAAGCAAACCGCCGGGGACCGTATCCGTACGGCCTCCGGTAAGGGTGAAACGGTGGTGTAAGAGACCACCAGTGCCCAGGGTGACCTGGGCAGCTCGGTAAACCCCACCCGGAGCAAGGTCAAAAGGGGCCGCCTTTTCGAAAGAAGGGGCGTCCCTGCGCGGACGTTCGAGGGCTGCCCGCCCGAGTCCGCGGGTAGACCGCACGAGGCCGGCGGCAACGCCGGTCCTAGATGGATGGCCGTCACCGAGGGGCCCGCGAGGACCCTTCGGGACAGAACCCGGCGTACAGCCCGACTCGTCTGCCGCTACCTGCGGCTTTGCCTGGGAAAGGGTCTCTGACCTGCGTCGGAGGCCCTTTCCGATCTTTCGGAGGCTTGCCGCGTTAGGCGGCGAAAGGTCCCTCGGAAGTCCCTCGGACAGCGCTGAAAGTCCCTGAAAAGTCCCAGGAGCAGAGGAGCAGGCGACGCCTCTCAGCTGGTTCGGATTCATCGGACACAGCGCAGAGCGGTGGACAAGCGGGTAGTTGCCGTTAGGCGATGAGCGGCCGATGCCAGGGGAGCGTCCCCGGTTGACCGAAGGTGCGTGGCCGGGGGCGCTCTTGGGGGGTTCTCATAAAACGGGCGATCCACGGCGGCGGCTGATGGAGAATCGGCAGGCCGGGACATCGCTACGGAGGAGCCAGTCGTGAACGTGATGCGCTTCGACGCGGAGGCCGGGGACTTCGTCCTTGGCGTCCGGGAGGAGAGCGTGCAGCTTCTCAGGGGCATGGGCACGATCTGCCTCGGGCCTGGAGGTGAAGGCGCCTCTCGCCTCGAAGGCTGGCAGGTTCCTGGCGTTGCAGGCTGACCTCTACGGCGTCCGGAGCCCGTACCAGCGGACGCTCGTAGGGCGGGTAACGGAGATGCTGCCGTTCACCCCCGAGACCGGCATCGAGCGCCCGGTCCTGAAGTTCCTCATCACTTCGGCCCAGCTCCACGCCATCAACGAGGCCCGCGACGGAGACTTGCGGATGGAACTGGAGGTCACCGGCACGCTGCCCCAGGCCGCCGGCTATCCCGGCAGCACGACGGAGGTGCTCCATTTCAGCGTCGCCAAGAGCCGCTGGATCGATCAGATCAACGCCCTCGGCCCCTCGGTCGCTTTCGAGATGCAGGTCCCGTTCCCGCTGGAGGACGACCCCCGCGCCGAGCCCGCCCAGCATCTGCGCTCCGCGCAGCGTCGGCTTCTGGACAGCGACATCGACGGTGCGATTCTGGAAGCCCGCCAGGCCCTGGAGTGGGTCAGGCTCCACAGCGGGTGGACCTGGCCCCTCAACAAGGATCCCCGCCAGCGCGGGCAGGACGAGCGATGGGCGGCGATTCGCACGGCTGTGGAGGACCAGGCCAGCGGATCGGTGCACGCGGACGCGGTCACGTCGGCGTTCAAGTACAGCCGGGACGAGGCCAAGGCGCTGATCGCCATCGCTGCAGCGCTGTTGACGGTCGTGGACCAGCCCGTCTGAGTCGATTCCGGCACAAAAGCCGGCGCCCCTCTGGCTGGGGCTCCTTCCCGCCTGCCGTCAGGCGGAACTGCCCTCCTTCTCGGGCTCGGGTGGGGGTCGAGGACGATCAAAAGAGGTTCTGCCGAAGGGAGCGAAGTCGCGTGCGATGCCACGTTCTCTGAAACGATGTGAGTCAACTAGACATGTTTGTATGGAGGTTGCAGCGTGGGAGTGGTGCAGACGTCATGACCGACGAGGTTCGACGTGGCGACGGCAATGACACCGTTTCGAACAAGATCACGGGCGGGCTCTTCGTCGGTGCCGTGATCCAAGGTCGTGACATCACGGTCCAGCTCCCCGAGCAGATCGCTCCTGCACTGTCTGGGCTACCACCTCGCCCTCGATCGTTTGCTGGTCGTAAGGATCAACTGGCCGAACTATCGGAAGCTCTCGCTCCTGATCAGTCCTGTCGGGCGGCAAGGGCCGCGATATCCGGACTGCCAGGTGTGGGTAAGACTCAGCTAGCCCTGCAAGCCGCGTACCGCGCTCTCGACGAGCCGGACTGGTTCTCCGGCGGAGCGCTCTTCGTGGATCTACAGGGCTACGACGATGAGCGTCGCCTTAGCCCCAATCAGGCGTTGGGTAGTTTCTTGCGTGCCCTTGCCATCCCTCGGGAACATGTGCCGGATGAGCTGGAAGACCGCGCCCGGCTTTATCGCACGGTGCTTTCCACCTATGCCGAGCATGGGCGACGAATCCTAGTCATTATTGATAATGCATGTAGTGCGGCGCAGGTTCGCCCGCTGTTGCCCAGCGACGCCTCCACCGCAGTGCTGATTACCTCTCGCGGCACCCTCGACATCGATGCTCGCCTTTACGACCTCGCTGTGCTGACGTCATCCGAGTCGGTAGACTTGATTCGGCAGGTGTTATGGCGGGCCCGAGGATATGATGATACACGTGTCGACGACGCGCCGACAGATGCTACCGAGATTGCGAAACTGTGCGGTCAATTGCCTCTAGCGTTAGACATCTGTGCAGCCCTGCTCGCAGACATGCCGAGTCGGCCACTAGCCTCCGTCAAGAGATCCCTACTTGAAGCACATACCCGACTCAGGTATCTCTGTCGGGAAGACCGAGCAGTACAGGCGTCTTTCGACTTGTCGTACGAGCAGCTTACGGCCTCGCAAGCTCGACTCTTTCGCCTACTCCCTCTCAATCCGGGTCCCGATATATCGAGTCAAGCCGCAGCGCACCTTGCCGATATTGACGAAGGTTTGGCCGACGAGGTGCTTACCGACCTCGCGCGAGCCCATCTGGTCGACCCAGGAGACGTCTGGGGCCGCTGGCGTATGCACGACTTGATCAGGCTCTACGCCGACGGTTGCGGGAGAACGCATGCTCATGAAGACCTACGGGATCAAGCCAACCTTCGGCTGATAGATCACTACGATCGCACCACAAAGGCGGCTGTTGACAGGATTGAAGCCCGCAGTGAGTCCTCTTCCCTGTTCGCCGACCACGATGAAGCGTTGGCATGGCTGGAGACTGAACGAGCCAACCTGGTTGGGATCGTCATTGTTGCTGCAAATGACGGCCGTGATGATACAGCCGTGAGTCTTGCTGCTGACCTAAGTTGGTTCTTTCATCGATCTCGGTATCTTGACGACTGGGTCGAAGTCGGAACGACGGCACTTGCAGCTTCACGCAGGATCGGTGATCGCGACGGCGAGGGAAGGATGCTGAGTAACCTCGGCTCAGCTCTGAAAGAAGCGCGGCGGTTTGAGGAATCCATCGGCCTTCTTGAGGCTGCGGCCTCCTGCTTTCGTGAGGTCGGCGATGTCAACAGCGAGGGTGCAGCGCTCTGCAACCTGGGTGCTGTGATGGTTGACGCGCGGAAATACGATGAAGCTGTTGATGTTCTCAAGTCATCCATGACCAAGCTGTCAGGGGCTTCTCCCCAAAGCGAGGTCGTGATGCTGACCAACCTCGGGCTGGCTCTGACGTCGACGCGGCGGTACGAGGAGGCCGTCAGTGTCCTAGCCGCCGCTGCGTCCCATGCTCGAAGAATCGGCGACCGCAGACGCGAAGGCGTGTCTCTTCTCGGACTTGGGGAAACCTGGGCGAAGCTTGGTCGGTTTGAGGACGCCGTCAACGCGCTTACTGTTGCCATGGAAATTTTTCAAGAGACGGGTGAACGTCGTCGTGAAGGCTCAGTACTAAGCATCCTTGGTGAGACCTTGGGGCAGGTGAACCGCACAGATGAAGCCCTCGAAGTCCTTGCCACAGCTGTCGCTATCCTTCGCGATGTAGATGATCGCCAGCTTGAAGGTAAGGCCTTGGCTACTCTCGGCTCAATTCTGAGGCAGGCGTACCGCTTCGAGGAATCCATCAAAACTCAAAGAGAAGCTGCGTCCATATTTCATGGGATCGGCGACTACTATCGCGAGGGCGTTGCGCTGGCCGAGGCTGGTGAGGTCCTGCAGGACTTGCGAAAATTTGAAGAGGCATTGGATGCACACAAGGCCGCAGCAGCAATATTCCACACATCTGGCGAATTCACAACGAAGCTTTGGCGCAAGCAAGCATCGGAGCTTCCTTGGTCGAGTTGAAATATTTCGATGAAGCGATTGCTGTCCTCACCCCCGTTGTTGCCACGCTGCGAGAAGTTGGCGATGCAGCTTGTGAAGGGGTAGCGCTAGCCAACCGGGGATTCGCTCTAAGGTCTATTCGACGGTTCGACGAGGCCGTCGTTAACCTCGCTTCTGCTGCTGCCATATTCCGCGAGATCGGAGACCAGCATCGCGAGTATATGGCTGCCATCAACCTCAGTGCAGCGCTGCAGGGCCAGATTTCTCAGTAATACCTGCTTTCCAAACCTTGATCGACTCCCGGGCTCGTCACGGCCCCGGCGTAGTTCTCCCTTGAGTCGTTCTGCCCGGGTTTGACGTGGCCGGTTGCAGGACGAGCGCGACTTCTGATGATCTTTCAGGTCTCTAGGCCAAAAGATCGTCACAGGAGTCGCGCTCGTGCCCGTATCTTCGCTGATCCCCCCTGCCGTTGGCCAACTCGCGGACCTCGCCCGGTGGGAGACCGAGCTCACCAAAGACCCGGTAGGAGTGGAGTCCGAGCTGGTCAGCAGGTTGCGCCGGGTCCCTGACCTGCGCGCGAAGCGTGGCCGACGCCACGCCCTCGTGGTGATCCTGACACTGACCGCGTGCGCGACACTGGTGATCGGCGGCGACTCGATCGCCGCGATCTGGCAGTGGGCGGCCCGTGCCCCGCAGGCGAAACTGGCCCGTATCGGCACCCGGCACGACCCGCTGACCGGCCGCTACCTCGTGCCGAGCGAGCGCACCTTCCGGCGAGTCCTCACCCATCTGGACGCCGACGCCCTGGACACCGTGACCTGCGAATACACCGCTGACCTCGCGCGCGGCACCCTTCCCGCACCCGAGATCCCCGCCACCCCGGGACCGGTGGAACGCGAACAGCGCCGTGCCATCCAACGTTCGGCTGAACACCCGGTGCCGGACGGGTTGCTGTCCGCCGCCGCCCTGGACGGCAAGGCCCTGACCGGCGCCCGCACCCAGAGCGGGCGGGTCTTCCTGGTCGGCGCGATCGACCACACCAGCGGCGCGGTCCTGGGCCAGAGGCAGGTCCCCGACAAACGGGGTCTTCGAAGTTAGGCGGGGTAGAGGTGTCCTCGGGCTCGCCGGGTGGTGACGCACCGTGTCCGCAGCCGCTGATTCTCGGCATTGCGGAACCCGAAGGCGTTGCGGGCGACGAGCTTGATCACGCGGTTGATCCCTTCGCTCTTGGCGTTGTGGTGCCCGGTGTCGATGAACGCGGCGATCTCGGGCCACCAGCGGTCGACGGTGGCGGCGAGTTTGGTGACCTCGGGGATGTCGCTGTCCGCGCACCAGGTGAGGAACTTCCATCTGGCGTGGCCGATTTGCTCGCGGTCGGCGCTGGTGCGGGCCAGAGCGAGCAGGGTGCGCAGGCTCTCCTTGGCGATCCAGGCGGTGAGCAGTCGCTGTCCGATCGGCCCTTCGTCCAGGAGCGGGTTCCACATCCGTTCGAACTGTTCGTGGGTGAGGTCCTCGCGGTTGCGCAGGAGGCGGTTGCGGGCCTTCCACTCCGGGTCGGTGGCGCGTCCGCGTCGGCCCCGGACTTCGGCGGTGGTGCGGCGCCGAACAGTGGAGAGCATCTTGTTGGCAAGCT
The DNA here is from genome assembly GCF_055561075.1 of Streptomyces sp. NPDC022910. NCBI lineage: Bacteria > Bacillati > Actinomycetota > Actinomycetes > Kitasatosporales > Streptomycetaceae > Streptomyces > Streptomyces sp. NPDC022910. The sequence continues at coordinate 76,657 of NZ_JBVHHL010000038.1, forward strand.
GGACGACATGGAAGTGGTCGACCACGATCAGCGCGTGGGGCAGGCCGGTGCGGATGGCGGCGCGGTAGGTGGCCGACATGTCGATGGCGACGTAGCGGATGTTCGTGCGCCAGTTCAGTGGGGTGGTGGACAGCCAGGCCAGGACGTCGGCGGCGCTGCGTCCCTCGACCTGGCCGAGGAGCCCACCAGTGCCGAAGGCGTCGACGAAGCCGGTGTGCCATCGGTCCCGGGTCAGCTGCCACTTCCCGGTGTCGGGGTCCTGCTCCCAGCGGGGTCGCCCGCGCCTCGTCTCGTCCACGCCCAGCGTCTCCACTCCGGGCAGCTCGGCCTCGGTCACCTCACCGGAGGCCGTGCGGAATGCGGACATCACCGTTGGCCAGGAGACGTGCAGGTCGCGGGCAGCCTGGACGACGGTGGAGCCGGCATCACGCACCCGCAGGGCCGCGGCGCGACGAAGCCGGGCAGTGATCCGGGCACCCGCCGGAATCTGGGGCACCTGCTCGGTGAAGGACTTTCGGGCGCAGTCCGCTTCATGGCAGTACCAGCGGCGTTTGAGCCATGCCAGCTCCAATCCCCGTTCCCCGTAGGGGAGATCACGTGGACGGGTGCGGACCAGGCCCTTCACCCGTGAAGCGAACGTCCCGCAGGACGGGCAGGCCCGCGCGGTCTCGTCCGCGGTGATCAGGTGCACCCGCCGGGTGCCGTCCGTCAGGCGCTCGACTCGCTCCACGGCCAGGCCGTCGAGGTCCAACAGCGTCGTCGTATTGTTGTCCAAGCCCGTGGTTCCATGTGATCAAGCTGCGTAGAGAACAGTCATGATCGTTTATGGCCACGGGCGCCTTGCGTCCAGGGGCCCGGACAGCCAATCACTCACACTGCGTGACAGGCACGAGCAACGACGGACATCACACCCCGCCTAACTTCGAAGACCCCCATTCCTTCTACGCCGGCATGCGCAGGACCTCTGTCAATCCCCTGGTTTCGTAGAGACCTCTCCTATGCGGCCTGGCACCTCTGGTCGCTCTTCTTGCGTGCTTCGGTGATGGTCCGTTCGAAC
>NZ_JBVHHL010000039.1:0-73533 GCF_055561075.1 Streptomyces sp. NPDC022910
CTGCCCTGCACATCCGCCGACGCACCCGTGTCATACGACCGACGATCCGCACCCGAACCCGCCATCACACACCACTCCCCGCAAAAAGACGTCCACCGACAGGCCTCACCGAGACCCGCACCATCAGACACGACGAAACGCCCGGCCAGACCTCAACAGCCCTGCGTTCCAAGCCAGTTCAGCGGAACCGCGCCCCGTCGAAGTTCGCCGCACCCATCTGACGCCGCGCGTTGTCACCCTGCTCCTGGTCACCCGAACCGAACGCAGAGTCCATCCCCGACTGACCACCCAAAATCGCCGCCAACGACGCGTTCAACTCCCGCGCGATCCCATCCGCCCGCGCCTTGAACTGATCGAACGCCACCCGCCCCGCACCGTTGAACTTCCCCTCCAACGGCTGCGCCGCCTCCACCAACTGACGGATCAACACCCCCAGATCATCACTCGACCCACGCGAGTCCTTCATCAACGCGGACAGGGTCTGCGCCCCCATGTCGAACTTCATCTCGCCTCCCCGTTTCGACCTGCCGGTCGTGCGCTCTCTGCGACGTAGACAGAACCATCTCTACCAACTCGGCGATTGCCTGTGCAATCGACGCTTACAGAGCCGCCACAAACGTGTGACCAGTCCGTGGGGTGATACAGGGCATCCTTCGCAACCCGCCCAGCCGGTCGGCTCTCAGGGGCAGTTGGGACGGGAGTGCGGTCGTCGTCTGTCCGGGTGCGACGACCAGCCGCCGCGAATGAGCCGTTCGGCAACGGGGTATGGACGGCGCGTGAGCAGTACGCCCCGCCCCGACCCCTCCGGCGGCATCGCTTTCCCGGGCTCAGCGCGCGGCCTGAGCCGTCGGGCCCTCCCGGCAGATCAGCAGCAGCGCCCGGTCGTCGTTGACGTCCTTCGCCACCGCCTCGATGAGGTGCCAGGCCGCGCCGTGGAAGCCGCCGGCCACGTAGCGGTCGGCCTCTCCGGTGAGGCGGTCGATGCCCTCGACGATGTCGCGGTCGGACGTCTCCACCAGCCCGTCGGTGAACAGCATCAGGACGTCGCCGGAGCGCAGCGAGCCCTTCACGGAGTCGAACTGGGCGCCGTCGTAGACCCCGAGGAGCGGTCCCTCCGCCGACTTCTCCTCCCAACGGCCGCTGCCCGCGCTGAGCTGGAGGCCCGGCGGATGTCCGGCCGAGTACAGTTCGTAGTCGCCCGACTCCAGGTCGAGGACGAGGTGGATGGAGGTCGCGAAGCCCTCGTCCCAGTCCTGGCGGAGCAGATAGCCGTTGGCCGCCGGCAGGAACGCGTGGGGTGGGAGCGATCCCAGCAGCCCGCCGAACGCCCCGGACAGCAACAGGGCACGAGATCCGGCGTCCATCCCCTTGCCCGAGACGTCGGTCAGGACGACCTCCAGCGTGCGGCCGCCGTTCGTCCGGGCCGCCACCACGAAGTCGCCCGAGAAGGACTGCCCGCCGGCCGGTCTGAGCGCCATCTCGCGGTGCCAGCCCAGCGGCAGCTTCGGCAGCTTGCTCTGCACCCGGATGCGTTCACGCAGGTCGAAGAGCATGGTTCCGCCGCGCCGCCACGGCACGCCCACCCGGCTGCGGAACTGCGCGATCAGCAGCCCGAAGAACCCGCAGGCCGCGACCACGAGCACGATGCCCGGGGTGACCCGCGAGGGCCCCTCCGTGTACGGGCCGAGTCTGACGGACTCGACGATCAGCGCGGTGGCCGCGGCGGCATACAGACCGAGCAGGCTGGAGGGCCGCAGCAGCACGCCGCCCGCCACGATCGGCAGGACGAGCACGGCGGGCGAGCACCACACGGGGTCCACCAGGGTGGTCGCCGCTATCACCGGAATCGTCAGCAACAGACCGGCCAGCGCGACCCAGTCCGAGCCGTCCCCGCGGAAGTAGTCCACAGCGGATCTGCGCATGCCGGTGCGGGCCCGGTGCCACTGCTTCTTCAACCGGGCCGTGAACGTTTCGGCTTCCGCGCGCCGCTCTCGTCCTGCTGCCATTGTTCGGGACCCTATCCATCCGACCAGCCGCTTGGCACGGGAGGTCCCACTTGTCCCTCGTCCGAGCGCTGAACTTCACAGGAACCGGGGGCTGGTAACCGGGTGGAAATCCCCTCGCTCGTCCTGCATTGCCCTGGTAGGCATGACCCATGACGACGGACGTGCGGGTGCTGCGGCCCGACGAGTGGGATCACTGGTACGGCAACCTCCTCCGGGCCTTCGGCGGAGCGGACGAATCAGCTGAAGAGCTTGAACTCTGGCGCGAACTGACCGAATTCGACCGTTCCATTGGCATATGGGATGGGGAAGCGTGTGTGGGCACGGCGGGCGCGTTCAGTTTCCGCCTCACCGTGCCCGGCGGCGCCTCGGTCCCCGCGGCGGGCATCACGATGGTGAGCGTCGCGGCCACGCACCGTCGGCGCGGGGTGCTGACGTCGATGATGCGCCGGCAACTGGACGACATCCGTTCCTGGGGCGAGCCGCTCGCGGTGCTGACCGCGTCGGAGCCGGAGATCTACTCCCGGTTCGGGTACGGCGCAGCGACCTTCCAGGTGGGCGCCGAGATCGACACGAGCCGCGTACGCCTGTCCGTTCCGGAGGGCACGGATGACGTACGAGTGCGGTACGCGGCCCCCGCCGACGTCCTCGACGCCTGTGAGGCCGTGTACGCACGGCTGGTGCCCGTCCGCCCGGGGATGCTGGCGCGGCAGCCCGGCTGGGAGCGGGCGGGGCTGCTCGACCCGGCGAGCGAGCGGGACGGGGCGTCGCCACTCCAGTGCGTGATCGCCGAGCGGGACGGCGGGATCACGGGGTACGCACGCTTCCGCACCAAACTCGGCTGGGGGGTCTCGGGGCACGACGGCACGGTGACCCTGTCGGACCTGGCGGCGCTCGACCCGGCGACGGACGCGGCACTGTGGCGCTTCCTGTTCGGCATCGACCTGATGACGACGCTGTCCGTACGCGGACGCCCGGTCGATGAGGGCTGGCAGCACATGGTCTCCGACATCCGGCGGTGCCGGACGCGGCTGCGCGACGCGCTGTACGTGCGTCTCGTCGACGTCGCGGCGGCGCTGGAGGTACGGACCTATCAGGCCCCGGTGGACGTGGTGTTCGAGGTCGAGGACGCCTTCTGCCCCTGGAACTCCGGGCGCCTGCGGCTCACGGGTGACGCGAAAGGCGCGTCCTGCGTGCCCACGGCGGACTTGGCCGATCTCGCGATGTCGGTACGGGAGTTGGGGGCCGCGTACCTCGGCGGTGTGTCCCTGGCCTCGTTGGCGGCGGCCGGGCGGGTGCGGGAGCTGCGGCAGGGAGCGCTGGCGGAGGCGTCGCTCGCGTTCGGCTCGGCGGTGGCGCCGTGGCTGCCGCACGGGTTCTAGACCCGACTGGATCCTTCAGGAACTCTGGCAGCCGGGGCACCAGAACAGATTGCGGGCGGCGAGACCGGCGGTGCGGATCTCGCCGCCACAGATGTGGCAGGGCAGGGTCGCCCTGCGGTACACGTACACCTCGCCGCCGTGGTCGTCGACGCGCGGCGGGCGGCCCATGGCCTGCGGGGTGTGTTGGGGGCGGACGGTGTCGATGCGGTTGTTCTGCACACCCTCGTGCATGAGCTCGACGAGGTCGGCCCAGACCGCTTCCCACTCGGCGGGGGTGATGTCCTTACCGGGCCGGTACGGGTCGATGCCGTGCCGGAAGAGGACCTCGGCACGGTAGACGTTGCCGACGCCGGCGATGACCTTCTGGTCCATGAGCAGGGCGGCGATGGACGTACGGCTGCGGGAGACGCGGCGGTACGCGGCCGCGGGGTCGGCGTCGTCACGGAGCGGGTCGGGGCCGAGGCGGCGGTGAACGGCTGCCTTCTCGTCGTCGGTGATCAGCGCACAGGTGGTGGGGCCGCGGAGGTCGACGTACGAGGACGGGTTCGCAAGGCGCAGGCGGACCGTGTCGGTGGGCGGGGGCGCGGGGGCGTCGCCGAAGGTGACCTTGCCGAAGAGACCGAGGTGGATGTGCACCCAGTCGCTGTCGCGGAAGCCGAGGAAGAGGTGCTTGCCGTGGGCGTCCGCGGTGTGCAGCTCGGCCCCGTCGAGAAGGGCGGCGGCGTCGGCGAACTTCCCCTGAGGGCTGCGGACGCCGACCGCACCGCCGCCGAACCGTGCTGCATAGTCCTTGGCCAGCCGATGAATGGTGTGCCCCTCCGGCACGGTTGCCCTACCTCCCGGTGAACGCCGACGCCCCAGTGCTGTGGGCTCCCCGGACCCCGCCGGGGACTCTGCCCCTCCACCCTTACACCCCACGCCGCGATGCCGGGCGTGCAACAGCGCCTTGCGGACGCCGCCGTTGTGCCGGCCCCTGGCCGGGGCTCTCAGCCCTGCGGGTGGTGCGGGGGGATCGGCGGCAGGTCGCCCGTGGTCTCGTACGACGTCAGCATGTCGATGCGCCGCACGTGACGCTCGTCACCCGAGAACGGCGTGTTCAGGAACGTCTCGACGAACTTCGTCGCCTCCTCCTGCGTGTGCATCCGCGCACCCATGGCGACGACGTTCGCGTTGTTGTGCTGCCGACCGAGCGACGCCGTCTCCTCGCTCCACGCGAGGGCCGCCCGCACACCCTTCACCTTGTTCGCGGCGATCTGCTCCCCGTTGCCGGAGCCACCGATCACGATGCCGAGGGAGCCGGGGTCCGCCGCGGTGCGCTCCGCCGCGCGGAGGCAGAACGGGGGGTAGTCGTCCTGGGCGTCGTAGATGTGCGGCCCGCAGTCCACGGGCTCGTGGCCGGCGGCCTTGAGCCACTCAACGAGGTGGTTCTTGAGTTCGAAGCCGGCATGGTCGGAGCCGAGATACACGCGCATGATCCGAGTGTGTCACGCCTGTCGCGCATCGGCCTGGCCGGGTACTTACCCAGGAAAAAATGTGAGCCGGGCTACAAAACCTCAAGAAAACCTCAAGTAACGATCCGGATTCAAAGGTTCCCCAATTCATTGGCCTCGGATTCACTGGACCGACTCGTACACCGCTCGTACGAGTCCCCCGTACCGCTCGTACGGATCCAGAAGTGTCCGTACGTACGTGTGTCCCCCACATTCCGTACACCCGGCTCAAAGGAATTACCCCTCGATGACCTCGCAGCCGACCCCCACCAAGGCCGGAAACAGCCCCGGCCGTCCCGGAGAACCCGGCGGCGGCCTTCAGGCCGGACTCAAGAACCGTCACCTGTCGATGATCGCCATCGGTGGCGTCATCGGCGCCGGCCTCTTCGTCGGCTCGAGCTCCGGAATCGCCACCGCCGGACCCGGCATCCTGCTCTCGTACGCCCTCGTCGGCACGCTCGTGGTGCTGGTGATGCGCATGCTGGGCGAGATGTCCGCGGCGAACCCCACCTCCGGCTCCTTCTCCGCCCATGCGGACCGCGCGCTCGGCCGTTGGGCCGGTTTCTCGATCGGCTGGCTCTACTGGTTCTTCTGGGTGGTCGTACTCGCCGTGGAGGCGACCGCGGGCGCCAAGATCCTCGAGGGCTGGATCCCGGCCGTGCCCCAGTGGGGCTGGGCCCTCATCGTCATGGTCGTCCTGACCGCCACCAACCTCGTCTCCGTCGGCTCCTACGGTGAGTTCGAGTTCTGGTTCGCCGGGATCAAGGTCGTGGCGATCGGCGCCTTCATCGTCATCGGCGCTCTCGCCGTCTTCGGGGTGCTGCCCGGCGTCGACAGTGACAAGGCGGGCCTGGGCAACCTCACCGACCACGGCGGCTTCCTGCCCAACGGTCCCGGGGCCATCCTGACCGGCGTGCTACTCGTCGTCTTCTCCTTCATGGGAAGCGAGATCGCCACACTGGCGGCCGGCGAGTCCGAGGACCCGCAGCGGGCGGTGACCAAGTCCACCAACAGCATCATCTGGCGTATCGCCGTCTTCTACCTGGGCTCGATCCTGGTGGTCGTCTCGCTGCTGCCGTGGAACGACCCGTCGATCAAGGAGAAGGGTTCGTACGTCGCCGCCCTGGACTCCCTCGGCATCGCGCACGCCGGTCAGATCATGAACTTCATCGTCCTGACCTCGGTGCTGTCCTGCCTGAACTCCGGGCTCTACACGGCCTCCCGGATGGCCTTCTCGCTCGGCCAGCGGGGCGACGCGCCGAAGGCCTTCGCGCGGACGACCAGCCGTGGTGTGCCGATGGCGGCGATCGTCGTCTCCGTCGTCTTCGGCTTCGTCGCCGTCTTCTTCAACTACAAGTTCCCGGACTCGGTCTTCCTCTTCCTGGTCAACTCCAGCGGTGCGGTCGCCCTGTTCGTCTGGCTGGTGATCTGCTTCTCGCAGCTGCGGATGCGGAAGATCATCCAGCGCGAGGCGCCGGAAAAGCTGGTCGTGAAGATGTGGCTGTACCCGTACCTGACCTGGGCCACTGCCGCCCTGATCGTGTTCGTCCTCGGCTACATGCTGACCGACACGGAACATGACGGACGCGAGACCGTCCTGCTGTCGCTGCTCGTCGCCGCGGTGGTACTCACCATCGCCGTGGTCAAGCAGAAGCTGGGCGGCGGCCGGACCGCGGACCCGGTCGAGGACACGGAGAGGGCGCGGGCCGAGGTCGGCGCCTGACCACCGCACCGGCATGAGCTCGGTGAGGGCCCCGCGGCATACGGCCGCGGGGCCCTCCGGCTGTCTCCCGCCGGGCGGCTCACGCGGCGTGAAGCCGTCCCTGACCTGGTCGTAGACCGTGGTCGCGCGGTCCTCGACGTCCGGTTGGCACCGGGTGCTGATCTCGTACGACGGCCCGTGCGCACGGAAGCCGAGCAGCCGGACGGGCCACAGGCGGCCCTGGCCGTGACGGTGTATTCCCGGACGACCGCGGGCTCGCCCCGGAACGTGCCCACGGGCGGACGCGAGGCCGCGCCGGGCGGTGCTCGACCCCGCGTTCGCCGAGGTGGCACCGTGGACGACCGGGCGCGCGCTCAACTTCGCGTTCGGGGCGGGTGACCGCACCGGCGGGCTGTACGACGCCGGAACGCGAAAGAGGCTCGCCGGGCGGAAGGCAACGTACGACCCGGCGAACCTCTTCCGAAGAAACTACGACGTCACTTCCTGACGAACTTCCAGACGGTGGGCAGCAGGCCCATCGCCAAGGCCGCCTTCAGGGCGTCGCCGATCAGGAACGGGGTGAGCCCGGCAGCGATCGCCGCGTTCGCGGACATGCCGGTGGCCACGGCGAGGTACGGGACGCCGACCGCGTAGACGATCGCCTCGCCCAGCAGCATCGCGCCGGCAGTGCGCAGCACCGAACGGTCGGCGCCGCGGCGGGCCAGGGCACCCACGACGGTGGAGGCGAGCAGCATGCCGAGGATGTAGCCGAAGGAGGGGCCGGCGGCACCGGAGGCGCCACCGGCGAACCACGGCACACCGACGACACCGGCCAGCGCGTACAGGGCGAGCGACAGGAAGCCGCGGCCGGCGCCGAGGGACGTGCCCACGAGCAGCGCGGCGAAGGTCTGGCCGGTCACCGGCACCGGGGAGCCGGGCACGGGCACCGAGATCTGCGCGGCGAGCCCGGTGAGCACGGCGCCGCCGACCACGAGGGCGGCGTCGCGGACCCGGGACGCGGGCAGCAGGTCGGCGAGGACCTCGCCGGGGCGTGCGGTTGCGGTGGCGGTGCTCATGGGGACTCACTCCGGCGCTGGGACGGTTCGGGACACCGTGACGCTATCCCAGGCCGGTGAGCCGATCACCGTCAGCGCTCGACAAAGGGTGGAACCAGGGCTTGGTGGGCTGTTCACAAAAGACGCGGCTTACACCTGGGACGGCGTGATACCGGTCACTGAGGTGGAGGGGTCGCGATGCGGCACTGATCGCGGTGGCGACTGTGGGGATTCGCCAACCGGGCTTGTTTCTCGAGCGGGCGTCGTCTCGCCCGTCGGGCGCCGTCTGGGCAGAGGTGGACCGTTTTGCTAGCTTCACGTCCATGGTTGCCCAGGCCCGGAACTTCACGTCGCGTCGCTATGTCGACCTGCGACGCCAGGGCACAGCCACCTGTCGCCGCCTGCGCGTGAACCGAAGGGGCGTGCCGGTTTCGAGGACCCGACCGGGCGGAGGCCCGAAGGGCTGAGCACGGTCGCGGTCTCGACACCGGCCCGAGCGCCCCGTAGGCGAACGAGCCATGTGAATCGTGTGAGGCGGGCGGAGCGGCTCCGGAGCGCCTCCACCGTTCGGACAGCGCAGTGTCGGACCCGTTCCCGAGGAAGCTTCCATGCCCCGCACCGCAGCACCCACTCTCACCTCCCCCGTATCCCCCGTAGCCCGCGCCGCCGACCGTGACCGGCGCAGGACGAGCGCGAGCGTCGTCCTGCGCTCCGTGCTGGAGCACGGACCGGTGGCGCGCAGCGCCATCGCCCGCCTGACGGGACTGTCCCCCGCGTCGGTGACGGACTACTGCACCCGGTTCACGGAACTCGGCCTGATCCGTGAGGCCGCCGCGCCCCGGCAGTCGAAGGGGGTGGGGCGTCCGCACGTTCCCGTCGACCTCGACGACTCGCGCTTCGTGGTCGGCGGCGTCCATGTGGCGGTGCCGTACACCACGGTCGCCCTGCTCGATCTACGCGGGCGGGTGGTGGCCGAACGGCAGGTGAAGCACGACCGCACCGATCCCGGGTGGGTGCTGGCGCGGGCCGCCGACGGGCTGCGCGGGCTGCTCGCCGACGCCCGCGGAAGCAGCCCCCTGGGGGTCGGGGTGGCAGCCGGCGGCTGGGTGGACCGCGACTCCGGGACCATCGTCGAGCACCCGCTGCTCGGCTGGCGGGACGTGCCGGTGCGGGAGGTGATCGGCGCGCACACCGGGCTGCCGGTGCACGTCGACGGGCACGCGCGGGCGTTGGTCAACGCCGAGCGACTGTTCGGGCGGGCCCGCGGCAGTCGCAGCCTGCTGCACCTGTTCGTCGGCAACGTCGTCGACGCGGCCTTCGCCACCAACGACGAGGTGCACTACGGTCCCCGCTCCCAGTCCGGGGCGGTCGCCCATCTGCCCGTGCCAGGCGCCACCGAGCCCTGCGCCTGCGGGCGCGCCGGCTGCCTCCAGGCCGAGTTGAGCGAGCGGACACTGTGCCGACGGGCCCGGCAGGCGGGTGTCATCGAGGGCGAGAACCCGATGCGGGTGGTCGCCGTGGCGGCGGCCGGAAACGCGGTGGCCGCAGGGCTGCTGCTGGAGCGGGCCCGGATGATCGGACGGGCGGCGGGTCTGCTGCTCGACGTGCTCAATCCCGAGACGGTCGTCGTCACCGACATCGGTGCGATTCACCGGGAGGACTGCTTGTCCGCGTTGCGGGAGGCGGTCGGGGCCGAGCGGGCGTCGGTCGTTCTACCGACCAGTTTTCCGGATTCCGTGCTGGCGGTGGCGGGCGGATCGGTGGCATTGGACGTGCTCTACCGGGATCCCCTGAGCGCTTCCACCTGAGCCGAATTAATTCAGAAACTCCGAATGTTGACAGGGACCGGCCCAGGCCAGGACCATCGTGTTCATGAGCCCGCGCATGATCTGTCGCACCCTTTGTTGCTGACACGTTGACGCACTGACATTCCGTCAGGCGATTTCCCGCGGCGCCTTCGCGCGTATTTCTCTCACTACGCCTTCCCCTCATTTCCGGGCTTTGCGCTGCCCGGAATTTCCCACGTATGCCTGCCACGTGAACCCAGGGAGCCCTCCCATGCCATCTCTGCCTGCGCCCGCTGTCGACCGGCGGCTGTTCCTGACCTCCCTGCTCGGCGCCGCCGCCGCTGCGGCCGGACTGAGCGGCTGCGCGGGAAGCAGTGCCGCCGCCGGGACCCAGGGGGCCTCGTCCGCCCCGCTGGCCGACAGGGTTCCTGCCGGCACCAGCCTCAAGGTCGCCTCGTACCAGAACGCCCAGCAGTTGCAGTTCAAGCTGGCGGGCCTGCCCGCGTTGCCGTTCACGGTGTCGAGCTGGGTGAACATCGGCGCGGGACCGGATGTCATCAACGCTTTCCGCGCCAAGTCCCTGGATCTCGCCAACAACGCGGGCATTCCGCCGATCCAGGCGCACTACCAGGGCTTCGACGCGAAGATCGTGGCGATCGACATCACCCGAAAACCCAACTACCTCTTCGCCACCAAGCCCGGCAGCGACATCAGCGCGGTCGAGGACTTCAAGGGCAAGAAGCTCGCCTTCTCACAGGGCCAGGCCCAAGGGGTGGTGCTGCTGCGGGCGCTGAAGGAGGCGGGGCTGAAGTACGACGAGGTGAACCTGGTCCCGCTGACCAGCAACCAGTTCCTGACCGCCCTGCAGTCCGGCCAGGTGGACATCGCCCCGCTCGCCAACAGCCAGGCCCCTGCGTACCTGAAGCAGTACGGGCCCAAGGGCGCGCACAGCATCACCACCGACGTCGTCGACCTGCTCAACCTGCTGTGGGCGCCGACCTCGGTGCTGAACGACTCCGCGAAGGCCGCCGCGATCGCCGCGTACATCCCGCAGTGGGCGCAGGGCCAGGTGTGGCAGTACGAGCACCCGGACATCTGGAACGAGGACTTCTACGTCAAGACGCAGAACCTGACCCTCGACCAGGCCAAGTCGATCAGCGCGCTCGCGAACAAGCCCCTCTTCCCACCCAGGTGGGACGAGGCGATCAAGTGGGAGCAGGAGACCGCCGACCTGCTCGCCGAGGGCGGCTTCGTGAAGAAGTTCGATGTCTCCTCCCTCTTCGACCACCGCTTCGAGGACATCGCGGCCAAGGCCGTACCGGCGGAGTACCGGAGGTGACGACCATGACCACCACGACCACCGCAGCACCGGTGACGGTCGAGGAGGAGAGCCATCGGGTACGACGGCGCCGCGGCCTCTCCCCGGGCAAGCGGCCGCCCGCCACCCGGCTCATCGGCCCCGCCCTCTTCCTCGCCCTGTGGGCCGCCGCCTCCGCCGCCGGACAGCTCGACCCGGGCGCGATCCCGGCTCCCTGGACGGTGCTGAAGACGGCCGGTCGCCTGTGGTCGGCCGGAACCCTGCCGACCGATGTCCTGACGTCACTCGAGCGCGCCGCTTACGGCTTCGCCATCGGACTGACCGCGGGGGTCGCCCTCGCGCTGGCGTCCGGGCTCAGCCGGGTCGGCGAGGCGCTGATCGACGGGACGGTGAACCTCAACCGGGCGATCCCGACCCTCGGACTGATCCCGCTGTTCATCCTCTGGCTGGGCATCGGCGAGACCTTCAAGATCGCCATCATCGCGATCGTCGTCTACATCCCGATCTACCTCAACACACATGCCGCACTGTCCGGCATCGACAGCCGTTTCGTCGAACTCGCCGAGGTACAGGGCCTGTCGAGGTTCCAGTTCATCCGCCAGATCGTCATCCCCGGCGCGCTGCCCGGCTTCTTCGTCGGGCTCCGGCTCGGCGTGACCGGCTCCTGGCTGGGCCTGGTGGTCCTGGAGCAGATCAACGCCACGAGCGGCCTCGGCTACATGATGTTCCAGGCCCAGAACTACGGCCGGTCCGACGTCATCCTCGTGGGCCTGCTCGTCTACGGCATCTTCGGCCTCGTCTCCGACAGCGCGGTCCGTCTCATCGAACGGAGGGTGCTGTCATGGCGCCGCACACTGAGCAGCTGACCCGGCCCGCCGTCCAACTCCGCGGACTGACCAGGTCCTTCGACGGTCGTACGGTCCTCGACGGTATCGATCTCGACCTCCCGGCCGGCCAGTTCACGGCCCTGCTCGGGCACAGCGGATCCGGCAAGAGCACGCTGCTTCGGGCCGTCGCGGGTCTCGACCACAACGTGGCCGGAAGCGGCCGGCTCACCGCCCCGGAACGGGTGTCCGTGGTCTTCCAGGACTCCCGGCTGCTGCCCTGGCGCCGGATCCTGGACAACGTGCTCCTCGGCCTCGACGGCAAGGAGGCGGCGCAGAAGGGCCGCGAGGCCCTCGCCGAGGTGGGGCTGAAGGGCCGCGAACGGGCCTGGCCGAACGAGCTGTCCGGCGGCGAGGCCCAGCGCGCCGCCCTGGCCCGCTCCCTGGTCCGCGAACCCGAACTGCTCCTTGCCGACGAGCCGTTCGGTGCCCTCGACGCCCTCACCCGGATCAAGATGCACGCCCTGCTGCGGGAGCTGTGGAAGCGCCACCAGCCGTCCGTGCTCCTCGTCACCCACGACGTGGACGAGGCGATCGTGCTCGCCGACCGAGTGCTCGTGCTCGACAAGGGCCGTATCGGCCTCGACCTGACCATCGACCGCCCGCACCCGCGCTCGTACCGGGACCCGCTGCTCGGCGAGTACCGGGAGCGACTGCTCGCCGCGCTGGGCGTGACGGAGGACCACGCATGACGGGACAACTCACCTGAACGCGTTCCTGATGACCACAGACCACCACGAGGCGTCGTGGCGGCTGCCGGAGAGCGACCCGTTCGCGCACGTCGAGCAGGCCCCTACGTCAAGGGCGCCGCGGACGGCTTCGACATCATGCCCGCCGTGCTGCCCTCCGGCCTGGGGGCCTTCGCCGATCACGTGGTCCCGATCCCGCGCGCCAGACGCCTGCTCCGCAACGAGTACGGCCTCCGCCAGACCCCGCGGAAGCGCTACGGCCTTCCGCGTCCCGCCGACCAGTACCTCACTCCGGCACTCACCGCTCACTGAAAGGTTCCGACATGGCTGACATCGAGATCCGCAAGGTCACCGCGAACATCGGCGCCCAGATCTCCGGCGTCGACATCTCCAAGCCACTGGACGGCGGCACCGTCGCCGCCCTCCGGGAGGCTCTGAACGCGCACAAGGCGCTCGTCTTCGACGACGTGAACCTGGACGACGAGGGACAGCAGGCCTTCGCCCGCCACTTCGGGGACCTCACCACCGCTCACCCGACGGTGCCCGCCGTCGAGGACGCCCCCAACGTGCTGCCCGTCGACAGCGAGCGGGGCCGCGCCAACCACTGGCACACCGACGTGACCTTCGTCCTCAACCCGCCGCAGGCCAGCACCCTGCGCAGCATCACGATCCCGCCCTACGGCGGCGAGACCCTGATCGCCGACGCCGCGGCCGCCTACCGGGACCTGCCCGAACCGCTGCGCCGTCTCGCCGACACGCTGTGGGCCGAGCACACCAACGACTACGACTACGCGGTGCCCGACGAGGCGATCGACGAGGGGAAGGCCGCCCAGCGGGCCCAGTTCACGTCGATCAAGTACCGCACCGCCCACCCTGTCGTCCGCGTCCATCCGCTGACCGGCGAGCGCGGGCTGTTCATCGGTGGGTTCGCGCAGCGGATCGTCGGCCTGTCCCTGCCCGAGTCCCGGAAGATCCTGGACCTGCTGCAGGCGTACGTCACCCGTCCGGAGAACATCCTGCGCTGGCGCTGGTCGCCGAACCAGCTGGTCCTGTTCGACAACCGCATCACCCAGCACTACGCCATCGACAACTACGACGGCCTGCCGCGCCGCCTGAATCGGGTGACCGTGGCCGGCGACATCCCGGTCGGCATCGAGGGCAAGGAGAGCTACTCGATCGAGGGCGACGCCTCGCATTACACGCCAGTCGCTGCGTGACCGTACGCTCACCCTGCGTGCGACACACGTCCGGATAGTGGGCGGCCTCTCCGTGTGAGCGGAGAGGCCGCCCAGACTGTGGGGGTTTTTGCCCGCCTCACGCACCGAACGAGCCCTCCATGCCCAGTACCACGGTCGAGACGCCGACGAAGCCGGACGTCGCGCTCTCCCACGGCCTCAAGCAACGCCACCTGTCGATGATCGCCCTCGGCGGGGTGATCGGCGCCGGTCTGTTCGTCGGCTCCGGCGCGGGCATCGCCGCCGCCGGCCCCTCTATCGTGATCGCGTACGCCGCCTCCGGTCTGCTCGTCATGCTGGTGATGCGGATGCTCGGCGAGATGTCGGCCGCCCATCCCTCGTCGGGTTCCTTCTCGGCGCACGCCGAGCGGGCCATCGGACCCTGGGCGGGCTTCACCGCGGGCTGGTCGTTCTGGGTGCTGCTGTGCACGGCCGTCGGCCTGGAGGGCATCGGCGCCGCGAAGATCGTCACCGGCTGGCTGCCGGGCACGCCCGAGTGGGCGTGGGTCGCCCTGTTCATGCTGGTCTTCTGTGGCGCGAACCTGGCCGCGGTGAAGAACTTCGGCGAGTTCGAGTTCTGGTTCGCGGCGCTCAAGGTCGGCGCGATCACCCTGTTCCTGGTGCTCGGCGTGCTGGCGATCGCCGGCGTCCTGCCCGGCACGGACTCGCCGGGCGCCTCGAATCTCAGCGACTTCCTGCCGCACGGCAGCGAGGGCTTTGTCATCGGCCTGCTCGCGTCGGTCTTCGCATACGGCGGTCTGGAGACCGTCACCATCGCGGCGGCCGAGTCGGAGAACCCCGTCAAGGGCGTGGCGAGCGCGGTCCGCACGGCGATGTGGCGCATCGCCGTCTTCTACGTCGGCTCGATGGCGGTCATCGTCACCCTGGTCCCGTGGGACTCGAAGGAGGTCGTCGAGAAGGGCCCGTACGTCGCCGCCCTCGACCACCTGGGCATCCCCGGCGCCGGCCGGCTGATGAACGTCGTCGTGCTGGTCGCCCTGCTCTCGGCGATGAACGCCAACATCTACGGCTCCTCGCGCATCGCGTACTCGCTGGTGGAACGGGGTCAGGGCCCCAAGGCGCTGGCCAGGGTGTCCGGAGGCGTCCCGCGGACCGCCGTGCTGACCTCCTGTGTCTTCGGCTTCGCCTGCGTGGCGCTCAGCTACTGGCGGCCCGACGACGCCTTCCCCTGGCTGCTGAACATGATCGGCGCGGTCATCCTGGTGGTCTGGTTCTTCATCGCGGTCTCGCAGCTGCGCCTGCGCCGCCGCCTGGAGCGGGAGGCACCCGAGAAGCTGGTCGTCCGGATGTGGGCCTTCCCGGCGCTGACCTGGGTCGCGGTGGCGGGCATGGTGGCGATCTTCGTCCTGATGGCACGGCAGCCGGACACCCGCGTCCAGCTGTACTCGACCGGCGGGATGACGCTGGTCCTGGCGGCCGTGGGCTACGCGTGGCAGCGGGCGCGAGCCAGGAGCTGACACAGCACACCGCCGAGAGGCCCTCACGTGGCGCACGTGGGGGCCTTCTTGTTGCCTGCCCAGTCCTCGTTGTTGGTAGCGTGCAGTTGCAAGAGTTGTGCAATAAGGGGGTGCGGAGAGGACCTGTCATGCCCGTCTGCACGCCGCCCGACCTGCCGTACGACGGCCTGGAGAAGAACAGCACCAGGCGCCCGGGGCCGAGGGGCCGGCAGGACGTCGCGAAGCGTCATGAGGCGGCCGGGTCCCGCACCGACGTGTTGCTCCTGGCGCCCGGAGAGCGGTATGAAGCGTCCTGCTCGTGATCGTCTTCTCACCTTTCACGCGGCAGGCGAATGAAGGGAGCGGCCCCGCGAGGACATGATGCGCGGGGCCGGTCCTGTTCAGGCGCAGGGCACAGGGAGGCCGACGTCCCTCGAGGCGGAGTTCGGTCACCGCCGCGTTACGCAACTGCGGGAAGACCCGACGGTCGGCGGCGCTGTGCGGAGCCGACAGGCCGCGTGCGCCCACCACGCGACAGGTACCCCTCCGGCAGGGTGCCCGCCGACCGCCCTACAGGTTGCTGAAGTCCGGACCCTTCGTCCGCGTGCGCTTGATCTCGTAGAAGCCCGGGACCGAGGCGACCGCCAGGGTGCCGTCCCACAGCTTCGCCGCGTCCTCGCCCTTGGGAGCCGGGGTGACCACCGGACCGAAGAAGGCGATCTGCTCGCCGTCGGCGCCCGGGACCGCGATCACCGGCGTGCCCACCTCCTGGCCGACCTTCTCGATGCCCTCCTTGTGCGAGGCGCGCAGCTCGGCGTCGAACTCGAAGTCCTCCTGGTCGGCGTAGTCGATCAGGTCGGCGGGCAGCCCGGCGTCCTCGAGCGCGGCGGCGATCGCCTCGAGCGTCGGTCCCTCGCCCTGGTTGTGGAAGCGGGTGCCGAGGGCGGTGTACAGGGGGCCGAGGACGTCCGCGCCGTGCTTCTGCCAGGCCGCGGTCACCACGCGCACCGGCTTCCACGCCTTGGTCGCGAGCATCTCCCGGTATTCCTCCGGCAGTTGGTCCAGCTTGTCCTCGTTGAGCACGGCGAGGCTCATGATGTGCCAGCGGACCTCGATGTCCCGGACCTTCTCCACTTCCAGGACCCAGCGGGAGGTCATCCAGGCCCAGGGGCACAGGGGGTCGAACCAGAAGTCGACGGGGGTCTTGCCGGAAGCGGTCACGGTTTCGGACATGGCTCTCCTAAAGAAGCGGTCGTTGATCGTGCAACATCCGAGGTGGCCTGCGCCATTCCCGGGATCCTCACCGGCTGCGCCCCGTGCCCCGTGTCAGGGGTACGTGGGAGGATCGGTCCTGCTCATCCCACCCAGTCGACCAGAGGGAGTGCCGCCCGTGCCCGGTGAGAACCTGTCCCGCGACGAGGCCCAGGAGCGGGCCGCCCTGCTGTCCGTCGACGGGTACGACGTGTCGCTCGACCTGCGCTCCGCGGTGGGCGAGGCACCCGGCGAGGCGGACACCGGGTCGCGCACGTTCCGCTCGGTCACCACGATCCGCTTCCGCTGTGCCGAGGCGGGCGCCACGAGCTTCGCCGACCTGATCGCCCCGAGCGTCACCGCGGTCTCGCTCAACGGCAAGGACCTCGACCCCGGCGAGGTCTTCGACGGCGCCCGCATCCGGCTGGAGGACCTGGCCGCCGAGAACGAGCTGGTCGTCGACGCCCAGTGCGCCTACTCCCGCACCGGCGAGGGCCTGCACCGCTTCGTCGACCCGGAGGACGGCGAGGTCTACCTCTACACGCAGTACGAGCCCGCGGACTCCCGCCGCGTCTTCGCCAACTTCGAGCAGCCCGACCTCAAGGCTCCCTTCCGGTTCGAGGTGCGCACCCCCGAGGGCTGGACGGTGTGGAGCAACGGCGTCGGCGAGCGGCACGACGGTGTGTGGCGCTTCGCGGAGACGAAGCCCATCTCGACGTACATCACGGCCGTGGTGGCGGGCCCGTACCACTACGTCACGGACACCTACTCCCGCACCTTCGACGACGGTACGACGCTGGAGATCCCGCTCGGCGCGATGTGCCGCAAGGGTCTGGCGAAGCACTTCGACGCGGACGACGTCTTCCTGGTCACCAAGCAGGGCCTGGACTTCTTCCACGACCACTTCGACTACCCGTACCCGTTCGGGAAGTACGACCAGGCGTTCGTGCCCGAGTACAACCTCGGCGCGATGGAGAACCCGGGCCTGGTCACCTTCCGTGAGGAGTACATCTTCCGCGGCAAGGTCACACAGGCGTCGTACGAGCGCCGGGCCAACGTGATCCTGCACGAGATGGCCCACATGTGGTTCGGCGACCTCGTGACCATGGCGTGGTGGGACGACCTGTGGCTGAAGGAGTCCTTCGCGGACTTCATGGGCTCGCTGTCGCTGGTGGAGGCGACCCGCTTCACCAACGGCTGGATCACCTTCGCCAACAACCGCAAGGCGTGGGCGTACCGCGCCGACCAGCTGCCGTCGACGCACCCGATCACGGCGGACATCCGCGACCTGGAGGACGCGAAGCTCAACTTCGACGGCATCACCTACGCCAAGGGCGCCTCGGTGCTGAAGCAACTGGTGGCGTACGTGGGCCGGGACGCGTTCCTGGAGGGGTCGCGCCGCTACTTCAAGCGGAACGCGTACGGCAACACGCGCCTCGGCGACCTGCTGTCGGTCCTGGAGGAGACGAGCGGCCGGGACATGGCGGCCTGGGCGCGGTCCTGGCTGCAGACGGCGGGCGTCAACTCCCTCACCCCGCAGGTGCTGCTCGGCGAGGACGGGCGGATCTCCGAGCTGTCCGTGCTCCAGGAGGCGGCCGAGTCCGCTGCATCCGAATCTGCGGCTCCGCCGCGTGGCGAACTGCGCCCGCACCGGGTGGCGGTGGGCCTGTACCGCGGCGAGGGCGGCACTCTCGTCCGGTACGCACGCACCGAGGTGGACGTCCACGGCCCGCGTGCGGTGGTGGCCGAACTGGTGGGTGCTGAGGCCCCGGCCCTGGTCCTGGTCAACGACGACGACCTCACGTACTGCAAGATCCGCTTCGACGAGTCCTCGCTGGAGACCCTGAAGGACCGACTCGGTGACATCACCGACCCGTTGGCACGGGCGCTGTGCTGGTCGGCGCTGTGGAACCTGACCCGGGACGCGCTGCTGCCGGCGCGGGACTTCGTCGACCTGGTGCTGCGGTTCGCCGGCCGTGAGTCCGACATCGGCGTCCTGCAGATGCTGCACACCTGGGCGAACTCGGCGCTGACGTACTACGCGGCGCCCGAGTGGCGGGAGACCGGCGGGCAGCTCCTGGCGGAGGGCGCACTGAGCGAGCTGCGGCAGGCGGAGCCGGGCAGCCAGCACCAGCTGACGTGGGCCCGGTTCTTCGCTGCGGTGGCGTCGAGCGAGGCGGATCTGCAGCTGCTCGCGGGCCTTCTGCAGGGCACGGCGAAGATCGACGGCCTGGACGTGGACCAGGAGCTGCGATGGGCGTTCCTGGAGCCGCTGGCCGCGCACGGTGCCGCGGACGAGTCGGTGCTGGCGGCGGAACTGGCCCGCGACGACACGGCTTCCGGCAAGCGCCATCAGGTCCGCTGTCTGGCGGCGCGCCCCTCGGCGGCGGTCAAGGCCCAGGCCTGGGCCCAGGTCGTCGAGTCGGACGCCCTGTCGAACGCGCTCGTCGAGGCGACCATCGCGGGCTTCGTGCAGCCGTCGCAGCGGGAGCTGCTCGCGCCCTACACGGCGAAGTACTTCGCGGCGATCGAGGGCGTGTGGGCCGAGCGTTCCATCCAGATCGGCATGGACGTGGTGCGGGGCCTGTTCCCGTCGCTCCAGGACTCACCGGAGACCCTGGACGCGACCGACGCGTGGCTCGCCGCACACGAGGACGCCCCTCCGGCGCTGCGCAGGCTGGTACTGGAGGCACGCGACGACCTGGCACGCACCCTGCGCGGACAGGTACGCGACGCCCAGGCGATGCGCTAGAACGCCCCTCGGCCGGGGCCACCGCACAGGCGACCCCGGCCGGAGCGCTCTCGCGGCGGGGCGGCGGTCGACAGATGTTCAGGGACGACAGTTACGAAATACGAGTATCCGAACCCGTAACCCTCCGCTTCCCGCATCCGGACCAGCCTCTTTCGGCAGTCGAACGCGCGTACTTTAGTGCCATCTTGTCCATATTTGTCGACAGCCGTGTAACAGGGGTTAGGAGGTGGATCGGACGCGGGAACTCCGGGGTCATGACCCACAACACCCCGCTCTCCCCCCGCCCCCTCAGCCATCTGTCGGAGATGCAGCGCCGGGTGCTGACCACGGCACAGCTGCGCGCCCACGGCGTGACCGCCGCCGAAGTCAACGAGCAGTGCCGGCCCGGCGGCGCCTGGCAGCAGTTCCTGCCCGGCGTGTATCTGCTCCACCCCGGCCCGCCGACATCCGACGAACGCCTGCACGCGGTGCTGCTCTACGCGACGCGCTCGTCGCTCGGCAGCCCGGCCCCGGGTGTCCCGTCCCAGCCGGACGCGGACGGCGCGCGTCCCCCGCTCCCCCAGCCGGACGCGGTGATCACGGGCCTGGCCGCGCTGACGCTGCACGGCTTCAGCTGCTCACCCCCGTTGACCTCGCTGGAGAGGATCGACGTCCTGGTCCCGCGGATGCGCCGACTGCGCAGCGCGGGCTGCGCGCGGGTGGTCCGCACACCGGCGATGCCGACCCCGCGGCAGGTCACGGACCTGCCCGTCGCACCGGTTGCACGCGCCGTCGCGGACGCGGTGGCACACCTGCAGGACGCGGGCACGGTGCGCCGCCTGCTGACCGAGGCGGTACGCGGCGGACACTGCGAACCGGCTTCCGTCGTAAGGGAGTTGAACCAGGCGAAGCTGCTGAGCCGCCCGCACGTGGTGGACGCGGTGGACTCGCTCCTGGCGGAGAGCCGGGCGATCGCCGAGGACCGCCTGTATCGGATGGTGCGCGAGTA
Source organism: Streptomyces sp. NPDC022910 (assembly GCF_055561075.1). Classification (NCBI taxonomy): domain Bacteria; kingdom Bacillati; phylum Actinomycetota; class Actinomycetes; order Kitasatosporales; family Streptomycetaceae; genus Streptomyces; species Streptomyces sp. NPDC022910. The sequence goes on from NZ_JBVHHL010000039.1 coordinate 19,994, forward strand.
CACCCTCCCCGACCCGGTGTGGAACGTGGACCTGAAGCTCGCCGGCGGCCCCTACCTCGGCGGCCTGGACGCCTACTGGCCCGAGCAGGCGGTGGCACTGGAACTGGACCCGGCCCCGCGCCACGGCTTCCGCCAGGAGGACGACACGCTGTGGTCGGAGTACGCCCGCAAGCGCGAACAGCTGGAGCGGCTCGGCATCACGGTCGTCCACCTCACTCCGAAGAAGCTGCGGGTCGCGCCGGAGCAGCAGGCGGCCGTGGTCCGCACGGCGTTGATGGCCGCGGCGGACCGGGAGCCGGCCGCGTATGTCGTGGTGCTGCCCCGGTAGTCACCACCGGGGCGGCCATCAGGAGGGGAGAGGAGGGGCCGCCGGACGGTCGGCGGCCCCTCCTCGTGAACCGCTCCGGTCAAAGAGGCTCGGGCAGCGGCGGCTCCGACAGGGACGGCCTGACCGAATCCGCGTGGACCTGGTCGATGAGCGCGGCGTACGAGGCGATCATGCGGGTGCGGCTGAAGCGCTCGCGGCTGCGCTCGAAGACGGGCGCGAGACCGGGGCGGGCGGCGACGGCATCGTCCCAGGCCCGCGCGATCGCCTCGGGGTCCGTCGGGGTGACGAAACCGTGCCCGGCCACGATCGCCGCGCTGTCGCCGACATCGGTGGTGACGGGGACGGCCCCGCACATCATGCCCTCGATCAGGCACAGCGGAGCCGCCTCGCCCCAGGCCGAGGTCAGCGCCACCACGTCGGCGGCCGCGTAGACGCTCTCCATGTCGCGCCGCACCCCCAGCAGGTGCAGCCCGTCCGCGAGCCGCAGATCGTCGCCGAAGGCGGCCTCGATGTCGGCACGCAGCCCGGGCTGGCCCTCGCTCATGCCCGCACCGCACATCAGCACGTGCCCGCCGGGACGGCGGCGCAGCCAGGCACGCGCGGCGCGCAGGAACAACGGGACGTTCTTCATCGCGTCGTACCGGGCCGCGAAGACGACGACCGGCGCAGCGTCCGGGATGCCGAGCCCGGCCCGCAGCTGGACCCGCCGACCGGGGTCGGGCCGAAAGCGCAACAGGTCGACGCCGTTGGGGATGACGTGCAGCACACCGGCCGGGATTCCGGCGGCCTCGTAGGCGGCCCGGGTCGACTCGGCGCAGCAGACGCAGGCCACCACGGTCCCGTCGGCGATGGCGGCCTTCAGCTCGTCGAGCGCCGCGCCCTGATTCTCCGGGTCCGAGCGGTGCAGGCTGACCACCACCGGCCGACGCGGCAGACCCGCCTGGTTGAGCAGGCCGAGCGGCTGCTCCTTGAGCGACAGGATGACGTCGGCGCCCGCCATCGCCCTGGCCGTCGTCGCCAGCTCCGGCCCGGTGAACAGCGTCGGGTCGGCGGCGAGGCTCCCGGGCAGGCCGAAGGTGCGGCCGAGGGAGGTGACCTCCACACCGGCCGCGGTCAGCGACCGGTAGCAGGCGTCGTCCTGCATCGCCTGCCGGGTCGCCTCACGGTGCACTTCCCCGTGGACGCTCAGCACACGGTGGTACTGGCCGCCTTCCTGCAGTCCCAGGACGACGTCGGTGTGGAGAATCCGGGCGCCCCCGGAGAAGAAGCCCTCGTAGACCGAGAGCACGCGCAGACCGTGCCTCATGAGCACACGACCACCCGCCTTGCACAAATCTCGAACCATCCCCGTGAACAGCGGGTTGTCCGATATGAGGCGGCACAGATATTTCAAACAGATGAACGGAGCGTCTCATGTCCGGGTCGGATGGGTTTACTCCGCAATTCGGTGCCCTCGCAATTCGCTGGTCCCCGCGCGAACCCGGTGTGACGATGAGTGGATGACCGAGCCGATCAACACCACGATCACCATGGCGGACGGGCGAGTCTACACGGTGCGGGAGGCCGGGCCCGACGACGAGCCGGGCGTCCTGGCGCTCTTCGAGGCGGACACCGGGTACGTCGAGGCGGCCACCGGCCTGCCTTCCGGCCCCGCCGACCTGCAGAGTCTCTACTACAGCCTGCCGCCGGGCGCGGACTGGCAGGACAAGCGGATCCTGGTCGTGACCGAGGACACCGCCGGTCCGGTGGTCGGGATCATCGACGTGGTGCTGCGCTTCCCCGCAGCGGACGCCTGTGCGGTGGGTCTGTTCCTGCTGCACTCGTCGTTGTGGGGCACGCGGACGGGTCGGGCCGTGGCCACCGCGCTCCTGGACCGGGCGGCAGCCTCCGGTACCACCCGCGTGACGGCGACGGTCCCGGTGGACTGGCCCCGGGGCCGCCGCTTCCTGTCGTCGCTCGCCTTCCGCTTCACCGGCCCGGCCCCCCAGGGCCCGACCACCGCCAACCGCTCGACGGGGCCCCGGGAGCCGGCCGTGGAGCGGGCCGAACTGGTGCTGCCACGGCAGAGTTGACCCGGGGCGGCTCAGTTGCCGCAGAACTCCGCCTCGAACACCGCGTCACCGTCCCCGCCCGGTCGCCGTCGAAGGTGACGGCGAAGGTGACGTCGAAGACGAGGGGGTGGCGGCCGTCCGCGGTCGTGACCAGGTACGAGGAGTCCGAGATCATCTTGCCGCTCGAGGACGCCAGGGGGCTGAGCCTCGTCACGTCGTACGCCGGGCCCGTCGTCGTCCCGGCAGAACGCGACGTCGCCCGGGTGCGCGGCGGTTGAGCGGGTTTCAGGCCTTCTTCAGCACCAGTTCCGTGTTGCGGTCGACGGCGTCACCCGCGAACGTCATGTGGGCGCCGGGGGCGTTGAAGGACAGCTCTCGGTAGAGGGCGGCCAGTCCCGTCTGGGACAGATCGGTGAAATCCGTGCGGTGCGGGGCCGCGGACTCGATCAGCGTGGTGAAGATCGACAGCGTACCGTCCTTGTTGTCCACCAGTTCGATGACGCGGGCGAGCTGCGGGTAGTCGATGTGCGAGGCCGTGGAGATCTCCCAGAAGGAGCGGCCGTCGGGGGCGGAGTGCGCGGTGATGGCGTTCTTGTGCATGTGTCCGTTCACCCAAGCCAGCACGTTGCGGTGGCTGCCGAGGAGGGCGACGAGCTCGGCTCCGCCGTGGCGCCGCTCGTTCGGGCGGGCCGGGTCGGGGACGGTGCTGTCCATCGTCGTGCTGGTGTGGTGGCTGAAGACGACGGCGTACGAGTCCTTGTTGTCGCGCAGCGTCTTGTCCAGCCACTTCAACTGCGCCGTGCCGAGGGCACCTTGGAAGTGGCCACCCGGGTCGGTGCTGTCGAGGCTGATGCCGATGACGTCGTCGGCGATGCGGAAGGAGTAGTACTGGGTGCCGGCGTCCAGATTCGCCGCCGAGTAGCCGTGCCCGACCGGGCCGAGACCGGTGTACGCCGGGTCGAGGTGGGCCTTGAGGTAGTCGGCGGGGGTGTAGGGGGCGCGCCTCTCGTCCGGGGTGACCGAGCGCATGGCGCGGGCGTGGGCCTTGAGCAGGTCGCGGAACCGCACGCCCTTGGGGTCCGTGGCGTTCTTGATCGCGTCCTGGAGATTCTTCGCCTCCGCCGCGGACAGGCTCATCAGCTTCTTGCCGCCGATGGCGTACTCGGCGAGGTACGGGTCGCCGTTCGCGTAGCAGCCGAGGGGCAAGGCGTCGTGATTGCCGACCGTGGAGTACCAGGGCAGGTTGAGGCCGGGGCTGCGCACCTCGCGGATCGCGGCGGCCAGGAAGCCCTGGATGTGCGGGAAGCCGAGCTGCTTGTCGGCGTCACGCGCGTTCGAGTCGGGCTGCCAGTACAGCTTGAGCCCGCTGTTCTGGACGCCCTCGTAGTGCCGGGGGTCACCCGAGTTGGGGGTGATGCGGCCACCGCTCATGATCTTCATGAACCACTCGAGCTCGGACTTGGCGTTGTTGTCCGTGTTGTCGCCGGTGGTCATGACGAAGTGGAGCGGTGCACCGGTGACGGGAGCGCCGCGCAGCGAGTTGACCCGCTCGACCAGCGAGATCGCACCGGCCACGGTCAACGCCTCGTGGGGCCGCCAGGCGTGCAGGTCGGCCGAGCGCATGTACTCGGTGCGCAGGGGGTGTTGGGTGTCCGCCAGATGTGTATCGGTGAACTGCACGAAAGCGGCGAGCGCGGCACGGCGGCCGGCCCGGCCGGACTTGGGCGCGGCCAGTTCGCTGCGCACGACGCGCTTCCAGCCGGGGCCGTCGCCGAGACGGCGGTAACCGGATCTGCCCCGGGGTGCGGCGACACCGGCGAGCGTGGTGCCCTTGGTGTACGGGGCGAGGGACGCGGCCGGCGCCTGCCGGGAGACGGCGACGGGAGCCTCGCCGGCAGCGGTGCGGGCCGAGGTGCCGACGCCATGGCTCTCCTCGGGCCGCAGCGCGAGTGTGAGGCCCGTGGTCAGGGACACCGCCCCGGCGGCGGCGAGCAGAGTGCGACGATTGGGTCCAGCCGCCGTGGCGACAGAGCGTATGCGCGACATGCGCGGTCTCCCCGAGTGCGAACACGTCAGCAGTGATCGCGGAACAGCCGCTGCCGCGAATGTCCCGCTCGCTCTGCATCGTTGGCACCGGGAGTGACCTGAGCATGAACGCGGCGGCAACACGCAGCGCCGATCACCGTACGTCGATCTTGGGCTACCCTGCGCGTTCACGACCGCTCCTCGGGCGGCCCGGGAGCGGTCACTCCGTGTTCAACTCACGGGGTAGTGAAGTCATCCCTCTGGCAGTGCCGGCCGGCCCGCCGCAGGTCGCTGCCGCCACAGCGCGAGCCCGGCGTCGACGAGTCCGACGCGCGTCAGCCCGGGCACGGCGGCGAGATCCTGCCAGGCCGCGAGGTCCGTGGAACCGCCGACCTCGTTGCGGAGGTCGCCGCCGATGACACGCCCCTCGTAGACGAGCCGTACTCCGTGGTGGTCGACGGCGCGGCCGAAGCGGTCACGGGAGCGGTGGCGGATCGAGTCCACGCCGAGCAGCCCGGTGAGCTCGATGCGATAGCCGGTCTCCTCCTCCACCTCCCGCAGGACGGTGTCGTAGGGGTCCTCGCCGTGTTCCATGCCGCCGCCCGGCAGGCCCCACTCGGACGTGCCGTCGGGGCCGGGCATACGGGCGAGCAGGAGCCGGCCGTCGCGGACACAGACGGCGTAGGCCGCCACCCTCAACTTCTTGCGCACTCGGGGACGTTACCCCGCCGGGTCGGGATTGGCAGGCGAGTATTCGGGAGGAGACCAGCGAAGGGGACTCGCGCCCGTCGTCTCGACCGCCGTGGCCAGGGTGAAGCCGACCCTCCGCTCCCCGTCGGCGCCGAACTCCGTCCGTGCCTCGCCCGTGAGCTGCAGGACCGTACCCGTCGTCCAGTCGAGGAACAGCAGCCCGGCGCGGGGGTCCGTCGCGAGGTTGCCGAGGGTGAGGAACATGGAGTTGCCCGGGTAGTCGCGCCAGCTCAGTTCGCGGGGTGACACAACCCGTACGAAACCGGGGTTGCCGCCGCGGTGGCTCACATCGACTCCCCGGGCATGAACGGTGGCGAGAAAGAAGGTGTCGGCCCGGTTGACGAACTCCCGTTGCGCGAGTGTCAGTTCACGATCGCGCCGGGGCTCCCCCGGCCCGCGGCCCGCGACCGTCTCGTACGACTCCCTCTTCTGCAGGTACTTCGGGCAGTTGGAGAACACCTTCTCCGCCTCGATCACCAGTCCCCGCGACGTCGGGCGGGAGCGGCCGCCCAGGCGCATACGGCGGCGGGTGCGCGGGTCGAGGGCGATCGTGCCGACGCGGACGCCCTCCGCGGTCAGCGCCCGCGCCAGCGGGTCGACGGGCGTCGCCTTGCCGGCGACCGACACCCGGCGAGGGCTCGTGGCCTGCACGAATCCCGGCTCACCGGTCAGCAGGGACGCCCATACGGCGCCGTCGACCGGGTCGGCCGCGCCGAGCACCAGCATCGGCTGGAGCTCGAGGAAGGCCGCGGCCACCGGCTTCAGGGTGTCGCCGACGGCCCGGCCCACGTGGTCCGCCTGCTCACGGACGCCGACCCGGTCCTGCACCGCGCGCGAGCCCGCGTGGTAGACGCCCATGGCTAGAAGAATCCGCAGGTCGGAGCGGATGCGTGGGGGACGGGGGCACCTTCGGCCCCGCTCGGCGCACTGATCTCCAGCCGTGTCCCGTCCGGGTCGTGGAAGAAGATGCCGCCGGACGCCGAGCCCTCCTGGTGGGCGACCACACCCTCGTACGCGAACTCCACTCCGTACCCGCGCAGCGCCGTCTCGTACTCCCTGACCTGCTCGAGAGTGTCCACCTCCAGCGCGAGGTGGTGCAGTCCGGCGCGCCCGGTGTCGTACGCCCCCTGCGCCTGCTGCCAGAGCGTGAGCAGCGGGCGCGGGCCCTCGCTCAGGAACGCGTACCTGCGGTCGTCCTCCTTGCCCTCCGCGAGGACCTGGAAGCCGAGGACGTCCCTGTAGAAGACGAGCGAGCGGTCGAGGTCGGTGACGTTCAGGCCGACGTGGCCCGTGCGCAGTGACATGGCGGTCCCCTCAGTTCGATGGCAGCCCGAGGAATCCGGGCCGGGCAGGCTAACCTCTGTAATCGACATTAGAGGTTAGAATCAAGAAGCGTCAACCGCTCACATACCCTTGACCGGTTAGCAAGGTCAGCAACCGAGGAGCATGCGATGTCCGTCGTCCGCGATCCACGCCCGCTCACCGGGGAGCCGCTCGCGCTCGACCTGCTCAACACCCGCTGGATGCGCGAGGGAGCCGTCCAGGACCTGCTCACGGACACCGCCGGGCTCGCGGTGTGGCTGACCACCAACGGGCTCGATGCATTCGCCGCCGACGACGCGACCCTGCGGCACACGCTCCAGGCGCGCGACGCCCTGAAGACCGCGGTGGACAGGTCACTGGAGGAAGGGGCCGGGCTCGTCGACACCGTGCTCGAGCACGGGCGACTGCGGCCGACACTGGAGCCCCAAGGGCCCGGCGAGCGCGCCGAGTTCGACGACCCGGCCTGGGGTCCCGCCTGGCTCGCCGCCCGTGACTACCTAGAGCTGCTGGCCACCGCCGGGGACCGTATCCGCGGCTGCGCCCACGAGGCCTGCATCCTGCACTTCTTCGACACGTCGCGGAACGGCACCCGCCGCTGGTGCTCCATGGCGGCCTGCGGCAACCGCGCGAAGGCGTCCCGTCACTACGCGCGCACACGTGAGGGCTGAGTCCCGCGGACTACGCGCGTAGGGGGAAGCCGGTGCACAGGAATGTCCCGGCCTGCGTCACTAAATCCCCGATGACGTATGGCGGAATTACGCCATGACTCCATCCCGTCTCGGTCAACTCTCCCCAAACATCTGTCCCTTGGGTAAAGCTGAGCGGTCTTCCGGACCCGAAATCCGGACGACCGCGGCCAGGACCGATCCACCTTCGGGTTCCGGCCGCACCCCTTTCGTTCCTTTACCTACAAGGGATGCCGATGACCACCGACCCTCAGCGCGCCCCGATATCGGGCGCGAGACGCGTGGCCCGCCTAGCCCTCGCCACGGGACTCGTGGCCGCGCTCTCCGCGGCCGGGCCGATACCCGTGGCCTTCTCCGCGGACCAGCAGCCGGTCTCCGCCGACCCGTCCGTCAAGTCCGCGAGCGCCAAGCTCGGTTCGGACGACGCGGACCTCCTCACCGAGGCCAAGGCCGACGGCGACAAGAACGTCACGATGATGATCGCCACCACGCCGGGCCAGACCGAACAGGTCACCGAGGAACTGGACGCGGTCAAGGGCGGCATCGTGGGCCAGACCTACGACAAGGTCGGCTACGTCCGCGCCACCGTCCCGACGGCGAAGGCGGACGCCGCCATCGCCGCCGCCGCGAAGCTCTCCTCCGTGCACGGCATCGACCTGCGGCAGGAGATCCCGCTGGACGACCCGACGCCCGGCGCGGACACCGCGAAGGGCGCCTCGGCCCGGGGCACGGCCACCTACTCCGCCCCCGGCAGGAACACCCCCGCCGAGAACCCGTACAACCCGTCCTTCGAGACGGGTGCCGTCGACTTCGTCAAGGACCACCCGAAGGCGGACGGCCGGGGCATCACCATCGGCATTCTCGACTCGGGCGTCGACCTCGGCCACCCGGCGCTGCAGAAGACCACCACCGGCGAACGGAAGATCGTCGACTGGGTGACGGCCACCGACCCGGTCTCCGACGGCGACGGCACCTGGCGGCGCATGACCGCCTCGGTCTCCGGCCCGACGTTCTCCGTCCCCTCGACCGGCGGGGGCACCGAGACGTTCAAGGCCCCCGCAGGCGCGTACAAGTTCAACTACATGTACGAGTCCGCCACCACCGGTGGCGACATGCAGGGCGACCTGAACCGCGACGGCGACACCACCGACGCCTGGGGCGTGCTGTACGACCCGGCCACCGGCACCGTCCGCGTCGACGCGAACGACAACCTCGACTTCACCGACGACGTGCCGATGAAGCCGTACAAGGACGGCTACCAGATCGGCTACTTCGGCACCGACGACCCCTCGACCGAGGTCGTCGAGCGCATCCCGTTCGTCGTCGAGATCCGCAAGGACGTCGTCTACAACGCCGCGGGCGCCAAGGCCGACTACGTCAACATCGGCGTCATCGAGTCCGAGCACGGCACGCACGTCGCGGGCATCACCTCGGCGAACGGCCTGTTCGGCGGCAAGATGAACGGCGCGGCCCCGGGCGCGAAGATCGTCTCCTCGCGTGCCTGCACCTGGACCGGCAGCTGCACCAACATCGCGCTCACCGAGGGCATGATCGACCTCGTTGTCAACCGCGGCGTCGACATCGTCAACATGTCGATCGGCGGCCTGCCGGCGCTGAACGACGGCAACAACGCGCGCGCCGAGCTCTACACGCGCCTCATCGACACCTACGGCGTCCAGCTGGTGATCTCCGCGGGCAACTCCGGCCCCGGTGCCAACACCATCGGCGACCCCGGCCTCGCGGACAAGGTGATCTCGGTCGGCGCGGGCATCTCCAAGGAGACCTGGGCCGCCAACTACGGCTCGCAGGTGGAGACGGAGTACGCGCTGATGCCCTTCTCCTCGCGCGGACCGCGTGAGGACGGCGGCTTCACCCCGACGCTCGTCGCGCCGGGCGCCGCGATCAACACCACCCAGACCTGGCTGCCGGGCTCCCCGGTCGCCGAGGCGGGCTACTCGCTGCCGGCCGGCTACTCGATGCTCCAGGGCACCTCGATGGCGTCCCCGCAGGCAGCGGGCGCCTCAGCCCTGCTTCTGTCGGCCGCCAAGCAGCAGGGCATCGACCTGACGCCCGCGAAGCTGCGCACGGCCCTCACCTCGACCGCCGACCACATCAAGGGTGTGCAGGCGTACGAGGAGGGCGCGGGCCGCATCAACATCGTGGACGCGTGGGACGCCATCAAGGGCGACGCCACCTCCCACGACTACACGGTCAAGGCCCCGGTCGACACCGCGATCGACTACGCGCTGAAGACTCCGGGCTTCGGCACGGGACTGTACGACCGCGAGGGCGGCCTGAAGGCGGGTGAGCGCAAGACGTACGACGTGACCGTCACCCGTACCTCCGGCTCCGACAAGGCCGTCTGGCACACGCTGTCCCTGCGGAACAACGCCGGCGACACCTTCCGGATCCTCGGCTCCCCCCTGGTGCGGCTGCCGCTGAACCAGCCGGTGACCGTCAAGGTCCAGGCCGCCCCGCACTCCGCGGGCATCAAGAGCGCGATCCTCGAGGTCGACGACCCCTTCACCGAGGGCGTCGACAAGCAGATCCTGACCACGGTCGTGGTCTCGACCCCGGTCAAGTACACCTACTCGGCGTCGAGTTCGGTGCAGCGCAACAGCAGACAGTCGTACTTCCTGACCGTGCCCGAGGGCGCGAAGTCGCTCGAGGTCGCGATCGGCGGGCTGAAGGACAAGAGCCAGACCCGGTTCATCGCGATCCATCCGTACGGCGTTCCGGTCGACACCACCTCGACGCCCTACTGCTACAACAACTACCTCGACGGCAACGGCTGCAAGCCCGACGTGCGCTCGTACGCGGACCCGCAGGCCGGCGTCTGGGAGATCGAGGTCGAGTCGCGCCGTACGTCGCCGCTGCTCGACAACCCGTACAAGCTGGGCGTCACCGTCCTCGGCGCGGCCTTCGACCCGGAGACCGTGACCGTGCCCGAGGCCAAGGTCGGCACCCCGGCCGCCGCCTCCTGGAAGGTGACGAACAAGTACGCGGCCCTCGACGGCAAGCTGGTCGGCGGCCCGCTCGGCTCGTCCAAGACGGCACGGCCCACCATCAAGGGTGCTGAGAAGCAGACCACCACCGTCGAGGTCCCCGCGGGCGCCACGTCGCTCGACGTCGTCATCGGCAACGTGTCGGACACGGCCGCCGACCTCGACCTGACGGTGTACGACGCGGCCGGCAAGGAGGTCGGGCAGTCCGCGGACGGTGACTCCGAGGAGGCCGTGCACATCGCCTCGCCCGCCGCCGGTACGTACACCATCGAGGTCGTGGGCTACTCGGTCCCGTCCGGCTCGACGGCGTACGACTACCGGGACGTGTTCTTCTCCCCGGCGCTGGGCCAGGTCTCGGTCGACGGGTCGGCGCCGGTCAAGCTCGGTACCGGTGACTCCGCGACGGTCTCCGGCACGGTCACCGCGGCCGCGGCGGCTCCCGAGGGACGTGAGTTCTTCGGGCAGGTCCAGCTGGTCAACGGCCGCGGCACGGTCGCGGGCATCGGCAGCGTGAAGATCGAGAAGGTCACGCCGTAGCTCTCCGTACGGCGGTGAGGGCGGGCGTCCACAAGGGCGCCCGCCCTTCGTCGTGGTACGGGTCAGGTCGGCCCGTCCGAGGGACACCCGGTGTGCCGGGCGCCGGGCAGCGCCTTGATGATCCACGCGCGGTTCGCGGCGACGCGCTCGTCGCCCACGGCCCACAGGGTCGGCCCGTCCCCGCCCCGCGGGATACGGATCAGCACATGCTGGCCCCGGCGCGGCTGCGGCTCGGCCCCGCTGTCGAGGAGGAAGGTGACGCGGGACGGACCGTGTTCGGGCTTGTAGGAGCGCGTGACGGTCAGCACCACCCGCATCCGGGGATCACCGAGCGGTCCCACCTCGGCCACCGTCCCCTCGACGACGAGCCGGGAGCACGCCACTTCCAGCTCGGGATCGGACGGCGGCGGCCCGTCGCCGGCCGAGGGGCCGGCGGCACCGCTGCTTCGGGAGCCGGCGTCGGCGCTGCTCTTGGACGCGGTGTCGTCCGCTCCCCCACTGAGCGCGATGAGTCGGCTCAGCCCGACGACCATCGACAGGGCCGCCACGGCCGCGAGCGAGCCGAGGGCGATGCGCAGGGCCCGGCGGCGGCGCGCGGGCCGCACCGGACGGGCGACGTCAGGAACGTCCGAGACGGTGACCGGCCGTGGGGCGTCCGTGACGGCGGTCCGTGACGCCGCCGCCTCGCCCGCCGGCTCCGCCAGCACCTCCCCGACGATGCTCAGCTGCTCCCGCAGCAGCGCCACGTCGGCCACGGCCGCCCGATGTCCCGCCATGAACTCGGCATCGGCCCGCGCCGCCTCCGGCAGCGGCTCGCCGGTGATCGCCGCCATCAGGGCGTCGACGCCGTCGTACTCGGCGGCCACGTCACACCACCTCGTCCTCGTGCAGACGGTCGCGCAGCGCGCGCACCGCCGTGTGGAGCCTGCTCTTGACCGTGCCCTCGGGAATGCCGAGCTCCTGAGCGATCCCCCGGACCGGCAGATCGGCGTAGAAGCGCAGGACGAGCACCTGGCGCTGGGCGTCGGGCAGCTCGTCCAGGCCCCGGGCGACCGCGAGCTGAAGCAGGCGGGAGTCCTCGCCGGAGGCGTGCTCCGGCTGCCGCAGGGAGGCGAGCCGCTCCCCGAGCCGCTCCTGGCGGCGCTTGGCCCGGTGCCAGTCCATCGCCAGGTTGGAGGCGACGACCGCCGCCCAGGCCGAGACGTCGCGCGGCGCCTCCCGGCCGCTCGCGGCCCGTTCCAGCAGCCGCAGGCGGACCTGCTGCACCCCGTCCGGCAGGTCCGCCTGCGGAACCCCGCCGAGCGCGAGCACCGCCCGCACCCGCCGCTCCTGGGCCGCGTCCAGGGGATCGTCCACCGCGTGGTCCGCCCCCAGCCCGCGGCGGGCCTTTCTGCGCAGCACAGCCACCCCTCCCCTTGCCCGTTTCCTCTACGACGCCGCGGGGGGCCGAAACGTTCGGACGACTTCTGGGGCGTAGGGCAGAGGTGTACGTCACACCGCCGTGTGGGCCGGGAGGCGACGGGCAGGCGCGGGACAGCACAGCTTGCGGCGCGGGGCGCTCACCGGGCGAATTTCTCCAGTTCAGCCGGGGTGGACACCGGATGCCCGCAACCGGCGACCGGGCCCTCACGTCCCATTCCTCGGGCACACAGCGCAAAGAATTGGACAGGCGGCCCGGGGTCGGCCGCATGATGGAAAAGCCTCGGCCAGGCAACAGAGCACGTAAAGACACGCAGAGGGAGTCGCCGTGAGGGTCGGAATCGTCGGAGCCACCGGTCAGGTCGGCACGGTCATGCGCAGGATCCTCACCGAGCGGAACTTCCCCGTCGGCGAGCCGCGCCTGTTCGCCTCGGCCCGTTCGGCGGGGACGGTCCTCGACGGCGTGACGGTGGAGGACGCGGCGACGGCCGACTACACCGGCCTGGACATCGTGCTGTTCTCCGCGGGCGGCGCGACCTCGAAGGCGCTGGCCGAGAAGGTCGCCTCGCAGGGCGCCGTCGTGATCGACAACTCCTCGGCCTGGCGCAAGGACCCCGACGTACCCCTCGTGGTCTCCGAGGTGAACCCGCACGCGATCGTGAACCGCCCCAAGGGGATCATCGCCAACCCGAACTGCACGACGATGGCCGCGATGCCGGTGCTGAAGCCGCTGCACGAGGAGGCGGGCCTCGAGGCGCTGGTCGTCGCCACCTACCAGGCGGTGTCCGGCTCGGGCCTCGCGGGCGTCGCCGAACTGCACGGCCAGGCCCAGAAGGTGGTCGCCGACGCCGACAGGCTCACCCACGACGGCGGGGCGGTCGACTTCCCCGAGCCGCAGGTCTACAAGCGCCCGATCGCCTTCAACGTGGTGCCCTTCGCGGGCAACCTCGTCGACGACGGTCTGAACGAGACGGACGAGGAGCAGAAGCTCCGCAACGAGTCCCGCAAGATCCTGGAGATCCCCGAGCTCAAGGTCTCCGGTACCTGTGTCCGCGTCCCCGTCTTCTCCGGCCACTCCCTCCAGGTCAACGCCCGCTTCGCGCGCCCGCTGCCGGTGGAGCGCGCGACGGAGCTGCTGGCCGGCGCACCGGGCGTGACCCTGTCCGACATCCCGACCCCGCTGCAGGCCGCCGGGCAGGACCCGTCCTACGTCGGCCGCATCCGCCGTGACGAGACGGTGGAGTACGGCCTCGCCCTGTTCATCTCCAACGACAACCTCCGCAAGGGCGCGGCCCTCAACGCGGTGCAGATCGCGGAGCTCGTCGCAGCGGAACTGAGCAAGTAGCGGAGCCGAGCGGGTAAGGACCACGGCCAAGGGCGCGCACCGTGTGGTGCGCGCCCTTGGCCGTGGTCAGTCCCTGCGGACCTCGTACAGGAAGCACCCGTACTCCACCGCCCGCACATGGACGAGCGCGACCTCCGGGTCCGCGAACGCCTCCGTGACGGCCGCCTCGACGCCTTCCTCGACCAGACGGCCGCCGAGGATGCGGCCCTCTTCCGAGTACCGGCGGACAGTGCGGTGGGCACCCGGGAACGGATATCCGAGCAGGTCGGGCCCCCTGCACTCATCGGCGTGGATGAAGACGGGTCCCTGTTCGTCGTACGCCCCCGGGTCCGCGCCCGTCTCCGCCGCCCAGCGGCGCAGGGGTGCGTACGAGACCAGGGCGATCCGGTCGCCCGGCGCGCTCCGGCGCAGACAGCAGCGCAGGGGGCGCGTCGCCCTCCTCGTCCGCGAAGGGGGCCATGGGGCGGCCCGCGTCGTCCATGGAGCGCAGTTCCTTCAGGTCCGTCGGATCGATGGGTCGTGCCGTGTATGTCGTCATAGCCCCAGACTCGCGCGCACCCGCCCCCGCCACCGGCGGGAAACGGACATGGCGTTCCGTGTACCGGTGAGCATCCCGGTGCCGGACGGCGAAATCAGCCCGCCCGGCGGTTGAGGACGGGGCCGTTCAGGCCGAAAGCGGGGGGCTGGGCGGCAGCCCCCCGCGACGGCCGGGCAGCCACCGGGTGCCAGGCAGGCGCACGGTGCCGCACACCCCGGTCATCGCCCAACGCAGTGGCGACGTGGAAGGATGGCGCAACCCACACATAACGAGGAGATGACCGCGTGCCTGGCACAAACCTGACTCGCGAAGAGGCGCAGCAGCGGGCGAAGCTGCTCACCGTTGACTCGTACGAGATCGATCTCGACCTCTCCGGCGCGCAGGAGGGCGGCACCTACCGGTCTGTGACCACGGTGCGCTTCGACTCCGCCGAAAACGGCGCGGAGTCCTTCATCGACCTGGTGGCCCCGACCGTCCACGAGATCACCCTCAACGGCGACCCGCTCGACCCCGCCGCGGTCTTCAAGGACTCGCGGATCGCGCTCCCCGGTCTCCTGGAGGGCCGCAACGTGCTCCGCGTGGTCGCCGACTGCGCGTACACCAACACCGGCGAGGGCCTGCACCGTTTCGTCGACCCGGTCGACGACCAGGCGTACCTCTACACCCAGTTCGAGGTCCCGGACGCCCGCCGCGTCTTCGCCTCCTTCGAGCAACCGGACCTCAAGGCCACCTTCCAGTTCACCGTGAAGGCTCCCACCGGCTGGACCGTCATTTCCAACTCGCCCACCCCCGAACCGAAGGACGACGTCTGGGTCTTCGAGCCGACGCCGCGCCTGTCGACGTATGTCACCGCCCTGATCGTGGGCCCGTACCACTCCGTGCACAGTGTGTACGAGAAGGACGGCCAGAGCGTCCCGCTCGGCATCTACTGCCGGCCCTCCCTCGCCGAGTTCCTCGACTCGGACGCGATCTTCGAGGTGACCCGGCAGGGCTTCGACTGGTTCCAGGAGAAGTTCGACTACGCGTATCCCTTCAAGAAGTACGACCAGCTCTTCGTGCCGGAGTTCAACGCGGGCGCGATGGAGAACGCGGGTGCCGTGACCATCCGTGACCAGTACGTCTTCCGGTCCAAGGTCACCGACGCGGCCTACGAGGTGCGCGCCGAGACCATCCTGCACGAGCTGGCCCACATGTGGTTCGGTGACCTCGTGACCATGGAGTGGTGGAACGACCTGTGGCTGAACGAGTCGTTCGCCACCTACACCTCCATCGCGTCCCAGGCGTACCACCCTCAGTCCCGCTGGCCGCACTCCTGGACCACGTTCGCCAACTCCATGAAGACGTGGGCGTACCGGCAGGACCAGCTGCCGTCCACGCACCCGATCATGGCCGAGATCAACGACCTGGACGACGTGCTCGTCAACTTCGACGGCATCACGTACGCCAAGGGCGCCTCGGTCCTCAAGCAACTCGTCGCGTACGTCGGCATGGACGAGTTCTTCCGCGGCGTGCAGGCGTACTTCAAGCGGCACGCGTACGGCAACACGCGCCTGTCCGACCTGCTGGGCGCCCTGGAGGAGACCTCCGGCCGGGATCTGAAGAGCTGGTCGAGGAAATGGCTGGAGACCGCGGGGATCAACATCCTGCGGCCGGAGATCGAGACCGACGACAACGGCGTCATCACCTCCTTCGGCATCCGCCAGGAGGCCCCCGCACTCCCGGCCGGCGCCAAGGGTGAGCCCACCCTGCGTCCGCACCGCATCGCCATCGGCCTTTACCACCTCGACGCCGACAGCGGCAAATTGCTGCGCGCCGACGACGGCCGGATCGAGCTCGACGTCGACGGCGAGCTGACCGCCGTACCGCAGCTGGCCGGCCGGCGCCGCCCGGACGTCGTCCTGCTCAACGACGACGACCTGTCGTACGCGAAGGTCCGTCTGGACGAGAAGTCCCTCGCCTTCGTCACCGAGCACCTGGGCGACTTCGACTCGTCGCTTCCGCGCGCCCTGTGCTGGGCCTCGGCCTGGGACATGACGCGGGACGCGGAGCTGGCGACCCGCGACTACCTCTCCCTGGTCCTTTCCGGCATCGGCAAGGAGTCCGACATCGGTGTCGTGCAGTCGCTGCACCGCCAGGTGAAGCTGGCCATCGACCTGTACGCCGACCCGTCCACGCGCGAGGCGCTGCTGACCCGCTGGACGGACGCCACCCTGGCCCATCTGCGCTCCGCCGAGCCGGGCGGCGACCACCAGCTGGCGTGGGCGCGCGCCTTCGCGGCGACCGCCCGTACACCGGAGCAGCTGGATCTGCTGGAGGCGCTGCTAGAGGGTACGCAGACCGTCGAGGGTCTGGTCGTCGACACCGAGCTGCGCTGGGCGTTCGTGGAGCGGCTCGCCGCGGTGGGCCGTTTCGACGAGGCGGAGATCGCGGGAGAGCTGGAGCGGGACAAGACGGCGGCCGGTGAGCGGCACGCCGCCACCGCCCGGGCCGCGCGCCCGACGCCGGAGGCCAAGGCGGAGGCCTGGGCGTCGGTCGTCGAGTCCGACAAGCTGCCGAACGCCGTGCAGGAGGCGGTGATCTCGGGCTTCGTCCAGACAGACCAGCGCGAGCTGCTCGCCCCGTACACCGACAAGTACTTCGAGGTGGTCAAGGGCATCTGGGACTCCCGCTCGCACGAGATGGCCCAGCAGATCGTCGTCGGGCTCCACCCGTCGATCCAGGTCTCCGAGGAGACGCTGGCGAAGACCGACGCTTGGCTGGCCTCCGCCGAGCCGCCGCCGGCGCTGCGCCGACTGATCCTGGAGTCACGCGCGGGCGTCGAACGGGCGCTGAGGGCACAGGCGGCGGACGCGACCGCCGCATAGCCGTACGGATGTGAGGGCGCCCGGCGTGTACCGGGCGCCCTCCGCTGTGCTCAGGATCCGCTGGAGTTGCTGTCGCCCGTGGTCTCTTTCTTGTCCGGGGGCGGACAGTGGGCGACCAGGCCTTCCGCCGGCAGGCGGGCGAACTGTACAGGGACGTACGCCTTTTACCTCCGATAGAGGGACGTACGCCCTTTACATCCGGATACATCCGGAGCGGGCGGGCAGCGGCTTGCCGCACACGGGACACCGGTCCCGGGCCACGGCTCCTTCTTCGACGACCGCCCGCCCACCGTCGCCGGGCGGGAACCGTCACGTCCATCGCGTCCTGTCTCATCCCACGTGGGCGGCGAGGGCGGCGCCGGTCGTCGCCGGGTCCGCCGAGTCCGCCGCCCAGGCGACGTACCCGTCGGGCCGCACGAGCACGGTCGTGTGCCGCTCGCTCGCCCAGCGCTCCACCGCCAGCCGGTCCTTGCGGCCCGCCGCCTCGTACCCCTCAGGGGTGATCAGCACGAACCGGCCGCCGCGCAGGGCTTCGTAGAGCCGGCCGGAGGTGAGGGCGACATCGGGGATGCGCCTGCCGACCAGCGGGTGGGCGCCGCGGGGGGCGGCGTACGCGTATCCGATGCCGGTGATCCCTCCCGTCACGCGCCGCCGCACCGGACCCACGTGGTCGACGAAGGTGGTCAGCGCGGCCCGCAGGGCCACGGTCCAGGGGCGTTTGGCCATGGCCAGCCGGACGATTCCGCCGCTGCTGCGCAGGACCGACCTGCCGACGGGGTGGCGCTCGGACTGGTAGGTGTCGAGGAGGGCGGGATCGGCGTGGCCGCGCAGGACGGCGGCGAGCTTCCAGGAGAGGTTCGCGGCGTCCTGGAGACCGGTGTTCATGCCCTGGCCGCCGGCCGGCGTGTGCACGTGCGCTGCGTCACCCGCGAGGAAGACGCGGCCGACGCGATACGCGGGCGCCTGGCGCTCGTCGCTGTGGAAGCGGGACATCCAGCGGGCGTCGCGCATACCGTAGTCGCGGCCGAGCGCGAGACGGGCGATCTCGCGGACCTCGGCGAGGTCCAGCGGCGTGCTGTCGGGGACGTTGCGGCCGCGGTGCCAGCCGATGACCCGGTAGTAGCCGTCGCCGAAGGGCGCGATGAAGGCGAACGCGTCGCCGACCGCGTTGGCGGTGAGCACCTGTTCGGGCTTCTGGTCGAGGAGCACGTCGGCCAGGACGACCGAACGGATGACGGACTTGCCGGGGAAGGACAGGCCGATCGCCTGGCGCACGACGCTGTGCAGGCCGTCGGCGCCCACGGCGTAAGCGGCGCGCATCTCGCCGGGCTCGCCGTCGGCCCGGCGGACGTGCAGCGTCACACCGCCGTCGTCCTGGCTCAGCCGGGTGACCTCGGTCTCGTACTCGAACCGCACCCCGGCCTCGACCGCGCGTCGCTCCAGCGCCCTCTCCACCTCGTACTGCGGGAGGACGAGCAGGTGATTGAAGCGGGAGGGGAGCGTGTCGAGCCGGACCGAGAGGCGGCCGAAGAGGCGGATGTCGGAAAGGGGCCGGCCCTTGGCCTCCAGGTCGTCGGCGAGGCTTTGCGAAGCAGTTGCGTGCGCGGCACGTCCGTCGAGGGTGGTCATGGGAGACGGGCGGGCGTCGAGCTGCTCCAGGGTGCGGGCGTGCAGGACGAAGGCGCGGGAGAGATTGCTGATCTTGTGGGGGCGTTTCTCGACGAGGGTGACAGGGACACCGGCGGCGGCGAGATCACCGGCGAGGAGGAGGCCGGTGGGACCGGAACCGACGACAAGGACACCGGCGGCGGTGCCGTGACCAGAAACGGTGGTGCTGGTGGTGCGGGACTTGCCTGTCATGGCCACCTCCTGGGGCCAACCATTGTTGGCCTACACCTGTTGGCCAACATGTGTAGGCCAACGCTCGTTTGCCAACATAGGCAGGTCTCACCTGGACTGTCAACACGTGTTGGCCTACGTTTGTTGGCATGCCTGAGAAGCAACCCCGCCGCTCCGACGCCACCCGCACCGCGATCCTCGCCGCCGCGCGCGAGCGCTTCGCCTCCGATGGCTACGAGCGCGCCACCATCCGCGCGATCGCCAAGGACGCACGGATCGATCCGTCCATGGTGATGCGCTACTACGGCTCCAAGGAGGGCCTCTTCGACGCGGTCCTCGACGTCGATCTGCGCCTGCCCGACCCCGAGCGGCTGCGCAGCCACGACGTGGGCGAGGTCCTGGTGAGCCACTTCCTCACCCTCTGGGAGGAGAACAACGACGCGCTCACCGCGATGCTGCGCGTCGGAGTCACCAATCCGGCAGGGGCCGAGCGGCTCCAGGGGATCTTCCGGGACCAGTTGCTGCCGGTCGCCCGGCACCTCTGCCCGGACCCCGAGCAGGCACCGGCCCGGGCCGGGCTCATCGCGTCGCAGGTGCTCGGGATGGCGCTGGCACGGTATGTGCTGAAGTTCCCGCCGGCCGTCGCCCTGGCCCGCGAGGAGGTCATGGCCTGGCTGGCGCCGACGGTCCGGCGCTATCTCACGGCGCCCCACCCGTAGGCGCCGGGCGCGTACGACGGAACCGCGCGCCGGTTGCCTGCACCGACTGCATACATACGGGTGACAGACGGCGAAGGACGGTGCAGGGGAGTGAAAGACGTCGAGGGAGTCCGCGCATCGTACGGGTGCGCGGACTCCCTCGACGGAAGCGTGAAAGGGATCAGGCGGCCCAAGGGCCCGGGCGGCGGAAGGACCGCGGCTCCGGGAGAGATGTCAGCCCTGCTTCGCCTGCTTGCGGGACCTGTCCGTGGCCATGACGAGACCGGCGATGACCGCGAACAGCACGAGCGGCGCCGCCACGAAGAGCCCCAGCGTCTCGGCCACACTCAGGCCCTTGCCGGGGTCGTCGCCGTCGTCGCGTGTGAGCGCGAGCGCGGGGGACGACATGAGCAGCATCATCAGCGTCGTACCGGCAGCCAGGGCGCCGGCGCGCAGGGCGTTCTTCTTGTCCACGGTGCCAAACTAGCGAACGCCCCAACGGCCCGCGCGCCCGGGGGTGCGGTACGGGCCCGGGCCCGGTCACCCGCCCCTCCCCCGCAACACGTCCAGCAGCGCGTGCAGCCGCGGCGAGGCCGCCAGGTCCTCCAGGGTCACCGGCTGCCCTTGCGCGTCCGCTATCGGCAGCCGCCAGTTCGGGTACTCGTCCCAGGTGCCCGGCAGGTTCTGCGGGCGCCGGTCGCCCACCGCGTCGGGGAGCCAGACGCCGATCAGCCGGGCGGGGGTGCGCAACAGGAAGCGGTGGACGGCCTGGATCTCCCGCTCCTCCGACACCGCCGAGACCCCTCCGCTCGCCCCCTTCAGCAGACCCAGGCGGGACAGCAGGGCGAGCCACTCGCCGGTGTCGGCTGCCGCAGCGGCCCGCTCCAGGTCCAGGGGGCGAGCCAACAGGCCGAGCCGGTCACGGAGTTCGACGTGTTCGCCGGTGAGCCGGGCGGCGGTCGGCGGCAGGTCGTGGGTGGTGGCGGTGGCCAGGCAGTCCGCCCGCCAGCGCTCGGGCGGCAACGGCTGCCCGGTACCCTCCCAGTCGCGCTCGAACCACAGGACGGACGTGCCGAGCACTCCGCGCTCGTGCAGCGCCTCGCGCACGCCGGGCTCCACTGTCCCGAGGTCCTCGCCGATGACCAGCGCCCCGGCACGCGAGGCCTCCAGCACCAGGACGGCGAGCATGGCCTCGGCGTCGTAGCGGACGTAGGTACCCTCCGTGGGCGGCTGCCCCTGCGGCACCCACCACAGCCGGAACAGCCCCATGACGTGGTCGATGCGCAGGGCGCCCGCGTGCCGCAGCAGGGCGCGCAGGAGCCTGCGGTAGGGGGCGTATCCGGAGGCCGCGAGGCGGTCGGGGCGCCACGGGGGCAGGCCCCAGTCCTGGCCGCGCGCGTTGAAGGCGTCCGGCGGGGCGCCCACCGACATGCCGGCCGCGAGGTACTCCTGCTGCGCCCAGGCGTCGGCGCCGCCCGGGTGCACACCGACCGCGAGGTCGTGGATCAGACCGACCGCCATCCCGGCGTCGCGCGCGGTGCGCTGGGCGGTGGCGAGCTGGGCGTCGGTCAGCCAGGCGAGCCGGCTGTGGAAGTCGACGCGGTCCATCAACTCGACGCGGGCGCGAGCGGTTTCGGGCGAGCGCGGATAGCGCAGCCGGGAGGGCCAGCCGTGCCAGTCGGAGCCGTACACCTCCGCGAGCGCGGACCAGGTCGCATGGTCCTCCAGCACCACGCCCTCCTCGGCCAGGAAGTCGGCGTAGGCGGCGCGCCGTCCGGGTCCGAGGGGGACGGCGTGCACGAGTTCGAGCGCCTCGCGCTTGAGCTCCCACACGGCGTCGCGGTCGATCAACGCGCCCTTGTCGAGGACGGATTCCCGCAGCCGCGCCGCGCGCTCCAGCAGCGTGAGGAGGCGGGTCCGGTCCTCGACGTAGGGGAACTCGGGGACGTCCTCGATCCGCAGGTGCACGGGGTCCGGGAAGCGGCGGGAGGAGGGACGGTAGGGAGACGGGTCGGTGGGGGCACCAGGCACGGCCGCGTGCAACGGGTTGACCTGCACGAACCCGGCGCCGAGCGCCCGTCCGGCCCATGCGGTCACCTCGGCGAGGTCACCGAGGTCGCCCATGCCCCAGGAGCGGCGGGAGATCAGGGAGTAGAGCTGGACGAGCAGTCCGTAGGAGCGGGCCGGCGGCGCGGGCAGCCGGGCGGGCGCGGCCACGAGATGGGCATCGGCGGTGCGTCCGTCGGGTGCGGTGACGTGCAAGGCATGGATGCCGGGCGGGAGTTGTTCGGCCGAGGCGCGCGTCTCGCCCTGTTCCGTCTCGATCCGCAGACGGGTGCCGTCCGGGAGGGAGGCGAGCGCGGCGGGCGGCCGCCCGCCCCAGCAGACCACGGTCGGCGGCAGCAGCCGTTCCCGTAGCTCGCTCTCGCGTGCGGCCAGGGCCCGGCGCACGGCCTCCGGGGTGCTCGCGTCCACGCCGAGCGCGGCCAGGGCGGCGGTGACGGCGGTGTCCGAGGCCGCGACCGTACGGTCCGGGGACGGGCGGTAGGAGGTGGCGACGCCGTGCAGCGCGGCAAGCCGGGCCAGCGGCGTCCCGTCGCGCGCGGGGTCGGCCGGCGTCATCTAGTACCCCGTGGAGTCCGGGCCGGCGACCGAGGGCTCGCTGGTCAGGGGCGTGAGATCGGCGAGTGGGGGTTCGCTGGTGAGGGGCTCGGCGTCGGGCAGCGGCGGCTCACTGGTCAGCGGCGCCTCTGCGCAGGCGCCCTCCGCGCTCAGGACACACAGCGGGGCGTCCGGGTCGGCGGACGGCTCCGCGTCGCGTTTGGACAGGGCCGGGAGCAAGAGGTGTGCCGGTGCGGCCACGGGGGCCTCCTTGTCGTCGTACGACGGATGCGGGTGAGAGCAGGCCTACCCAGTGGGCGCGTTCGCAGACGTACCCGGAGGAACAACGTGCGTCTGGTCACATTTCGTTCCGGTGCGCTTCTCCCTGGAGGGACAAATACGACACATCGGCTACTCCCGTCGACACTCTAGCCACGTGAACGGCGGAGTCACCGCTTCTCCGGCGGAGCCGCCGGGAGCCGAGCGAGGAGGAGGCCTCGCAGCCGCGACATGACGGGGACGGACGTAGTGCGGGCCCCGGGAACAGCAGCTCAGGCGACCGGACTTAGAGGACGGAAGCGGCCACGGGAAGGTAAAGCCTTTGAAAACGAGCGATGTTGACAAGGTGAAGCACGTAAGTGATCTTTAAGGGCCCCTTCACGCCCTGGCCGGCCTGAAGGGGCCTGGAGGCGCATCCGCCTCCGGAGCACATGATCCGCAACCTGACTAGGAGTAACAGACATGCGTTCCGCCACCACCATACGCCGCGCGGCTGCGGCAGCCGCCGCCGTGGCCTCCCTGGGGCTTGTCAACGCGCCCGCGGCGTCCGCCAACTGGTCCAGCTACATCAGCAGCTGGACCGACGGCCACGAGTCCCGCCGCTGGGCGGACGAGAGCTACTCGCAGGTCCAGTTCACCAACTGCTTCGCCCAGTACGGCACCACGGACCAGGTCGTCGTCAAGATGTGGCGAGACGTCCCGCTGTCGGTCGACCCGAACTACGGCAGCAAGACGTTCACCAACTGCTTCAACGGCGCGGGCTACACCAGCAACGGTGAGTGGACCGGCCTGCCGTCCGGTGACTTCTACTTCGAGACGGACAAGATCGCCCAAGGCGGTTCCTGCTGCCTGCTCTCCGTCAGCAGCGTCTACGTCGACACCACGCAGGCGGACTGAGCGGCCGAACGATCAGGAGGTGGTGGGGCGTTGCCCCCCCCCCCGGGGGGGGGGGCCCGGGGGGGGGGGGGGGGGGGGGGGCGGGCGGGGGGGGGGGGGGGCACGTACNNNNTTGTGTTTGTTTTGTTTGTGTCGTTTTTTTCTCTTTTGCTGCCACCCCCCGTCGTGTGTGCGGGGGGCCCCTTATTTTTGGGGGGGGGGGGGGGGGGGGCCCGGGGGGGGGGGGGGCCCCCCCCCCCCACCCCCCGCCCCCCACCCAAGGACATCCGTGAGACTTCGCACTCGGCTGCGCGCCAGCAGCGCCTTGTGGGCCTTCCCCGTCGCGATCGCGCTGGCCCTCTTCTACTACTACGAGGTGACCGCCCCCTCGATCTCGGAGTCGGGCTACGCCTACGCCCCGACCCTGGTCGCCTACCCGCTGGCGTCCATGTACCCGTTCGTCTACGCTCTCGCCTCCGCCCTGGGTGCCTGGGAGAGCGGGCGTCTGACCCAGGGGGCGGTCTGGCAGCTCGCCCCGGCCCGCTCCCGCTACCGGATCGCCGCCGAGGCGCTCGGGCCCGTGATCGCCCTGGCCTGGCTGATGCTGCTCCTGCCGGTGGTCATGGCTCTGGTCCAGGAAGGTGCGACGCCCACTCTCGTGAGCGCGCGGCCGCTGCTGATGGCGATGCTCGTGTCCGTCGCGCACTCGGTGATCGGCTTCGCCGTGGGACTGCGGATCAAGCCCGTCTTCGCCGCACCCGTCCTGGCCGTGGTGGTCTTTCTCCTGGTGGCGACGTCGGTCACCCTTGAAGCCTTCTGGTGGCGTCACATAAGCGGCCAGTACCCCCACACGCTGATGTTCGGCGAGGCCGCGACCTGGACGTCCATGCTCGCTCAGCTTCTGCCGACCTGCGGTGTGGCGCTGGCGACCACCCTGCTGTGGTCGTCCTGGTCCGCGCTGCGCCGACCCGCCGTACGCATGGCACTCGCCGCCTGCCTCGCAGGTGTCTGCGCGGTGAGCGCCTTCTCCATCACCCGGGGCTGGGGCCCCACGCCCCCCTTGGCCGAGGGTGACGTCGCCCTGTCGTGCACGGGCACGGCGCCGAAGGTGTGCATGCCCAAGGAGACGGCGGGCGACCTGGACGCCGTACGCACCGATGTGGCTAGCGCCCTGGAGGACCTGACCGCCGCGGGCGTCACCCGCACCGCTCCGTCGCTCGTCACCGACACGCTCGCCGACGGGCCCAGCCACCCGGTCTCCACCCAGAGCACCTGGCGGGTGGGCCTGACCAAGGGCGCCAAGCGCGGAACCCTCCGCTACCAGATCGTCCGCATGGCGGTCGCCTTCCCGTGCGCGAGACCCGACATCGCCACCACCCGGGTCGTGGTCGGATGGGCGGCCGCACGGACCGGTGAGTCGAGGACGCTCGAGAAGTTCCTCGAGCAGGACCCTTTCTACGGCACGGATCAGCGGTCGGCGCTCCAGCGACAGGTGAGCGCCGTGCTCGACAAGCCCGAGGCCGAGCAGACCCACTGGTACCGGCAGCAGCTGACCGCGGCATGCGCGAAGGCCGGGACCGGAGCGGCCGGATGATCTGGTGGCTCAAGGCGCGCCAGGCCCATGTGGTGCTTCCCGCGAGCCTGGCGGGGCTGGCCTTGCTGACGCTCGTCTTCCAGGACACGACGGCCCTGCTGCCGTCGATCAGCCTCTCCGGCGGCACCCAGACCCAGGTGATGACCTTCGTCGCGATCGTGCCGGTGGCGGCGGTGGCCCACTGCCTGGACTCACGGCTGCCGGCCCCGGAGATCTCGGGGATCCGGCCGGTCCGGCGGATGGACACGCTCCTGGTCCTCGCGGTCGTCGTCGCCTCGCTGCTCGTGGGCTTCGCCGTCGGCGCCCTCACAGGCTCCTCCGCCGCCTGGGCGGTCGGACGCAACACCGCCTTCCTCACCGGGCTGATGCTCTGCTTCCACGCCCTGCTCGGCACACCCGCCGTCATGGTGCCCGTCGCCTGGGTCATGGCCGTCGTCCTCGTCGGTTTCCGCACCTTCACGGATCCGTACTTCTGGGCGATCGTCCCCGAACCGCTCGGTGCCCCGCATGCCGCGATCGCCGCCGTCGTGGCCCTCGCCGCAGGGATCGCCGCCCAGCTCCGCTCTCGAAGGAATCAGCCATGACCCTGGTACTTTCCGACTGCACGTACGCCTACGGCCGACGCAAGAGGCCCGTGCTCAGCGACTTCAGCTACGAGCTCCCCGGCGGCCTGACCATCCTTCTCGGCCCCAACGGCGCGGGAAAGTCGACACTGCTCAAGATCTCGGCGTCCGTCGTCGCCCCGGAAGACGGCTCGGTGTCCTTCGGCCGGCTGCGGGCCGGCAGCCGGGAGTTCCGCAAGGCCGTCGCCTGGATGCCCCAGACCATCACCCCGCTGCCCTCCCTGACCGCACGCGAGTACGTCGCCTACATCGGCTGGCTGAAGGGGATGAACCGCGGCGACGCCTGGGCGCAGGCACGCCGGGCGCTGCAACGCGTCGAGCTCTCGGACAAGGCGGACGAGCGCACCAGCCGCCTCTCCGGCGGCCAGCTGCGCAGGGTGGGCGTGGCCGCCGCCCTGGTGCACGAGGCCAGGGTGCTGCTTTTGGACGAACCGACGGCCGGCATGGACCCGCGTCAGCGCCGGGTCTTCCGGGACATCCTGGCCGGGCTGAGGGACGAGGTGCGCGTGCTCATGTCCACCCACGACGTCGCGGACCTCGCCGAGGAAGCCGATCACGTCACCGTTCTGCAGGGCGGACGGATCCTGCACTCCGGCACGACCCCGTCCTTCCTGGCCCACGCTCCGGCCGGCGTTCCCCTCGGGCGCGCCGCGGAAGGTGCGTACACCGCTCTCCTGGGCCACCTCGAGTAGCAGAGGCAGGCCACGGCGACCGGCCCCGCGTCACGGTCGCGGGGCCGGTCCGGGGCGCCGGGTATGCGAAAGCCCGGATCGTCAGGCGGAAATGCCGTCGATCCGGGCCAAGGCGTCATCCGCGCCGTACGGCTGCAGGTATGGCAGCCAGCGCGGGTCCCTATGGCCGGTTCCGATGATGCGCCAGGCCAGCCCCGTCGGCGGGGCGGGTTTGTGGCGCAGGCGCCAGCCCAGCTCGAAGAGGTGCCGGTCGGCCTTCACATGGTTGCAGCGGCGGCAGGACGCCACCACGTTGTCCCAGACGTGCTGACCACCGCGGCTGCGCGGAATGACGTGGTCGACGCTGGTTGCGACGCCACCGCAGTACATGCACCGGCCGCCGTCGCGCGCGAAGAGCGCGCGCCGGGTAAGAGGAACGGGCCCCCGGTAGGGAACCCGTACGAACCGCTTCAGCCGGACCACGCTGGGCGCGGGCACGGTGACGGTTGCGCTGTGCATAAAGGCGCCGGACTCCTCGAGGCAGATGGCCTTGTTCTCGAGGACGAGGACGAGCGCGCGGCGGAGCGGTACGACGCCGAGTGGCTCGTACGACGCGTTGAGGACCAGGACATGCGGCACGGACGCCTCCTTGTACGCCGGCGGCGCGTGGCTCGCGCCGGGACGATCTGCAGCCAGTCTCCCCTCATGCCTGGTGGAAGCGCCACCATGTCCCGGTAACGGGCTGGGAGTGTTTTCGACCACACCTGATGCATCCCCCGATACGCGCCCCCTTACTTCCCCAGGTGAGCACGGCCTCTCCTTGGAACATCGGCACGATCCCCACACGATGCCCCGTTAGTGTGGTGCCCCTGCCCGTCCGGCGACCTTTCCGTGACCTCGACGGCCTCGACGCCTCGACGCCTCGACGCCTCGACGCCTCGACGACCTTGACCGCCCGCAGCGGAGGCAGACGCTGCACCTGGAGGTACCTGCCGTGTCCTTGCCCGCCCTACTGGCCGCCGGCACCACGCCGTCCCCGTCGCCCTCGCAGACGACGGCTCCGGCGGTCCCCACGATCCAGGACGCCCAGCAGAGCGCGACGAACGCCGCGAGCTGGGTCGAGCAGAACTGGTCCACGTGGCTGGCGATCGGTCTCAGGGTCCTGCTGATCCTGGTGATCGCGGCGGTGCTGCGAGTCGCGGTGCGGCGGGCGATCACCAAGCTGATCGACCGCATGAACCGCACCGTCCAGGCGGTGGACGGCACGGCGCTCGGCGGTCTGCTGGTGAACGCGGAGCGCCGCCGGCAGCGCTCGCAGGCGATCGGCTCGGTGCTGCGCTCGGTGGCGTCGTTCCTCATCCTGGGCACGGCAGCACTGATGGTGCTGTCGACGTTCCAGATCAACCTGGCGCCGCTGCTCGCCTCCGCCGGTGTCGCGGGTGTCGCCATCGGTTTCGGCGCACGCAACCTGGTGACGGACTTCCTGTCCGGCGTGTTCATGATCCTGGAGGACCAGTACGGCGTCGGCGACACCATCGACGCGGGGGTGGCCTCCGGTGAGGTGATCGAGGTCGGTCTGCGCGTGACGAAGCTGCGCGGCGACGGCGGCGAGATCTGGTACGTCCGCAACGGCGAGATCAAGCGCATCGGCAACCTCTCTCAGGGCTGGGCGACGGCCGGGGTGGACGTGACCGTCCGCGCGAGCGAGAACCTGGACCTGGTGAAGGCGACCCTGGACGCGGTGACGGAGCGGATGAGCAAGGACGAGCCGTGGAACGAGCTCCTGTGGGGCCCGATCGAGGTGCTCGGCCTGGACAGCGTGCTGCTGGACTCGATGGTCGTGCGGGTCTCCGCGAAGACGATGCCGGGCAAGGCCCTGGCGGTCGAGCGCGAGCTGCGCTGGCGCATCAAGCGGGCCTTCGACGAGGCGGACATCCCCATCGTGGGCGGACTGCCGGCCGAGCCCGGGCAGGAGCTCCCGGCCGACCCGGCGGCCTCGACGGCACCCCCGTCGGCCTACTCGAACACGGGCTCGCCCCAGGCGGAAGCAGCGTCCCCTATACCGCAGGCACGGCCCACGGTGCGCTAGGGGCCACGGACCTACGAGCGGGCGATACGGCCCGCAGGAACCCAAGGGTGCCCGGATTCCTCCGGGCACCCTTCGCCATCCACCGCCCCCTCAGTGCGCCCCTCCCACGAGCCCGGTGGCCCGCGCCAACCGGCACACCGCCACGAAGGGCCCGCCGATCCTGAGCCCGGCCACGCCGACCACCCCTCGCCGTCACGGAGGTCGAGCCGGACGGTACCGGCGACCGCGTCGACCCTCTTGACGAAATCGCTGGCACCGCCCCGGAGCGCACCCTTCCTGTCGGCTCGCCGTGCGCCGCCTGTCCCCCTCCCGGGAATTCCGGGCGGATCACCCCAACCCTCAGCACCACGCGCCTGACCTGCACGGACGCCAATCGTCAGGCAGCCGTGACTCCGCCCACAGGAAACAGCGGAAGGACGGGCGCGCGTCCCCTGTCCAGGTAACGAGTTGATTGCCCGCCGGTGGCCGGTATTGACGCCTCACTGACGACGGCCTACTTTCCTCTCACAAATAGGAAACTTTCCTAACAGTGATCTTAGGGCCGTCCCAACCAGGGAAGCCCGGAACGATCACCCGGTGGACTTCCCGGCGGCCCCGCTGAGAAGCTGGGCTGTTGAAAGGCAGGTGGCGACACACATGGCAGGATCCGCCGGTACGCCGGGCACCCCGCGCGTACTGCGCGCCATGAACGACCGCGCCGCCCTGGACCTCCTCCTGGAGCACGGTCCGCTCAGCCGCACCCGCATCGGCAAGCTCACCGGCCTTTCGAAGCCCACCGCCTCCCAGCTCCTCGCGCGCCTGGAAGCCGCCGGCCTCGTCCTGATGACCGGCACGAGCGAGGGCCGCCCGGGCCCGGGCGCACAGCTGTATGTGGTCAACCCGGCCGCCGCCCACGTCGCCGGCCTCGACGTCACCCCCGAGCGCATCCTCGCCGCCGTCGCAGACATCACCGGCACAACGGTGGGCGAGTACGAGTTGCCCACCCCGGGCCGCCGTCCCGCACAACCCGTCGTACGCCTGGTCACCGACGCCCTCGACGGCGCCGTGAAGGCCGCCGGGCTCGCCGTCTCCGACGTGCACCGGGTGGTGCTGGGCACCCCGGGCGCCTTCGACCCCAACACCGGTCGGCTGCGCTACGCCTCCCACCTGCCCGGCTGGCACTCCCCCGCACTGCTCGACGAACTCGCGGCCGCCCTCCCGATGCCCGTCGAGTACGAGAACGACGTCAACCTCGTCGCCCTCGCCGAGCAGCGGCTCGGCGCGGCGAAGGGGCACGGCGACTTCGTCCTGCTGTGGAACGAGGGCGGTCTCGGCGCCGCCCTCGTCCTCGGCGGCCGGCTGCACCGCGGCTGGACCGGGGGCGCCGGCGAGGTCGGCTTCCTGCCGGTGCCCGGCGCGCCCCTGGTCCGCCAGGTGACCAAGGCCAACAGCGGCGGTTACCAGGAGCTGGCCGGCTCCCAGGCCATCCCCAAGCTGGCCCGCGAACTCGGCATCAAGGACGTGCCCACCGGCCCGTACGCCGAGGTCGCCGCCGCCCTCGTGGCCCTGGGCGCCGACAGCGCCACAGGCCCCCACCGGCGGCTCCTCGAGACGTACGCGACACGGCTGGCCACCGGTCTCGCCGCACTCGTCTCCGTGCTCGACCCCGAACTCGTCGTCCTCAGCGGCGCCTCCCTCACCGCCGGAGGAGAGCCGCTGAGGACCCTGCTCCAGGCCGAACTGGAGGAGCTGGCCGCATCCCGGCCGCGCCTCGTCGTCGGCGACGTACGCGAACACCCCGTGCTGCGCGGCGCGTTGGAGAGCGCGCTCGCAACCACCCGCGACGAGGTCTTCGACACCTCGCGCTGAGCACCTCCGGGCCCCCCAACCCGGTTCCACCCAGGCCCCGGCACCCGCTCCGGTCGAACCACACCCCCGCCCGTCCCAGGGAGACCCCGTCATGCCCGAAGTCATGCCCGAAGTGATCCGAAAGACGGCTTTCGCCCTCACCGTGTCCGTCGCCCTCCTCACCACCGCCTGTACCGGCCAGTCCTCCTCCGGCGCGAGTGACGACGCGTCCAAGGAGACCACCATCAACTTCTGGCACGCCTGGAGCGCGCCCTCCGAGACGAAGGCCGTGAAGACGCTGATCGCGGGCTTCGAGAAGGCGCACCCCAACATCCACGTCAACGTCGTCGCCAACATGACCGACGACAAGATCAACCAGGCGCTGCGCGCCGGCGGCGACAAGGCCCCCGACGTCATCTCCTCCTTCACCACGAACAACGTCGGCAAGTTCTGCTCCTCGGGCGCCCTGGTCGACCTGAACCCGTTCTTCAAGAAGTCGGGCATCGACGCGGAGGCGACCTTCCCGAAGGCGATGAACGAGTACACCCAGTTCGACGGCAACCGCTGCACGGTGCCGCTGCTGGGGGACGCGTACGGGCTCTACTACAACAAGACGGCGTTCAAGAAGGCGGGCATCACGAGCCCGCCCAAGACCTGGTCCGAGTTCGAGACCGACGCGAAGAAGCTGACGATCGCCGACGGCGACAGCTACAAGCAGCTCGGATTCATGCCCGACTACCACGGCTGGGAGACGACCACCGAGCACTACTTCGCGCAGTTCTCCCCGATGTACTTCGACTCCAGCGGCAAGTCGAACCTCGCCAAGGATCCCGCCTTCGCGGCCGGTTTCACGCTCCAGAAGAAGCTCGTGGACGAGCTGGGCGGATTCCAGAAGCTGGAGAAGTACCGCTCCAAGCTGGGTGACGAATGGGGCCCCAAGCACCCGTTCCAGACCGGCCAGGTCGCCATGCAGCTGGACGGTGAGTGGCGCCTGGGCATGGCCCTGGACGCCAAGCCGGACTTCGAGATCGGGGTGGCCCCGCTGCCCGTGCCCGACGACCAGGCCGCCCAGTACGGCAAGGGCTACATCACCGGCACCATCGCCGGCATCGCCGCCACCAGCAAGAAGCAGAACGCGGCCTGGGAGCTGGTGAAGTACATGACCACGGACACGGACGCGGTGGTGAACTTCTCCAACGCCATCCACAACGTGCCCTCCACGCTGGCCGCGCTGAAGTCCCCGAAGCTGAAGTACGACCCGCGCTTCAAGACGTTCCTGGACATCGCGGCGAACCCGAACTCGACCACGACTCCCGCGTCGATCAACGGTGGTGTGTACCTCACCACGATCCAGCAGTTCGGCTACGACTACGAGAGCGGCAAGGTCAAGGACCTCGAGGCGGGCCTCGCGAGCACGGCCAAGCAGATCGACACGGACATCGCGCAGGCGAAGTAGCGATGAGCGCCATCACCCTCGCGTCGAAGCGCCGCCGTGCGGCGCTTCGGACGGTCGCCTTCATGTCGCCCTGGCTGATCGGGTTCGCGGTCTTCTTCGCGTACCCGCTGATCTCGACCTTCTACTTCTCGTTCATGCACTACGACGGCTTCAAACCGCCGACGTGGAGCGGAACGAAGAACTGGACGTACGTCTTCAAGGACTACCCGTTCTTCTGGCCGGCGCTGCGCAACACCCTGTGGCTGGTCCTCGTCATGGTCAGTCTGCGGGTCGTCTTCGGACTCGGCGTCGGCATGCTCATCACGAAGATCAAGACCGGCACGGGCGTCTTCCGCACCCTCTTCTACCTGCCCTACCTCGCCCCGCCCGTCGCCGCGACGATGGCCTTCGCCTTCCTCCTCAACCCCGGTACGGGCCCGGTCAACTCGATCCTCGACAAGATCGGCATTCCGGGTCCCGGCTGGTTCAACGATCCCGCCTGGTCCAAGCCCGCCCTCACCCTGCTCGCCCTGTGGGGTGTCGGCGACCTGATGGTCATCTTCATGGCCGCGCTGCTCGACGTGCCCAAGGAGCAGTACGAGGCGGCCGAGTTGGACGGAGCCTCCGCCTGGCAGCGCTTCCGGTACGTCACCCTGCCGAACATCTCGCCGATCGTGATGTTCGCGGTGGTCACCGGCGTGATCCAGACCATGCAGTACTACACCCAGCCGCTGATCGCCGGGAAGGTCGCCTCGGGAGTGATCCAGGGCGCCGGTACGCAGTTCGAGCCGGGCTATCCCGAGAAGTCCACGCTCACCCTGCCTCAGCTCGTCTACAACCTCGGCTTCCAGCGCTTCGACTACGGCTCCGCCTGTGTGGTCGCGCTCGTGCTCTTCGCCCTGTCGATGGCGTTCACCGCGTTCCTGATGCGGCGCCGGGGCGGCCTCAATCTGGCAGGTGACTGACCATGACGCAAGTACTCGACAGGCCCGTGGAGTTGAAGGCGCCCGTCTCGCCGGCCGAACGCACCGCCCGCCGCAAGGCTCTCCTCGAGTGGATAGCGGTCCATTCCCTCGGCGTGGCCGCCGCGCTCTTCTTCACGCTCCCCTTCGTGTTCGTGTTCCTGACCTCGCTGATGAGCGACACCCAGGCGCTCAGCCGCGATCTGATCCCGCACACCTGGGAGTGGGGCAACTACAAGAAGGTCTTCGACACGCCCGGCTTCCTCACCTGGTGGAAGAACACGCTGATCTACGCGGGTTTGGGCACCGTCCTGACCGTCGTGTCGTCGATCCCGGTCGCGTACGCCCTCGCCAAGTTCCGCTTCCCGGGCCGCAGTCTGTCGCTCATGCTGGTGATCTCGATGATGATGCTGCCGCCGCAGGTGATCATCATCCCGATGTACCTGTTCTGGGCGAAGCAGCTGGACCTGTCGGGCACGCTGTGGCCGCTGATCGTTCCGATGGCGTTCGGCGACGCGTTCTCCATCTTCCTGCTGCGCCAGTTCCTGATGACCATCCCCAACGAGTACCTGGACGCGGCGAAGGTCGACGGCTGCGGGGATCTGCGGGTGCTGCTGCGGGTCGTCGTGCCGATGGCGAAGCCCGGGATCGCCGCCGTGGCCCTCTTCCAGTTCTTCTACGCCTGGAACGACTACTTCGGGCCGCAGATCTACGCCTCCGAGAACGCGGGCGCGTGGACCCTGAGTTACGGCCTGGAGTCGTTCAAGGGCATGCACCACACCGACTGGAACCTCACCATGGCCGCGACCGTGCTGGTCATGGCCCCCGTGATCCTCGTGTTCTTCTTCGCCCAGAAGGCGTTCGTCGAGGGTGTCACGCTCACCGGAGTGAAGGGCTGAACCACTTCATGAAACTCACCGTGGTCGGCGGAGGCTCGACCTACACACCCGAACTCATCGACGGATTCGCGCGCTTGCGGGACACCCTGCCCGTTGAAGAACTGGTGCTCGTGGATCCGGCTGTCGAACGCCTCGATCTGGTCGGCGGGCTGGCCCGGCGCATCTTCGCCAAGCAGGGGCATCCCGGGCGCATCGTCACGACGGACGACCTGGATGCGGCGGTCGAGGGCGCCGACGCCGTGCTCCTCCAGCTGCGCGTCGGCGGCCAGGCCGCGCGCGAGCAGGACGAGACCTGGCCGCTGGAGTGCGGTTGCGTCGGCCAGGAGACGACGGGCGCGGGCGGGCTCGCCAAGGCTCTGCGCACGGTGCCGGTGGTTCTCGACATCGCCGAACGGGTCCGCCGCACCAACCCGAGGGCCTGGATCATCGACTTCACCAACCCGGTCGGCATCGTCACCCGCGCCCTCCTCCAGGAGGGCCACCGGGCGGTGGGACTGTGCAACGTGGCGATCGGCTTCCAGCGGAGGTTCGCCGCTCTGCTCGGTGTCACTCCGGTCGACGTCCACCTCGACCATGTGGGCCTCAACCACCTCACCTGGGAGACCGGTGTGCGCCTGGGCGGCCCCGAGGGCGAGGACATCCTGCCCAAGCTGCTCGCCGAACACGGGGAGGCGATCGCCGAGGACCTGCACCTGCCGCGCACCCTCGTGAACCGGCTCGGCGTGGTCCCGTCGTACTACCTGCGCTACTACTACGCGCACGACGAGGTCGTCGGGGAACTCAGGACGAAGCCGTCACGTGCCGCCGAAGTGGCCGCCATGGAGAAGCAGTTGCTGGAGATGTACGGCGACCCGTCACTCGACGAGAAGCCGGCGCTGCTCGCGAAGCGGGGCGGCGCCTACTACTCGGAGGCGGCCGTAGACCTCGCCACGGCGCTGCTGGGCGGCGGTGGTTCCCCGTACCAGGTGGTGAACGCGTACAACAAGGGCACACTGCCCTTCCTGCCGGACGACGCGGTGATCGAGGTGCAGGCGGCCGTCGGACCGCACGGACCGACCCCGCTGCCCGTCCCCGAGGTGGACCCGCTGTACGCGGGCCTGATGGCGAACGTGACGGCGTACGAGGAGCTGGCTCTGGAGGCGGCCCTGCGCGGCGGCCGGGACCGTGTCTTCCGGGCCCTGCTCGCCCACCCCCTCATCGGCCAGTACGCGTACGCCGACACCCTCACCGACCAGCTGATCGCGCACAACCGGGAGCACCTCGCGTGGGCCTGACCGCAAGTGTCCTCGCCATCGACGCGGGCAACAGCAAGACCGACGTCGCCGTCGTGGCCGGCGACGGCGAGGTCCTCGGCACCGCACGGGGCGGGGGCTTCCGGCCGCCGGCCGTGGGTGTCGGGACGGCCGTGGACGCCCTGGGCGAGGTCGTCGAACAGGCCTTCGGGAAGGCCGGGGTCACCTCGGTCGACCATGTCTCGGCCTGTCTCGCCAACGCCGACCTCCCGGTGGAGGAGGAGCAGTTGGCGGCTGCGCTGCACGCGCGCACGTGGGGCACGTCCGTCGAGGTGCGCAACGACACCTTCGCCATCCTGCGGGCCGGCGTCTCCGAGCCCCGCGGGGTGGCGGTCGTGTGCGGGGCCGGCATCAACTGCGTCGGTATGCGCCCCGACGGACGCACGGCCCGCTTCCCCGCGCTCGGCCGGATCTCCGGCGACTGGGGCGGCGGCTGGGGCCTGGCCGAGGAGGCCCTGTGGTGGGCGGCCCGCGCGGAGGACGGCCGGGGCGGACCCACGGACCTGGTGCGCGCCCTCCCCGCGCACTTCGGGCTCGACTCCATGTATGCGCTGATCGAGGCGCTCCACCTGGAGCACGTCGAGCACGACCGGCGCCACGAGTTGACGCCGGTGCTGTTCGCCACGGCCGAGGAGGGCGATCCGGTGGCCCGCGCGATCGTCGACCGGCTCGCCGAGGAGGTGGTCGCCATGGCCACGGTCGCGCTGACCCGTCTCGACCTGCTCGACGAGGAGGCCCCGGTCCTGCTCGGCGGCAGCATCCTGGCCGCCCGCCACCCCCAACTCGACGACCGCGTACGGGAACTGCTGGCCGCCCGCGCCCCCAAGGCGGTCCCCCAGGTGGTCAAGGCCCGCCCGGTCCTCGGGGCGGCCCTCCTGGGCCTGGACCACGAACACGCCCCGAAGGAGGCACAGGCACGCGTGCGCGCCTATTACGAGCGCGGCTGACCACCGCAGCCCCCAGCCGACCGCGCTCAGCACCACCCCCGGGAACCGAACACAGGCATGCCGCGTATTCAAGAAGGGGGTAGGGCAACGGACATGGCGTGACCGGCGTCAGCACAAGCGCCGCGATCCGGAAACAAGATCGCATAAAGGCCTGTGCGGATACCGGTTGCGGCGGCGATACTTGCCGCCGTGCACCTGTGTCCGTTCCCACGCTCCGGGCGGAGGTGACCGACGGATGACCATGGGGGAGGTCAAGTGACACAACCGCAGCAGGGCGGCGCGCCACCCGCGACACCCACGATGCCGGCGGTACCGCCACAGGCCACGGAGCCCGCGGCGCAGTCGGCCCCCGTGCCACCGGGCCGCCCCGCCCCGCCGCGCCGCACGGCCTTCGCCGAGGGCGTCGACCGACTGCGCTCCGCCGCGACCACCGAGCCCGGTCGGCTGCGCATCATCGGCGCCGTCCTCGCCCTCGTCGTCGTCGCGTTCGGATCCGTCACCGCCTGGCAGATGACCGACCGTTCCAACGCCGCCGACGACGTGCTGCACAGCAGCCAGCCGCTCAGCGCGGGGGCCGCCGACATCTACCGCTCCCTCGCGGACGCCAACACGACGGCCTCCAGCGGCTTCCTGTCGGGCGGACAGGAACCGGAGGCGACCACCGAGCGGTACGACAAGGACATCCGGACGGCCGCCGCGGGTCTCGTCACAGCGGCCGCGAGCACCGACCCGGGCTCCCCGTCCGCACACGCCATCGCCAGACTCAACCAGCTGCTCCCGGAGTACAAGGGCCTGATCGAGCGGGCCCGGGCCAACAACCGGCTGGGCTTCCCGGTGGGCGGCGCCTACCTGCGGGCGGCGAACGACAAGATGCAGCACGAGATGCTGCCTGCCGCGCAGGACCTGTACACCAGGGAGAACCAGCGGCTGCGCTCCGACTACGCGGACGCGACCCCCTACCCCTGGTTCGGCATCGCGCTCGGCGTCCTCGCGCTCGCCGCCCTCGGCTGGGCGCAGCGGCGCCACTACCTGCGCACGAACCGGCTGCTCAACCAAGGCCTGGTCGCGGCCACCGGGGCCTGCGCGATCGTCCTGCTGTGGCTGGTCGTGGGCCACAGCGTCGCCCGCGCAGGGCTCGACTCCTCGTACGACCACGGCGTCCGCTCGCTGAACGTGCTGCACGACGCGCGCATCGCCTCTCTGAACGCACGCGGCAACGAAAACCTGACGCTGGTCAGCCGCGGCGCCGAGACCAAGAAACTGCCCGACGGCACGGTCGAGGATCTGTACGACTACGAGTTCCAGCAGGACATGAAGACGCTCTCCGCAGGTCTCGCCAAGGCCGAGTCGATCGCCGACGACCGGGCGGGCAAGCAGCCCGTGACGGCCGCCACCGGCAACATGAAGGTCTGGCAGCAGCGCCACAAGCAGGCGCGGGCCGCCGACGACGACGGCAACTACCAGGCGGCGCTGAACAAGATCATCGGTTCCGAGGCGGACCAGCCGACGGGCGAGTGCTTCGACGGCGTGGACGCGAACCTGGCGAAGGCGCTGGGGCACGAGGAGGGCGAGTTCCAGCAGGCCGCGAGCAACGGCCGGGGCGCGATGACCGGGCTCCCGGTGGGCGCGGCGGTCCTCGCGGTGCTGGGCGCGTCCGGCGCGCTGCTGGGCATCGGGCGCAGGCTTTCGGAGTACCGGTGAGAGGGGGAGCGGCGATGATCGCTCGGCGCCTGAGGGCGAGCCTGAAGGGCTGGGGTGGCGTGGGGGCGATGCTGGTCGCCTGCGTCCTCACCGCCGTCCTCGCGCTGCTGCTGCCGCTGACCCACCCGAGCCCGGACGGCTCCACGGGCACGGGCGGCCGGGGTCTCGCCGAGGGAACGCAGGCGAAGGCCGACTCCTGCGACGGCCACCCCGAGCGGCTGAGCCCGCCGCCCTCCGGCGACGAGAGCGGTCCGGCGGTCACGGCCATCAAGAAGCGCGGCTATCTGTCGGTGGGCGTCGACCAGAACAGCTACCGCTGGGGCTACCGCGACCCCAACACCGAGGGCGCCGACCTCGAGGGGTTCGACATCGACCTCGCGCACGAGATCGCACAGCGGATCCTCGGCGACCCGAAGGCCGTCCGCTTCCACGCGATCCCCACCAACCAGCGCATCCCGGCGATCAAAAGCGGGCAGGTGGACATGGTGGTACGCACCATGACGATCACCTGCGACCGGCTGGAGGAAGTCGCCTTCTCCGATCCGTACTTCGCGACCGGCCAGCAGGTCCTGGCCCCGAAGTCGTCCGGCATCACGGGCTACGACAAGTCGCTGGCCGGCAAGAAGACCTGCACGGCCGAGGGTTCGACGGCCAACACCCGGCTGACGAACGACAAGGAGACCGGACGTCTCGTGGCGTCCGCCGACATCTCCACCACCGTCCCCAACCAACTCGACTGCCTGGTCAAGTTGCAGCTCGGCGAGGTCGATGCGGTCGTCACCGACGGCGCGCTCGCGGCGAGCCAGGCGGCCCAGGACCCCACCGTCGAACTCAAGGGGAAGCCCTTCACGACCGAGTACTACGGCGTGGCGATGAACAAGCAGGCCGAGGATCTGGTACGCCGGGTGAACCAGGTGCTCGTGGACTACCGCAAGAGCGGCTGGCAGACCTCGTACGACAAGTGGCTGTCCCAGACGCTGGGCGCGGACTCGGCATCGTCGCAGCCACCTTCCTCCTGACGGACGCAACCGATCTGATACCACTGGAGAAGTTACCCGGCGCACCGGACACACGCACTGGGCACGACGAGACGAGAGGTGATCGATGGGCGTCACGGGACCCACCGGGCCGGTGATGGACCGGGACGAGGTGGACCGTGCGCTGGCGCGGCTCGGCGCGGAGCACGAGGCCATAGAGACCTCGCTCCTCGCCCTGCAGGACCACGCGGGCCGCAGACTCCTCGAAGGCGCCGAGCTGACGGGTGTCACCAAGGAGCGCTGGACGTCGGCGGAGGCGTCGATCACCCTGCTGTGGGCGTACTTCGACGCCTACACGGACGCGCTGCGCCGCGCGCGCGAGATCCGCGCGCGACGGCGCTGGTCCAGTCGCGAGGACCTGGTCGAGCTGACGGACCTGTTGCGCGGTGCCGCCGTCACCGTCGCGGGCAGTGCGACGGCGACCGCGAACGCGCCGACGCTCGCGGGCGCCGGCAGGCTCAGCGAGCAGTTCACCCTGGCTGAGCTCGTGGAGCGGATGAACGAGCTCTACGCCTCCTCGCTCGACATGGTCGTCGCCGCCGACGCCGTGTGGTCGGCGCTGCCCGCCCGGATCGATTTACTGGCCGCCGAGTTGCAGCGCACCCGCCGGCTCGCGCACTCCGTGGGCGTACGCCCCGGCGAGCACCCGGCAGGCGACGACCTGGAGCGCATCACGCGCACTCTGACGAGCCTGCGCGAGCAGGTGATCTCCGACCCACTGGCGTACTGGACCCCCACACAGGGAAGTTCGGCGCCCGGCGGCGGGCGGCCGGACACGTCGACGTACGACCGTGAGGCGCGCGCCCTGGAGGACGTGCGCCGCGAGATCGACGCCGTACTGGCGGTCCGTCAGGACGCGGAGGCCCGGCTCGTCAAGCTGCGCGACCTGCTCAGCCGTGCCGACCGCACGCTGGCGGAGGCCCGCAGCGCACGCGGTGAGGTCCTCGCGAAGATCGCCGCCTCGGAGGTCCCCGCGGTCAGCGGTCCGCCGACCGCGCTGCAGGAGCAGCTCGCGACCGCCGCCGAGTACCGCAGACACGCCCAGTGGCACCGCCTCTCCCCGCTCCTGGAGTCACTGGAGCAGAAGGCGGAGGACGAACTTCTGCGCGCACGCGAGTCGTTGACGGCGGTCACCGCGCCTCTCGCGGTCCGCGCCGAACTGCGCGGCCGTCTGGACGCGTACAAGGCGAAGGTCGCCCGGCACGGGCTGGCGGAGGACCCGCTGCTGGTCGAGCGGTACGACGCGGCGCGCCGCATGCTGTGGAGCGCACCCTGTGACCTCAGGGTCGCCGAACAGGCGGTGCTGCGCTACCAGCGGGCGGCCGCGGAACTGCTCGGCCCACGCGTGCCCGGGCAGGGCGCTCCGGCCGACCGGAGGGGGGAAGCATGAGCCAGGCAGGGCAGAAGTGCCAGCGGCCGGGCTGCGAGGGGTCGTACGAGGACGTGGGCGGCGGCGAGCTGTACTGCGACACGTGCGGTCTGGCGCCGGTCGTCTCCGCGAGCGGGATGGTCGGGTCGCCGGTCACGGGGATCACCGCGGGCGGCAAGGGCTCCCGCGGTTCGGGAAGCGGCAGTTCGCGCGCCAGCTCCCGGACGTCGTCGCGGTCGTCCCAGTCCCGCCGCTCCGTGTCCGGGCGGCTGTCCGGCAAGTCCACGGGCCGCTCGGTGTCGGTGCGCAGTTCCGGTTCGACGACCGGGAGCTCCGGGCGCGGCCGGCTGGGCCTCGGTCTGGTGCAGGTCCCGGACGTACCGCGGCCCGACCCCCGCGCCATGGTGCTGGAGAACCCCGAGGTGCCCGAGCGCAAGCGGTTCTGCTCGCGCTCCGACTGCGGGGCCCCGGTGGGGCGGGGGCGCGGCGACCGGCCGGGGCGCACGGAGGGGTTCTGCACCAAGTGCGGCCACCCGTACTCGTTCGTGCCGAAGCTGCAGGCCGGGGACATCGTGCACGGCCAGTACGAGGTGGTGGGCTGCCTCGCACACGGCGGGCTCGGCTGGATCTACCTCGCGGTGGACCGGGCGGTCTCCGACCGATGGGTGGTCCTCAAGGGCCTGCTCGACACGGGCGACCAGGACGCGATGGCCGCGGCGATCTCCGAGCGGCGCTTCCTCGCGGAGATCGAGCACTCGAACATCGTACGCATCTACAACTTCGTGGAGCACCTCGACCAGCGCACCGGCTCGCTCGACGGCTACATCGTCATGGAGTACGTCGGCGGCAAGTCCCTGAAGGAGATCGCCAACTCCCGCCGCACACCCGACGGGAGACGGGACCCGCTGCCGGTGGAGCAGGCGTGCGCGTACGGCATCGAGGCCCTCGAGGCCCTCGGCCACCTGCACAGCCGCAACCTTCTGTACTGCGACTTCAAGGTCGACAACGCCATCCAGACCGAGGACCAGCTCAAGCTGATCGACATGGGCGCGGTGCGCCGGATGGACGACGACGAGTCGGCCATCTACGGCACGGTGGGCTACCAGGCGCCGGAGGTCGCGGAGGTCGGCCCGTCGGCGGCGAGCGACCTCTACACGGTCGCTCGCACCCTCGCCGTGCTCACCTTCGACTTCCAGGGCTACACGAGCGTCTTCGTCGACTCCCTGCCCGACCCGGACAACATCGAGGTCTTTCGCCGGTACGAGTCCTTCTACCGCCTGCTGGTGCGCGCCACCGACCCGGACCCGGCCCGCCGGTTCGCCTCCGCGCAGGAGATGTCGGAACAGCTGACGGGCGTGCTGCGGGAGGTCGTCGCCCTCCAGACGAGCCGCCCGCGGCCCGCCCTGTCGACGTTGTTCGGGCCGGAAGTCAAGGTCACGGACACGGAGTTGTTCCCGAAGCTGGACGGGGACGTGTCGCGGCTGGGGGCACGGGTGGTGGCGTCGCGGCGCGGCCGCGGGACCACCGCGGGCGTGCTTTTGGCGGCGCCGGGCAACGAGCGCTCCGACAGCCTTGCGTCCGCCGGCGCCGGTGCCGTGTCCGCGCCTTCGCTTGCCGCTTCCGCTGCTGCCGTGGGTCCCGGAGGGGCCGGGACGCCGGGCGGCGGAGCGGCGAGCGCACCGAACGCGGGAGCGGGCGCCGCTCCCGGCGCGTCCGCCGTCGTCAAACACGTCAACGGTTCCGCCGCCGCGCTCGCCCTGCCGGTTCCACGCGTCGACCCCGGCGACCCCAACGCCGGTTTCCTCGCGGGTCTCATGGCCTCCGCGCCCTCGGAGCTGATCGCCGCGCTGCACGCCGCGCCGGTCACCTCGCTGGAGCTGCGCCTGCGCAAGCTGCGGGCCCGGCTGGAGATGGGCGAGACGGCCGCCGCCGGGCGGGTCCTGGAAGCGCTGGAGGCCGACCACGCCGACGACTGGCGGGTCGTCTGGTACCGCGGTGTCACCGCGCTCGTCACGGGCGACCACGAGGCCGCCGCGCTCTCCTTCGACGCGATCTACGACGCCTTCCCCGGCGAGCCCGCCCCCAAGCTGGCCCTCGGCCTGTGCGCGGAGGTCCTCGGCCAGCTCGACAACGCCGGCGAGTACTACGGTCTCGTCTGGACCACCGACCCCAGCTACGTCAGCTCGGCGTTCGGACTGGCCCGCGTCCAGCTCGCGTCCGGCGACCGCCGCGGCGCGGTACGCACCCTGGAGTCCGTGCCGGAGGCCTCCATTCACTACACCGCCGCCCGCGTCGCCGCCGTACGGGCGCGGCTGCGGCACCGTGCGGGCCAGGGCCCCGACCCGGCCTTCCTGGACGACCTCGTGGCCGCCGCGAGCCAGGTCCAGGCGCTGGAGGCGTACGGACTGGACGCCGTGCGGCGCGAGCAGTTGTCCACAGAGGTCCTCGGCTGTGCCCTGGACTGGGTACTCTCCGGTAGCCAGGGCTCCGCGCCGTCCGCGGCCGGCGGCCGGGCGCTGCTCGGCAGTGACCTGGACGAGCGCGGCCTCCGCTTCGGTCTGGAGCGCTCGTACCGGATGCTGGCCAGGCTCGCGCAGGGCGGCGAGGAGAGGATCGACCTGGTGGAACGTGCCAACCGTTACCGCCCCCGGACGTGGGTGTGATCGATGTCGCAGATGCCCCAGCCGACGGCGCTTTCGAGGTGCCCCAGTTGTGAGGAGCCCCTCGAGTCGGGCGACCGCTTCTGCGGCGCCTGCGGGTACGACCTGTCGGTGGTGCCCGCCCCGCCGCCGGACACCCCGACGCTGACCATGAACGGCACGGCGCCGGGCCCACGGTCGGAGGCGTCCCCCGTGGACTGGCCGGTCGCCCCGGCTACGGGTGGCCCGGACGCGTCCGCCCCGGTCCATCTGCCGACCGACCTCCAAGGCACGGACTCCGGCGGCTCCGCCCTGCCCGCCGCACCCCCCGGGCAGGGCGTCTCCAAGGGCGTACGGTTCGACCGTCCGCCGGAGTCCGACGACTACCACCTCGCGGCGCCACAGCCCGTGGACCCGCGCACCGCCGTCCCCTCGACACCCCCCGCCGGCACGAAGATCTGCGTGGCCTGCCGCGCGGGCAACGTGGACCGCGACGGATACTGCGAGAACTGCGGCCACGCCCAACCGCGCGAACGCGACCACCTCGAGCAGGAGTTGGGGGCGGTCGCCGCGGTCAGCGACCGTGGTCTGCGCCACCACCGCAACGAGGACGCGTTCGCCGTCTCCTCGGCCGCGCTGTCCGACGGCTCACCCGCCGTCGTCGCGATCGTCTGCGACGGCGTCTCCTCGGCGACCCGCCCCGACGACGCCTCCCTCGCCGCGTCCCAGGCGGCGAACGAGGCGCTGCTGGAGGCCCTGCCGCGCGGCACCCACCCCCAGCAGGCCATGCACGACGCGATCGTCGCCGCCTCGCATGCCGTCAACGCGCTGGCCACCGAGCCGGAGACGGCCCAGGAGCACGCCCCGCACCAGAACGCGCCCGCCTGCACCCTCGTCGGCGCCGTCGTCACCACCAGCCTGCTCGTCGTCGGCTGGGTCGGCGACAGCCGCGCCTACTGGGTTCCCGTCGACCGCTCCACTCCCCCGGCCCGGCTCACCGAGGACGACTCGTGGGCCGCGCAGATGGTCGCCGCCGGCCTGATGAGCGAGGCCGAGGCCTACGCCGACGAGCGCGCCCACGCGATCACGGGCTGGCTCGGCGCGGACGCGTACGAACTGGAGCCGCACACCGCTTCCTTCAAGCCGGACCGTCCGGGTGTGGTGGTGGTGTGCACGGACGGACTGTGGAACTACGCCGAGGCCGCCGAGGAGATGGCCGAGGTGGTGCCGCCCGACGCCGAGCGGCGTCCGCTGCACACCGCCCGGGTACTGGTGGGCCATGCCCTGGACGCCGGGGGCCACGACAACGTAACAGTGGCCGTCCTGCCGTTCCCCGCCCCGCCGCAGGGGGCAGGATCCGCATGAGGTGTGTCCCCCGGACGCACCCGTGGCCGGCGTAGCCGGCCCAAGGACCGGAGGGGACCGGTCCGCAACCAGTCGTCACCCCACAGCGCTGGGGTCCTCGAGGGGGATCAGAGAAGGCATGGCCAATTTCTCGAAGTCGAACGTGCCGCGGTTCTCGGTGGACGTCTACCAGAACGAGTACCTGCCGGAGGGCGGCCGCGAGGTCAACGCCATCGTGACGGTGACGGCGACCGGCGGCGGCACGGTCGGAAGCGCAGTCGCCGCGCCTCACCTCTACTCGCCGGGGCACGGCCCGAGTGCCGCCGTGGCGATCATGGTCGACTGCTCGGGATCGATGGACTACCCGCCGACCAAGATGCGCAACGCGCGCGACGCGACGGCCGCGGCCATCGACA
Organism: Streptomyces sp. NPDC022910; assembly: GCF_055561075.1. Taxonomy (NCBI): domain Bacteria; kingdom Bacillati; phylum Actinomycetota; class Actinomycetes; order Kitasatosporales; family Streptomycetaceae; genus Streptomyces; species Streptomyces sp. NPDC022910. The sequence continues at coordinate 64,003 of NZ_JBVHHL010000039.1, forward strand.
CCGTGCGCGACGGCGTGCACTTCGCGGTGATCGGCGGCACCCATGTGGCCAAGGAGGTCTATCCGGGCGGCGGGCGGCTCGCCGTCGCGAGCGCGACGACCCGCGACCAGGCCAAGCAGGCGCTGCGCAGGCTCAGCGCGGGCGGCGGCACCGCGATCGGCACCTGGCTTCGCCTTGCCGACCGGCTGCTGTCCTCGGCGGACGTCTCCATACGGCACGGCATCCTGCTCACCGACGGCCGCAACGAGCACGAGTCGCCCGAGGACCTCAGGGCCACGCTGGACGCCTGCGCCGGCCGTTTCACCTGTGACGCGCGTGGAGTGGGCACCGACTGGGAGGTCAAGGAGGTCACCGGGATCGCCTCCGCACTGCTCGGCACCGCCGACATCGTCGCCGACCCGGCCGCCCTCGCCGCCGACTTCACGCAGATGATGGAGACGGCCATGGGCAAGGAGGTCGCGGACGTCTCGCTGCGGCTGTGGACGCCCGTCGGGACGGAGATCAAGTTCGTCAAGCAGGTGGCGCCCACGGTCGAGGAACTGACCGGACGCCGGACCGAAGCGGGCCCGCGCGCCGGTGACTACCCGACCGGCTCCTGGGGCGACGAGTCCCGCGACTACCACGTGTGCGTCCAGGTCCCGGCCGCGAACATCGGCCAGGAGATGCTGGCCGCCCGGGTCTCCCTGGTCACGCCGCGGGGCGACGGTACCACCGAGAACCTCGGCGCCCAGGGGCTCGTACGGGCGGTGTGGACCGACGACATGACGGCGTCCACGTCGATCAACCCCCAAGTCGCGCACTACACGGGTCAGGCCGAACTGGCACAAGCCATCCAGCAAGGTCTGGATCTGCGCAAAGCGGGCGATTTCGATGGCGCAACGGCCAAGCTGGGCCGGGCCGTTCAGCTCGCAGGCGCGTCGGGGAACGCAGATACTGCGAAACTGCTTGCGAAGGTGGTGGACGTTGTCGACGCAGCGACAGGTACTGTGCGACTGAAGGCAAAGGTCGCGGAGGCCGACGAAATGACGCTCGAGACACGGTCCACAAAGACTGTTCGTGTAAAGAAGTGACCTGGAAGCCCTGACAGCAGCGAGCCCGACCCCCCGGGGTCGGAGAACCACGCCGGTCACAGCGACCGGAGAAGGAGAGGGGGAAGCGCCGACATGCCGACCTGCCCGAACGGACACCAGTCGGGTTCCGGCGACTGGTGCGAGGTCTGCGGTCACCGTATGGCCGGTGCCGTACCCCCGCCGCCTCCACCGCCGCCCGCCACCGGTTACGGCTATCCGCCGCCTGGTTCGCCCCCGCCGCCCCCGGGCGCGGGCGGTAGGCACGGGGGACGCCCGCTGTCCGCCGCACCGGAGCCCGAGCCGGAGCTCTGCCCGCAGTGCCGCACGCCCCGCGAGGGCGGCGCCCCGTTCTGCGAGGAGTGCCGGTGGAACTTCCTGACCAACACGGCGACCTCGTACACCCCCGCCGCACCGCGCCCGCCGGCGCCCAATCCGGCGCTGCGCTTCCAGCAGGGGGGCCAGACCGGGCCAGGACCCGACTCGTTCGACTACGAGAGGTCCCGGCCGTCGCAGGTGAACCGACCTGCCGAACCGATTCCGCCAGGCCCGCCCTTCGGCGACGAGCCGTCCGGACCGACGGCCTTCGGAGGAACTCCCTCGCGTCCGTCCGGATTCGGGGGCGAACCGTCACGTTCATCCGATTTCGGGGGCGATTCATCACGTCCGTCCGCCTTCGGGGGTGACTCCCCGCGCCCTTCGGCCTTCGGGGGTGACTCCTCGCGTGCGTCCGGGTTCGGGGGTGACTCCTCGCGTGCGTCCGGGTTCGGGGGTGACTCCTCGCGCCCTTCCGCCTTCGGGGGCGATTCCCCGTCTCCGTCTCCCTTCGGTGCGGATCCCTCGCGTCCGGTTCCGCCGCCGCCCGGAGGGCCGACGCCCGGTGGTCCTGGGGGCCCCGGTGGTCCTAGGGGCCCCGGTGGTCCTGGCGGCCCAGGCGGCGCCGGTGGTCCGCAGACCACCGCTCCGGGAGCGCCCTCGGCCTTCCAGGGTCCGCCCTCCGCGTTCCAGCGTCCGGCTCCCCCGCCCCCGCCGCCGACCCAGGGCTTCCCGCCGCCCGCCCCGCCGCAGACCGGCGGCCCGTCCTACGGCGGCGGTGACGACGACTGGGTGATCTCGCCCCCGTCGGCCTCCCCGGTGAGCGGCGCGCCCGGTGGTCCGGGACGTCCCGGCGGCCCCGGTGGCGGTCAGGGCGGCGGATACGGCTACCCGCAGCCCGGTTCCACCCAGGCCCCGCCGTCTCCGTACCAGCAGCAGCCGGTGACCTGGACCGCGACCATCGGTCCGGACCGCGAGTACTTCCTGGCGATGATGCAGCGCTCGGGCCCCGAGGCCGCGGGCCTGAACCTGCCGGCGTACTCCCCTGAGCAGCAGCGCACGCTCACCGGCAACCAGGTCACCATCGGCCGTCGCCGCCACTCCACCGGCGACACCCCCGACATCGACCTGTCGGTGCCGCCGGAGGATCCGGGCGTCTCGCACCAACACGCGATCCTGGTCCAGCAGCCGGACGGCTCCTGGGCGATCGTCGACCAGAACTCCACGAACGGCACCACGGTCAACGGCGCCGAGGAGCCCATCCAGCCCTTCGTTGCGGTGCCGCTGCAGGACGGGGACCGGGTGCACGTGGGCGCATGGACGACGATCACGATCCGCCGGGGCTGAGCAGGCCGAGCACAGCGGTCCGCGTGCGCGAGCGGGGCTCCTCAGGGGCTCTCGCCATCACGGCAGCGGCCAGGTGTTCGGCCCCTCCGGGTCGTCCAGCCAGGCCCAGGAGCGGTCGCCGCCGACCGTGATCCCGAACCGTTCGCGCGCGGGCCGCTCCTCGCGCTCCCACAGCATGTAGGCCTCGTACGGGCCGAGGCTGCGTTGCGTCAGGGCCAGCAGGAACCGGAACAGCTCGTGGCCGCGGGCCCGGGCCGGGAGCCCGCCCAGATATCGCGGCTCGGGCTCGACCCGGGTGCCGCCGCGCAGCGGTACGAAGTAGGCGGGCGTATGCAGGAAGCGTCCTTCGGCATGCTCGCCGTCCCGCACCCGAAGGGCGATCAGCCCGGTCGCGAACGGCGCGAGGATCCGGGCACCCGGACTGCACTGCGCGAGCCACGCGCCCGGGACCGAACTGAGCGTGCAGGTCGCGATGATCCGGTCGAAAGGGGCGCGCTCCGGCACACCGCGCGCGCCGTCGCCGGTGACCACGGCCGGGTGGTAGCCCGCGGCGGCAAGATGCTGACGGGCGCACTCGGTGATCTCCGGGTCGAGGTCGATGGTGGTGACCAGGTCGTCGCCGAGGCGGTGGGCCAGCAGGGCGGCGTTGTAGCCGCTGCCGGCGCCGATCTCCAGGACGGCGTTCCCGTCCTCGACCTCCAGCTCGGCCAGCATCTGGGCCATCAGCGAGGGCTGGCTGCTGGAGGAGACGAGCTCGCCCTCGCGCACGACAGTGGCGAGCGGGGCGTCCTCGTACGCGCCGCGCAGCCACTGCTCCCTGTGCCGCGCGTCAGGATCGTCGCCCGATCTGCGTTCGTAGCCGCCGACGGCGCCCACGTAGTAGTACGGCACGAAGAGATGGCGCGGCACCGCCTCGAACACCTCCCGCCAGGCGGGATCGGCGTCCCAGACACCGCTCGCGTCGATCTCCCGCACGAGTTCCGCCCGTGCCGAGGTGGCAAGGGTCTCAAGTACGTGATCGAGAGTGTGCGCGGCCATGTCTCCACTGTGCTGCGCGAGGCGGCCCGGGGCTAGCATGCGGGAGGGGTGGTCCTAAGCCCTGGGTCCTCGGTCGTCGCGTCTGAGACCATGGACCACGTGAGAGAGATTCGGCGCGGCACGCTTCAGGAGCAGACCTTCTACGAGCAGGTCGGCGGTGAGGAGACCTTCCGCCGCCTCGTGCACCGCTTCTACGAGGGAGTCGCCGAGGACCCGATCCTGCGGCCCATGTACCCGGAGGAGGATCTGGGCCCGGCCGAGGAGCGCCTCACCCTGTTCCTGATCCAGTACTGGGGCGGCCCGACGACCTACAGCCAAAGCCGCGGCCACCCCCGTCTGCGCATGCGCCACGCCCCGTTCACCGTGAACCAGGCCGCCCACGACGCCTGGCTCAGGCACATGCGCGTCGCCGTCGACGAACTCGGCCTCTCCGAGGAACACAGGACCACGCTGTGGAACTACCTGACGTACGCCGCGGCGTCGATGGTGAACACCCCGGAGTGAGCCAACGGCGTTCCTGGCCAGAGGTTTCCGGCCCGTGGGCTTCCGGCTCATGGTTTCCGCCCGTGGGTTTCCGGACCGCGAAGGTCCGGTAACCGGGCTTCCGGCCGCGGGGTTTGCGACGTTTGGGTTTCCGGCCCATGGGCTTCCGGCCGCGGGGTTTGCGACGTTTGGGTTTCCGGCGCATGGGTTGCGGCACTCGGGTTTCCGGCCCGTGGGGGTTTGCGACGTTTGGGTTCCGGCCCGTGGGTTTGCGGCACGCGGGTTTCCGATCTCCGGTGCGCCGGCCCGTGGGTTTGCGGCACGCGGGTTTCCGATCCCCGGTGCGCCGGCCCGTGGCTTCCGGCAGCGGTTTTCGGACCGCTGTTCTTCGGCCCGCAGATCTCCGGCCCTCGGGTTTCCGGTCCGCGGGGTTCCGAACCGGAGATCTCCCGCCCGCGGATCGGGGCCGCCTGCCTGAGCCGCAAGCTTCCGGCCCACAGCTCCCCGATCGCAGCATTCCGGCACCCGGCCCACCAGCACCCGGAAGTCCGGCACGCAGATCTCCGGTCCGCAGGCTTGAAGTTCCCCCGCTGAGCTGGACAGCCTGATACTGGGACGGTTGGGTCCCGGAGGAAGCAGTCCAGGTTGAGTGGCAAGAGCAACATGAGCAAGCGGTACACGGCCGAGTTCAAGCGGGACGCGGTGGAGCTGGTTCGCTCCTCCGGTCGGAACGTGACCGAGGTCGCCCGGGAGCTAGGCGTGAGTGCCGAGGGGCCCGGCTGCATCATGCACAGCGACCGGGGAAGCGAGTACACGAGTAGCGAATTCCGCCGGGAAATAAGGAAGTTGAACCTGAGGCAGAGCATGGGGAGAACCGGCATATGCTACGATAACGCCGCAGCCGAGAGCTTTTTCGGTTTGCTCAAAGCGGAGATCGGCACGACCGTCTGGGAGAGCCGCGAAGCGGCCCGCGCCGACGTCTTCCGCTCCATCGAAGTCGAGTACAACCGCACCAGGCTCCGCAAACACCCCGAGTTCGGGTACCTCACCCCACTCGAAACCCGAGCCAGGCTGCAGCAAGACTTCACCCCCGCAGCGTAAGCATCCGCTGTCCAAGATCAGGGGGGAACTTCAGCTCCCTGCCCACACGTTTCCGACTCATGGTTTTCGCACGTGGGTTTCCGGACCGCGCGATCGCGCCGTCAGCGGACGCTGACGTCCAGAACGCCGAGTCCCGCCCGGCGCACGGCGATCGACCCGAACGGCGTGCGCAGCCTCAGCCACGTGCCCGACGAGAACAGCCCCAGTGGCTCGGTGCCGGGCCCCTGCGGCGCGGCGCGCAGGAAGCCGAGCGACTGTGCTGCGTGTACGGCCCGCACCGGCAGCCCTGTGTCCCCTATCGTGCGCGACCAGATCTCCCTGCCGATCCGGTCGAGTTCGGCCCGCGTCCGCCGCTCGGGCGCCAACTTCTGTGTGCGAGACCGGAATTCGGCGACCGCCGCGGCCACGGTCGTCCGCAGCGCGTCGGGGGCGGGCAGTCCCGGCTCGGGTCGCCAGCCGCCGCGTGGCGGAAGGACCCCGGCCCAGGGCGGTCCGGTGACGGAGGCCGGCACGGTGGCCGTGGCCGCCGACTCGTCGACGGATTCCAGGAGTTCGCCCGCCGAGACGGTCACGTCGAGCCCGATGTCCAGCCCGTTCTCGTACGGCTTGGCGAGCCGCACCGCACGGACCGCGAGCACCTCGAACGACGGCGGCCGCCCGAACACCGCCAGCGTCGTCCCGGTCGCCTGCAGTCGCACCGCGGCACCCCGGTCGTAGTGGATCAGCCTGGAGAGGAAGGCGGCCAGGTCCGCCGCCTCCCCGTCGTCGGCGAGGTGGAGCACCGTCATGCGGCGACGGCCTCCTCCTCGTCGTCCATGTACTCCGTGAGGAACTCCCGCTCCTCGGCCGTGATCCGTCGCGGCCGCTGCGCCTCGAAGTCGAACGGAACGATCACCGTACAGGCCCGGACGTAGATCTCGTCCGGGTCCTTGACCTCATAGGCGAGCGTGAAGGACGCGGCCTTGATCTCCGTGACCCACAGCTCGATGTCCACCGGCGCGTGCCGGTGGACCAGCTGCCGCTTGTAGTCGATCTCATGGCGCGCCACCACGGACCCCTGCTTGAACTGCTTGTCCGGGCGGAACAGGAAGTCGATGCGTGCCTCCTCCAGGTAGCGGAGGAACACCACGTTGTTGACGTGGCCGTACGCGTCCATGTCCGCCCAGCGCAGCGGGCAGCGGTAGATGTGCCGCAAGATCAGCCCCGGGTCAGCTTCTTGTAGGTGGCACGGTGCGGACGGGCCGCGTCCGGGCCGAGTCGCTCGATCTTGTTCTTCTCGTACGACTCGAAGTTGCCCTCGAACCAGAACCACTTGGAGTCGCCCTCGTAGGCGAGGATGTGGGTGGCGACGCGGTCGAGGAACCACCGGTCGTGGGAGACGACGACGGCGCAGCCCGGGAACTCAAGAAGAGCGTTCTCAAGGCTAGACAGCGTCTCGACGTCGAGGTCGTTGGTCGGCTCGTCGAGCAGCAGCAGGTTGCCGCCCTGCTTCAGAGTGAGCGCGAGGTTGAGGCGATTGCGCTCACCGCCGGAGAGGACACCGGCCGGCTTCTGCTGGTCCGGGCCCTTGAAGCCGAAGGCCGACACGTACGCACGCGAGGGCATCTCGACCTGACCGACGTTGATGTAGTCGAGCCCGTCGGAGACGACCTCCCACAGCGTCTTCTTCGGGTCGATGTTCTCGCGGCTCTGGTCGACGTACGAGATCTTGACGGTCTCGCCGACCTTGATCGAACCGGAGTCGGGGTCCTCCAGACCCTGGATCATCTTGAACAGCGTGGTCTTTCCCGCGCCGTTCGGACCGATGACACCGACGATGCCGTTGCGCGGCAGGGTGAAGGAGAGTCCGTCGACGAGAACCTTCTCCCCGAAGGCCTTGTTGAGCTTGTCCACCTCGACCACGACATTGCCCAGACGCGGGCCCGGCGGGATCTGGATCTCCTCGAAGTCCAGCTTCCGCATCTTGTCGGCCTCGGCGGCCATCTCCTCGTAGCGGGCCAGACGCGCCTTGGACTTGGCCTGCCGCCCCTTGGCGTTGGAGCGGACCCACTCCAGCTCTTCCTTGAGGCGCTTCTGCCGCTTGGCGTCCTTCTGCCCCTCGACCTTGAGGCGGGTGGCCTTGGTCTCCAGGTACGTGGAGTAGTTGCCCTCGTACGGATAGGCGCGGCCGCGGTCGAGCTCGAGGATCCACTCGGCCACGTTGTCCAGGAAGTAGCGGTCGTGGGTGATGGCCACGACGGTGCCCGGGTACTTGGCCAGGTGCTGCTCCAGCCAGTTCACGGACTCGGCATCGAGGTGGTTGGTGGGCTCGTCGAGCAGCAGCAGGTCGGGCTGCTCCAGTAGGAGCTTGCACAGGGCGACGCGGCGCTTCTCACCACCGGAGAGGTTGGTGACGGGCCAGTCGCCGGGCGGGCAGCCCAGGGCGTCCATGGCCTGCTCGAGCTGGGCGTCGAGGTCCCAGGCGTTGGCGTGGTCGAGCTCCTCCTGGAGCTTGCCCATCTCGTCGAGCAGCGCGTCCGAGTAGTCGGTGGCCATGAGCTCGGCGATCTCGTTGAACCGGTCGAGCTTGCCCTTGATCTCGGCGACGCCCTCCTGGACGTTCTCCAGGACGGTCTTCTCCTCGTTCAGCGGGGGCTCCTGCAGCAGGATGCCGACGCTGTAGCCGGGCGTGAGGAACGCGTCACCGTTCGACGGCTGCTCAAGACCCGCCATGATCTTGAGGACGGTCGACTTACCGGCGCCGTTCGGGCCGACGACGCCGATCTTGGCACCCGGGAGGAAGCTCAGGGTGACGTCGTCGAGAATCACCTTGTCGCCGTGCGCCTTGCGCGCCTTGCGCATGGTGTAAATGAACTCAGCCAAGAGAAACCGTCCGGCAGCTTGAAATCTGGCAGTGGGCAGATACACCCCATCTTGCCTGACCGCCACCCCTGAGCGGAAACCCGTCTGGTCGGACCCCTCTGACCTGGGGTTTCGCTGGTGGCGGCGGTGGCTCGTCTGTCACTGTCGGTCGCTGTTGGTCGGCCTCGGGCGACCTCGCACGGCCCAGGGACGGCCCAGCCCCACATGTTCAGAAGGGGGCAGCCTTGCCCAGCGAGCCGCCCAGGGTGCTGATCACTCGGCCCAGCCGCTCGTTGGCTTCGTGAGGCACCGCCGGGATGGGCGCGCCGGCAGCAAGGTGCTCGCCCACTAGCCAGAGCACCTCGTACAGGTCCTCGGCGCTGGCGCGGTCCAGTCGGAGAACAACGTCATCGGTCATGGCGGCAAGCTAGCCGCTCAGCCAGGCCGTGCGGCCATGCGCTTAGAAGGCGCTTTGTGGGTGCGCCCCGCCCTCCTCTTGACCTGTGGGTCTTCCTCAGCTGAGCGGGTCGCCGGTAGAACTTCGACACGGATTCGACAGGCAGTGTCCCCTGGCGGGTCTGTACGGTGCGAACGACACACACGCTAGGCACTGACTGTTTGGGGCGGGCATGACGGAGTACCTGTCTGAGGTTGATCCACGATGGGCTAAGCACTCTGGCGAAGCGGGGCACTACGGAGCCTCTGAATGGGGTCCGGAGGACTTGGAGCGCGCCGCGATGTTCTTGGCCGAACTCGCGCCGCAGGCCCGGCGGGTGTTCCAGTACCTGCTGCGCAACCCTGGCCGGAGGATCCACTGCACGGAGCTGGTGGGTAAGGCCCTGGGCGGGCCGAACGAGAGTGATCCGGCGCGGCGCGTGGCAGGGGTGCTGTCCGGGATGAGCAAGGGACACAGCAACAGTGAGCGGCGGCTTCCGTTCTACTGGTGGGAGGCTCCCGAGGGGAGCGCGGGCGCAACGTACGCAGTCCGCCCCTCGGTGGCGGCGGTGTTCCTGGCCGCTCAGCTCGGCGCTGCGTGATCTGCACAGCCACAACTGACCACCGGCGGCCGTAACCCGCGGTCGCCTAATCGATCAACGTCCTCCCATGCTGCTGAGCCGTCGGCAGCCAACGGCGTTGTCATCGTTGAGCGCCCTTCCACGGCCCCAAGGCGACCCGGAAGGGCGTTCGTGCGTGAGCACCGCATTACGTGAGCACCGCATTAGGAGTTCGATAGCTCCTCGGCAGAGCAATGCTCAAGACCTGTGGATCGGGGCTCGGGAGGCGCGCGATGGGCGTACCTTCCCGAGTGATCGATTGAAGGTCACCGAGTAGGCCGACG
>NZ_JBVHHL010000040.1:0-72470 GCF_055561075.1 Streptomyces sp. NPDC022910
CGGCCGGGAGTCTCGAAGTGCGGAACTCGGTGGCGGCCTGCCGGGTGGGGCGGGCCGACCCGGTGGTCCGTGCGCTGGTGTCCGGGATCCGGCAGTTGCATGCCCAGCCGCGGCTGAAGGTGAAGACGGCTACCTCGGACATGAACACCCTCGCCGAGGTCTGGGACATCCCGATGGCGACCTATGGCCCGGGGGACAGCAGTCTCGATCACGCGGACGACGAGCACATCGTGCTCTCGGAGTACCTGCGTGGCATCGACGTCCTGACCAGTGCCATCTCAGAGTTGGCGCACCTGCCCACACGCCCGGACAACGACCCGGCAGGCGAGGCACCGCTACGCATCAGGAGTCTCAGGTGACCGACATGACCCAGCGCATCGCCGCGCTCCCCGAACAGCGCCGCACGCAGTTCCTCGCACGGCTGAGGGAGCACGCGGAAACCGTGGCACGGCGCGGGCCGACATCGCGCGGCAACACAGGCCCGGCACCGCTCTCCCACGCGCAACGGACCCTACGGTTCCTCGACCACCCGGTCCCCGGCACCCCGCTGTGCCTGCGCCTTCGGGGCAGTCTCGACGCGGACGCGCTGCGCGAGGCGCTGGCCTCGACCGTGGCCCGGCACGAGGCGCTGCGGACCACGATTGCCGAGCGCGAGGGCGCCCCGATGCAGGTCGTCGCCACCGAGGTTCCGGTCGACCTGCCGCTGACCGAGGCGGAGAACATCGCGGCGGCGCGAGCCCTCATCGAGCGGCGGGCCGCCGAACCGTTCGACCTGGGCCGTACGCCGATGTGGCGCGCGGCACTGATCAGGGTCGAGCCGGACGACCACCTGTTCCTGCTCGACCTGCCCGCCATCGTCTGCGACACCCGCTCGCGCGGCGTGCTGATGCGTGAACTCGCCGCCCTCTACTCGGCATTGACCGACGGCGGCACACCGGACCTGCCCGAGCTGCCGGTGCAGTACCCGGACTACGCCCGGTGGCAGCACGACCGGCTCGGCAGCGCCGACCTGGACAGGATCGGCGCGTACTGGCGCGGCAAGCTGGCGGGCGCCGAGGTCCTGGAGTTCCCGACCGACCGGCCGCGCGGCGAGACCCGCACCTTCGAGGGCGACCGCGCCCGCTTCACCGTCGGGGGCGAAGCCCTGCGTCGGGCCGATGAGCTGGCCCGGCAGGTGGACGCGAGCCCGTACGACGTCCTCGTCGCCACGTTCTGCACACTGCTGCACCGGTACTCCGGCCTCGACGACCTGGTGATCGGCTCGCCGGACGAGAACCGTCACCACGACACCGTGTCCTCGGTGGTCGGGCTCTTCACCGATCTGCGGGTGCTGCGTGCGGACCTCTCCGGCGATCCGACCTTCCGCGAGCTGGTCCAGCGGGTCGCGCGCGTGTCGGCGGAGGCCGACGAGCATGCCGGCCTGCCCTTCGACAAGCTGGTCGAAGCAGTTGACCCGGTCGTCGACCCGTCGCGCTCTCCCGTCTTCCAGATCGTGTTCGGCGTGGCGGACGCGGATACCACGGACACCGCCGCCGCCCTGCCCGGCATCGACACCTCGTACGAGGACGGCCCGACCCACAGCTCCTGCTTCGACATGAGCTGGAGCCTGAGCCGGCGGCCGGAGCCCGGGGCCGACGCGGACCTCGCCGTCGAGTTCAACACCAACCTGTTCGACGCCGAGAGCATCGCCCGGTTCTCCCGGCACTACGACGGGCTGCTGCACACCCTGACCGCGGCCCCGGACGCCCCGCTGTCCACGGCCGAGATGCTGAGCCCCACGGACAAGGCGTTCCTCACCGAGGCCGCCGGGGGCCCGGTGCGGCCGGTCCGCGAGTCCACCGTGGTCGCGGAGTTCGAGGCGCGCGCGGCGGAGACCCCGGACGGCGTGGCCGTCGTCGTCTCCGGTGTCGAGACCAACTATGCCGAGCTGAATGCCCGCGCGAACCGGCTCGCCGCGCTGCTGCGCGAGCACGGTGTGGAGCCGGGCGCGCGGGTCGGTCTGTGTCTGCGCAGGAACCTGGACCTGCCGACCGCGATCCTCGCGGTGCTCAAGGCCGGCGCGGCCTACGTGCCCCTCGACACGGCGCATCCCTCCGGGCGCGTCGCCGAGATCGCCGATGACGCCCGGCCGCGGGTGGTGCTCGCGCACGCCGAGGCGGGCAAGGCCGTGAGCGAGGTCGGCGCGCCCGTCGTGATGCTGGACGAGGTCCGCGACGAACTGGCGGCACTGCCGGACGACAACCCGCCGCTCGCGGCGGGGCCGGGCGACATCGCGTACGTCATCTACACCTCCGGCAGCACCGGCAAGCCGAAGGGTGTGCTCCTCAAGCACCGCGGGGTCGTCAACTTCATCGATTCCACACGGGAGTTGTTCGAGCTGACGCCGGCCGACCGGGTGCTCGGGTTCGCCTCGTCGACCTTTGACGTCTCCGTCTTCGAGACGTTCTCGGCGCTGCTGACCGGGGCCCGCCTGTGCCTCGCGACCGATGCGGAACGGCTGTCGATCGAACGGCTCCAGGCGCTGATGGAGCAGGCTCGTATCACCGTCATCGACCTGCCCCCGACCGTGATGCCGCTGCTGACGCCGGAGAACTTCACCGACCTGCGCATCGCGTTCGTCGGCGGCGAGGCGTTCAGCGGTGAGCTGGTGAACCGGTGGAACCCGGGCCGGCGCCTGTTCAACGGCTACGGGCCGACCGAGTGCACGGTGACGATGATCGTCGAGGAGTGCGGAGGCACCTGGGACGCGTCCCCGCCGATCGGCCTGCCCATGACCAACCACGTGGCGCACGTCCTCGACCCCGGGCTGCGCCAGGTCCCTGTCGGCGTACCGGGTGAACTGGTCATCGGCGGCGCCGGGTTGGCGCACGGCTACCTCAACCGCGACGAGCTGACCGCGGAGAAGTTCGTCCCCGACCCGTTCGGCACCGCACCCGGCGGTCGCCTCTACCGGACCGGCGACCTGGTGAAGCGGCTTCCCGACGGACGCCTCGTCTTCCTCGGCCGCATCGACCAGCAGGTCAAGATCCGCGGCCTGCGGATCGAGCTGGGCGAGGTGGAATCGGCGTTGACCGGCTTCGAGGGGATCGGTCCGGTCAGCGTCCGGGCGTGGAGCGACGACAACGGGGACAAGCACCTGGTCGGCTATCTGACCGGGGTCACCGAGCGGCAGGTGCCCGCGGTACGCGAGCATCTGAGCGCGCTCCTGCCCTCGTACATGATTCCGTCCTTCTTCGTGGTCCTCGACGAGCTGCCGCTGACCAGCAGCGGCAAGGTCGACTGGCGCAGGCTGCCCGCCCCCGACCTGAGCCGGGCGGGCGAGGGGCACGGCGACGAGTCGCTGACCGAGACCGAGCGCAGGCTGCTGCGTGATGTGCTCACCCCCCTGCTGCACGACGAACGGATCGGCGCGCACGACGACTTCTTCCTGGCGGGGGGCAACAGCCTCCAGGCCGTCCAGCTGATGTCGGCGATCCACCGCAGGTTCGGTGTGGAGATCACGCTCGGTGACTTCTTCGCCTCTCCCACGGTCGCGCATCTGGCCGCCACCATCGACGCCGTCCGGGCCGCGAGCCGCGATGACGACGGCGATCCGTTCGACGCGCTGACGAGCCCGTCCCGGCGGGAAGCCGGCAGGGCACCGGTGGTGATGCGTGAGGCGGGTCCGGCGCAGGTGATCCTGCTGCACCCGTCGGGCGGCGAGCTGTTCTGCTACATCCCTCTGTCCAGGGCGCTGCGCGGCGACATCGGCGTGACCGGTTTCGCCGCCGACCCCCGGGACACCGAGGTGCCCGCGCAGGAGGCGATGGCGGCGACCGCCGCACGGATCGCGTGCTCCCTGACCGAGACCGGCCTGCCCGCGTCCTGCTGCCTGGCCGGCTGGTCGTACGGGGGTGTGCTCGCCTTCGAGGTCGCCCGGCAGATCGAGGAGATCACCGGGGAGACGCCACCGGTGATCCTGCTGGACGCCGCCTACGACGAGGACTCCGTGCCCCTGGACGAGGCGACGGTGCGGCAGCGGTTCGTGCACGACGTCGCACGGCTGACCGGACGCGAGGGCCCCGAGGTGGCCGCAGTCCTCGACGACCCGGCCGCAGGGGTGGCCGACGTCGGGACGACCCTCATCGATCTCGGCGTCGAACTGGAGCTGACCGAGGAGGAGTTGGCCGCCCGCTTCGCGACGTTCCGGTCCTCCGCCCTGTCCATGCAGGCCTACCGACCGCCGGCCCCGTACGGCGGACCCGTCACTGTGCTCGTCGCCTCCCCGCACATCGCCATGGAAGAGCAGTGGCGGGCGGTGTGCACGGGCCCCTTCCGGGCCGAGCGCGTACCCGGCGACCACTACACCCTGTTCACCGAGTCGGCGATCGGCCGGGTCGTCGCGGCGATCGAAGAGACGCTCGCCTCTTGAGGAGACACACATGCGGTTCGGCTTCACAGAGGATCAAGAACGGTTCCGGGCGGACGTGCGGAAGACTCTGCGCTCCGCCGAGGTCCAGGCCGCGGCGGCGGCGGCCACCGGCGCGTTCGGCGTCGAGCCGGATGCGCGCCCGCTCTACCGGCTGCTCGGCGAGCTGGGCCTGCTCACCGTGCACTGGCCCGTCGAGTACGGCGGCCGGGGCCGCTCGCTGACCGACGCCGCGATCGTCGCCGAGGAACTGGTGCGCGCGGGTGTGCCGGACACGTTCCATGTGAACACCGTGCAGATCGTGGGCCAGTTCCTGCTGATGGCGGGCAGCGAGGAACAGAAGCAGCGGTATCTGCCCCCCATCGCCCGCGGCGAGAGCTTCGCGTCGGTGCTGTACACGGAGCCCGACGCGGGCTCCGACCTGGGCGGGCTACGGGCGGTCGCCGAGGCGGACGGCGACGGCTACCGGATCACCGGCACCAAGGTGTTCAGTCTCAAGACCCGCTTCGTCGACCTCGGCTTGTGCGCCGCCCGTACGACGCCGGGCGCGGGCAAGTACCAGGGCATCAGCCTGTTCCTGGTCGACATGCGGGCCCCCGGTGTGACGGTGTCGATGATCCCCGGCATCGGCGACGAGCACTTCCACCGTGTGGACCTCGACGCGGTCGCGGTGCCGGGCGCGAACCTGCTCGGTCCGCGCGACGAGGGCTGGCCGCTGCTCAACGAGGCCCTGGCCATCGAACGCACCGGCCTGGACTACTACCTGAAGGCGGAGCACTGGCTGGACGCCGCCCTCGAAGCCCTGGTCGAGGGTGACCCGGAGGCCGTGCCCGGCGGCCTCCTTGAGCAGATCGGCCGCTGGCACGGCGCGCTCGCCGCCGACCACGTCCTCGCCTGGGAGGTCCTCACCGGGATCGCGGCGGACCGGGTCGACCAGGTCGCGACGGCCGTCGCCAAGTACCACAGCAGCGAACTCGCCCAGTCCATCGCGGTCTGGGCCGCCGACATCCCGAGCCCCGAGCAGCGGGCCAACCGCACCGGAGCGACCGTGACCCTGGAGTCCGCCTACCGGGAGGCTCCGGGACTCACGCTCTCGGCAGGCACCTCCGAGGTGATGCTCCAGATCATGGCCGCCTCGTTCGACACCCTCGGACAGGGAGACTGACATGGACCTTACGCCCGACCCGCTCGCCCTCCAGCTGCGCAAGGCCCTGCGTACGGGACTCGCCGGCATCCCCGCCCGGATCGAGCTGCACGGCGCCCCGGTGACCGACGGTGCCTGCGGCCCGACCCGTGCGGTGCTCGACGCGCTGGAGGCGGCCGACTTCGAGCGCCCGGCCGACGCCGACGGGCTCGGCCTGGGACTGAGTGCCGGGGTCCTGGTCAGCGAGGAGCTCGGCCGCGCGGCGTGCGGCAACTCCTACCGGGCCGACGCGTTCGCCGCCGACCTGGGCGTCGGCGCGCCGAGTGTGGCTCTGGCGGGCCTCGAAGCCCTGCCCACCGGCAGTGGGGTCACCGCGACGCCGCGCGCCGGCGGCTGGGAGCTGACCGGCACGGTCACCGTCGACGACCTGAGCGCCGACCTGTTTCTGGTGGCCGCCAGGGTCGACGGCGATCCGGTGCTGGTCGCGGTGGAGCGCACGGCGGACCGCGTCACCACGCAGGACGGGAACTGGCCACCGGTCGTCCGGTTCGAGGCCACGCCCGTCCCCGCGGCGGGCGTCGTCGGCGCCCTGGACGACGCGCCCACCGGACCGCTCGCGCGCGCACGGCTGCGACAGGCGGCATACCTGCTGGGCATCGCCGACGGCGCGCACCGCATGGCCGTGGAGTACGTCGGCCTTCGCCGGCAGTTCGGCACCCGGCTGCGCGACCTGCCGGCGGTGTCGTTTCCCTTGGCACGCGCGATGGTGGCGTTGCGTGCGACGAGGGCGGCGATCCACCGGGGGGTCTGGCTGGTCGAGTCCGAGCCGGCCGCCGCCCGCACTGCGCCGCTCATCGCCCTGGCCATGGCGTCCGAGACCGCGCGCGATGTCGTGCGCCTGAGCATGCAGAGCTGCGGGGTGCGCGCGATGACGTCGGAACTGGGCTTGCACCGGTACTTCCGGCTGGCCGCGGCGGAGTCCACCCGGTACGGAGATCCCGCCGCGCTCTGGCGGATGGTCGGCGCCGACCACGTCCGGACGGCCCGGGGTGCCGCATCCTGAGTGGGGCTCGGGGCTGCGGTGGCAACCCCGCCGTGGATCAACTGGCACGTGGGCTCCCCAGCGACAACTCCCTCGTGTTGCCGCCGGCGTGGACGGCCGAGCGGATGAGTCCGGTCCGGTAGGCCAGTGACACGAGCTCGGCACGGTCGCGGACGCCGAGCTTGGTGCGCACTCGGTAGAGATGGGTCCTGACCGTGGCCTCGCCGATGATCAGTTCGCGAGCCACGTCCTCGGTGGACATGCCTTGGGCCACCATCCGCGTCACTTCCCGTTCCCGCGGGGTCAGCTCGGTCACTTCCGGACACGTCTCGGCCTTCTGAGGCTCTGGTTGCGCACGGAACCAGGTGACCAGGCGCTGCGCGATGTTCGGCGCGAGCACGGTCTGGCCGGCAGCCGCCCCGTGGATCGCGGTGATCAGCTCCTGAGGACTCACGTCCTTGCCGAGCAGACAGCTCGCGCCGGCATGCAGCACATCGCTCACCGTCTCGTCGGTGTCGGCCGCGGTGAACACGACGATGTTGGGCGACTCGTCCTCCTGACCGAGTCTGCGGATCATCTCCAGACCGGAGATGGTCTGGAGGTTCAGATCCGTGACCACGACATCGGGACGCATGGTGCGCACCAGGACGATGGCTTCCATGCCGTTGTGAGTCGTACCGATCACTTCGATGTCCGGCACCGCGTCGAGAAGAGTCTTGAGACCGTCCGCGATCACTGGCAGCTGGTCACAGACGAGCACCCGAATGGTCATTGTGTTGCCCCCGACAATGAGTGAGAGAGAAGCCCCGCTGTCATCAATGGGTTTCCGCGCGCGGAGACCGCGAGCCTCGCGTCGCTCGTGCTTGTTCGGCCTTATGGGCGTGACGAGCGTCTGCACGTGTGCGGCGAGGACGGGCCGGGCGCGGGCGGTGGGCCGCAATCAGCGGCCGCGGCCGGTCTGCTCAGCCGTTGCCGTGGTCCGTCTCGGGCTGGACCAGGACCGTGTCCGCCGGGAGACCGGAGGCGACAGCGCGGTGCTGGACCATCTGCGGCGCGTCCGTGCCGGCGGCAGCCGTGAATCCACTCAGAACGGCTCCGAGCGCGATGACGGAGGCGGCGACAGCAGAGGTGAAACGCATGTGGAAGCTCCTTTGAAAAGACGCGCCGTTTCGACTCCGCTAAGACTCGCAATCGCTCTTCCCTGCCGGTTCCCCTCCGGGCACCCGCCCGGTCCCCTCGCTGTGGAGTGCCCGGCATACGGGGCTCACCGCGCGGTCTCCGGCACTTTCATGAGGGAGAAGAGGCTGTCCGCCGCTGACCGGTGCTGTCGTGCCATCTGCAGATGACCCTGGGCCTCGGCGGTACGGGCGAGGTGCCACAGCGCGCACGCCTCGTCGTAGCGCAACTCCATCCGGCAGGCGATCTCGTGGGCCAGCCGCTGCTGAGCCAGCGCCGTGTCCAGATCCCCCTGCGCGTACCGCACGAGCCCCGCCGAGAGGTGCACCGTGGCGCGGTTGATGTTGTCCGTGCTGCTGGCGGCCTTGGACAGCGCGTGGTCGGCGCTGTCCGCCGCTTCGTCCAGCGCTCCCATGCGCACCAGCACGTCGGCTCTGCGGGCGAGTATGAGCGGCAGCGCCGCGGGCATGCCGATCTGCTGGCACCGTTCCAGCGCCGCGTCGGCCCGCGCGAGTGCCTCCTCGTAGCGGCCCAGGCCCTCGAACGCCTGGGAGAGATAGCTCAGGGCGGTCACGGAGAGCTGGACCTCCTCGATCGAGTCGAAGATGGCCACGGCCCGCTCCGCGGACTCCATCGCCTCTTCGAACCGCCCGAGCCGCGCCAGTATCAGGCCCAGCATGCTGAGCGACGAGCCGTCGAGGCGGGTGAAACCCAGCTCCTGGGCGCGTCTGCTGACCTCCTGGCTCAGCCGTAGCGCGTGCTCAAGCTCTCCCATGCTGCTGTACGCCTGCCCCAGCCGTGCCTGGCACTCCGCCTCGCTGTACTCGTCCGCCATCTGCCGGGACAGCCCCACGGCTTCTTCCAGCAGGCCGACCGCGTCACGCAGCTGCCCGAGGCGCCACTTGCCCATGGCCAGGTTCATCAGGTTCAGCCGGGTCAGCGAGCGGTCTCCGAGCTGCCGTGACGCGCTGACCCCCTTCTCCAGCGCCACGTTGGCGCTGGAGTCGTAGCCACGGATGCTGGAGTGGAAGCCCAGCTCACGCGGCAGCCGCGCGGCATGCCACAGCAGTCCCCCGTCGTGCGCGGCGTCCACCGCCGCCAGAAGGCTGCCACGGTGTTGGTCGAGCCACTGAAGCGCCTTCTCCTTGTGATCGAACGTGCTGTCTACCTGTTGTTCTCCGTCGTCCTTGATGCGCCGCCGCCCGGGAAACACCACGTCGCACGCATGTTTCGTCATGCCCAGGTAGTGGTCCAGGAGCCGCCGCATCGCCGGCTCGTCCCCCGGCTCCTGCGAACCCTGTGCGATACGTTGCACGAAGCTGCGCACCAGATCGTGCAGGGCGTACACGCCCGGTTCCCTGGCCTCCAGTAACCGTGCGTCGACCAGTTCTTCCAGCACGTCCTCGGCCGTCAAGGCGTCGGTGTCGAGCAGGGCGGCGGCTTCGTGGGTGTCGAGATAGCGTCCCGGGTGATGGCCCAGAAGCCGGAAGGCGGACTGCTGGTCACGCGGCATGGACTGGTACGACAGCAGCAGTGCGCCGGCCACCCCTCTGCCCTCGCTCGTGAGCTCGTCCAGACGCCGGTTGTGATCTCGTAGCCGTTCGACGAGTCGCTGCACGGTCCAGTGAGGACGGTTCGCCAGCCGGGCGGAGGCGATCCTGACCGCCAGCGGGAGACCTCCGCACAGCCGCACCAGTTCACAGGCGGCGTCCGGTTCCCTCTCGACGCGTTCGCCACCGAGGGTGGCGCGCAGGAGCTGGTCGCTGTCCTGTTCCGGAAGAGCGCCCACCGAGAGCCATTCGACTCCGTCGAGCCCCGTCAGCCTCGGGCGGCTGGTGATCAGGACCAAGCTGTCGGAGGAGGCGGGAATCAGCGCACGGACCTGCTCGGAGGAGGCGGCGTTGTCCAGGATGAGCACCATGCAACGGCCCCGCATGTACGACTGCCATCGCGCGGCGCGCCCCGCCGATAAGGTGGGCATCTCCTCGCTCGGGATGCTGGCGGCGGCGAGCAGGTCACCCTGCGCGTGGAACGCGCTGAGCGGCTCCTGTCCCGGTGTGAAGCCGTGCAGGTCGATGAAGAGACTGCCGTCCGGATACTGCTCGACCAGCTGATGGGCGGCGCGCACAGCCAGCGCCGTCTTCCCACTGCCCCCCATGCCGTCGAGCGCAATGACCGTCGGGGCCCCTTTCGGGGCGCGTCTGGCCACCTCACAGACCCGCTCCAGTTCGGAACGGCGGCCCGAGAAGTCGGGCACGTCGAACGGCAGCGTGTGGGGGGCCTCGGTCACCGGGTGCGTGACACGTGTCGCGGAGCGCGCCGGACGGACGAGCGACGGGTCCTGGCGCAGCATGCGGTCATGCAGTCCGGTCAGCTGCGCGCTGGGGTCTATGCCCAGCTCATCCGCGAGGTGTTTGCGCACGCGGGCGAACTCGTCCAGCGCTGCGGCCTGCTGCCCGGAGTGGTAGAGGGCGAGCATCAGCCGGCTGCGCAGCGTCTCGCGCAGTGGATGCTCGTCCACGAGGCCCCGCAGCTCGCCCGTGATCTCGGCTGCCTCGCCCGCGTCGATGCGCAGGTCGTAGAGCTGTTCGGCAGCGCTGATCCGCTGCTCCTCCAAGGCGGTCGAGGCCGCGTCGATCAGCTGACCCCCGGAACCGGACAGCACCGGCCCCCGCCACAGCGCCAACGCCTCGCGCAGCTCCGCTACGGCACGCTCCGCCTGCCCCGCGTCCAGCGACTGCCTGGCCTGGCGCATCAGCTGCTGATGCCGGAGCAGATCGAGTTGCTCGGTCCCGACGACCGCGCGATACCCCGGCCCGTCCGTGACAATGATCTCGGGACCGTGAGGGAGGCGACTGCGCAGCTTGGCCACGGTCTTGCGTACCTGATGATCGGCGCTGTCCGGCGGCAGCTCGTCCCAACCGGCCGTCACCAGTCGGGAGACGGGCACCACACGCCCGGCATCGAGGAGCAGGGTCACGAGGACACGACGTTGCAGCGCCCCATTGACAGGTATCAGGGCGCTTCCGCTGCGTACCTCCAATGAGCCCAGGACGGCGAATTCCGGATGAAAGTCCGCATCGCCTTCAATAGGTCTCGATGTCACCATCCATGCCCCCCCGTCCCGCCCATTGGCCCACCCTCACCCCGACAGTAGAGGATTGCGAATGACGGTAACAAGATCCTTTCGTCCCCTGGCAATCCGTTCGCGGGTGAGTTCCGGTGTGTCACCGTCGACGGCCACATAAGCGCGCCGGGAGCGTGAGTCGCCGATAGGAGCGATCATGTCGCCGACGTTGTACGGAAAGCGAGCTCCGTGAACCCACGGGGTCACAGCGATGTCCTCCATGCCGGTGTACGTCTCCAGCCGCCCCTCGGGCAGGAGGAAGAAGCCGACTTCCGCATACCGGAAAGGGCTCGGCACGTCCGGACGACTGCCTTCGAGGCCCGTGAAGACCGCCGCCTCCATGTCGAACCCGCGCGCGATCTCGACGAGCAGGGGGATGCGGTCGCCACCCAGATGTGTTCGGCACGACACGATCCGCGGCCCGAATGGCAGCAGCGCCACCTGCGTGTGGACCGGGCCGGAGCGGTATCCGATCGCCGTCAGCCGCTCCTCGACCACTGCCTCGATCGCCCATCGCTCATCGTCGGTCAAGGGCGCCGGATGAAGGTAGCCCGTCACGTAGAAGTGCGGTGGCCCACTGGTGCGTTGAGCCGTTACCCCCACGATGTGGTGGGCCCCGTTCACGGTCAGGGTCTCGACGCTCACTCTGGGAGCCTCTGCCGGGGCCCAGTCGTCCCCTTCACACACCCGGAGCCGTTCGTACACCGCCGGAGGGTTCGCGGACAGGCCCAGCTTCCATGCCTCCCGGACCACGGGCAGCACTGAGTCGCCGTGTCCGCAATGCATCACGGCATCAATCCCGTGATGCCGTGCGGTCCGCTCAATGGCTTCGCGCAATCCGATTTCGTCGGTGAAGTCGGTGAGCAGCAACTCCTCCGAGGCTTCTTCGAGTCTCGACGCGAAGTCGGTCTCCAGCTGCTTCGGATCCCATATCGACCAGATGCGGAATCCCAACTCGGCGCCCTTTCGCACGAGTTGGTGAGTCGGCATCACCAGAAGCAGTCTGGGCTGTGAACGTCGAGAGAAGTGTGCACGCATACATGCCACTGTGGAGTGCGGCATTCCCCCCCTGCTCCCCTCCGCTTCCCCCCTCGCCGTCCAGGCACTCCACCTGCCTGCCGTTCCCATCGGACCCGGACTCCGGTGGGGAGCCGTCCCCCTGGACAGGACGCCTGCCGGCCGGCCCCGTCCGCCGGAGCCGTCACGGGGGGCTGTCCTGTCTCCGGCTCCTACAAGACTCTCGCGGGCGTTGATCGACTCCGCGGTTCCGGGAACGGGCATCCCCGGATCGGTCGGGCCGGGCGTGTGTGACATCGAACTGTCCTTGGTGTTGCCGCAGTTGGCTGAGGTGCAGGTTGAACCAGTGTGCGCGAAGGCGGACTTGATGCGGATCATGGCCCGGGACCCGGTCCCGTCACGCCGAGGCCGTAAGCGGGACGCGTAGTCCCGACAACGGAGCGTCCACGTACCGCGTACCCGTGGCTGAACCTGACGCGGATGCGCGGCGTGTCGATCCGTCCGTAGCGTCCGTCGTACTCGCTGGGACGGTCAGCGCAAGCAGTCCGGTCTCAAGGGTGATGACACGCCAACCGAGATGCCGAGCCCGACGTCGAGATGCCCGAATACCAGTGGAGCAATGCCGTTATGTACCACTACTGCACTGCCGAACTGGATTCGCCCAGGCGAATCCATACCTTGTGTACCCCGTGAGATATCCCGAGAAGTAATGCGCCGAGCACTGTGCTCAATTCAATGGCGAACGCACACCAAAACAGGGGTACTTCTGTGCGCAATGACTGGATAGTTAAGCCAGTAGGTCTGCCGCTCATCCGCCGTCGCTGCCAGGCGTGTACGTCCGACACTTTCCGGACGACCGGCAAGTTTCGCGTCAACGCGAACCACAAACTCCTCGATGTCTGGCTCCTCGCGCTCTGCACCAAATGCGGCACAACCACAAAGATCACCATTGTCGAGCGGGCGAACGTGCGCTCGGTCAGGCCCGATCTGCTGGACCGCGCACACGAGAACGACCCCACCCTGGCGGCCGAGCTGCTCCAGGACGGCGTCATACGGCGCCGCAATCACATCGCCCTCGACTGGAACGACGCCTGGCGGCTCGATACCGGTGGATCCGATCATCCGGGCCGTGAAGTGATTGATGTCTCGGTTCGATTTGATGCACAAATTCCGGTCAGGCCGGTGCGGCTCATCGCGGAAGGCTGTGGCCTTTCGCGGGCCGAGGTCGAGCGACTGATCACGGAAGGCAGTCTCGTTTCGGCAGTTCGTCTGAGCGGAAAACTCTCCAGCGACTTCACCTTCACGCTCCACGCGGGTTGATTCCGCGCTGTCCGCTCTCTCGATCACGTGGTGAAAGCCTGGGCCGGCCCTCGATCAGGTGGGGCCGGCCCTGGATGTGTTTCAGCTCCCCCGGCGGCCGGCGGATTTTACGCCGGTCCGGGTAAACGCGGTGCGCAGGAGCGACGGAGCGCCGTAACCGCCCTGCGTCCCGGCGGATGAACTTGTCGCGGACGTGCCCGGCGCCGGAGTGGCCGTAGCTTCCCAATGACGCGGCCGACGGCCGCTCGGAAGGAGCCCGCCCCATGCCCCGCGGCGTACTGGAGAACAGCCGGCCGAGGCGGCGTTCCCTGTCACGACGTGAGAGGCCAACGCGGCACGGCGGGCATCGCACGCTCCCTCTCCGCCGCTTCCGCCCATTCTCCGAGCCGCTCGCCGCATTGACCATCTGAGTGAGGATCACGATGAGTCTCTCCGAAGTGTTCGACCCCGACATCCTCACCCTGCCGCTGTACGACGACGCCCACCGCGCACTCGCCGAGGAGATCGGGCAGTGGTGCGCGGACCGGGCCGAGGCGTGGGCGTCGCTGGACACCACCGATCCGGCCGCCGTCGGACGGGCGATGCTCACCGAGCTCGGCCGGTCGGGCTGGCTGCGTCACCTCGGCCCCGACCAGCCGGACTCCGACATGAGGGCCCTGTGCCTGAGGCGCCAAGCCCTGGCGTATTACGAGGACTTGGCCGACTTCACGTACTCGATCCAGGAGCTCACCGCCGCCGCGATATCCCGCCACGGCACCGACGAGCAGCGTCGCCGTGAACTGCCGGGCCTGGCCGACGGGACCCGTGCGGGGGCGCTGGCCCTCTCCGAGCCCGGCGCGGGCTCCGACCTCGCTGCCGCGGTGCTTGAGGCGACCCCCGACGGGGACGGGTTCGTCCTCAAGGGGACCAAGACCTGGATCGCGCAGGGCGACATCGCCGACGTGTGCGTCGTCCTCGCCCGCACGGGCGACGGCCCGGGACCGCTGGGCCTGACCACCTTCGTTGTCGACGGCAATGCCCTCGGTCTCAAGGCCGATCCCATCGGCGCGATCGCGCCGCGCTCCTGGGCCGAACTGACCTTCACCGACGTCCGCGTGGGCCCCGAGGCCGTGCTCGGCGAGCGCGGCCAGGGACTCGTGGTCGCGCTCGACATCCTCGAACGGGCCCGGACGACCGTGGCCGGCGCCGCGCTCGGCTTCGCCCGACGCGCCTTTCGGCTCGCCCGCGGCCATGCCCGTACCCGCAAGGCTTATGGCGGCCGGCTCGCCGACCTCCAGCTCGTCAGGTCCTCGCTCGCGAACATGGACGTCAAGCTCTCGGCCGCCGCGCTGCTGACCGCCCGCGCCGCGTGGGCGACGGACCTCGGCCACGATCACGCCAAGCACTCCTCGACGGCGAAGCTCTACGCCACCGAGGCCGCGGGAGAGATCGTCGACAGTGCCGTCCAGATCTTCGGCGCCGCCGGGCTCGTCGCGGGCAGCCCGATGGAGCGGCTCTATCGCCAGATCCGTTCCCTGCGGATCTACGAAGGGTCCTCCGAGGTCATCGAGATGACGATCGCCGACGCCCTGTGAAGGACGGCCAGGACGGGCCGCCGCACTGCCCGCACGCCCGAACCCCCTGCTTGACAGGGGAAGCCACTCCATGACGCCTGGGCCGGCCGCTACCGACTCGACGTGACCGGCAACGACGCCGGCACCGCGAGGGTCCGGAGCGTCCCGGTCACCGCCGCCCGCGGCATCGAACGAGTCCTCGCCGGGGGCCTGCCGCCCGGTCCGCACCGGGCCACCGCCGACACCGAGGAGGTGGGCAACGGGCCCAACCGGCTCGCCTGATCCGGTCCGACCTGCACTCCCCAGACAACTGTCCGAGAACGACAGCACTGATCCCGGCCCACGGGCAGACACCGATGGTGCCTCGCCAAGGCGTCGTGAAACGTGCCGACAACCTGCACCTCCACAGGAAGGACCTTTCGTGGGACCCGTAGAGAAGCCGATGACGGCGTCCGGTGCCGCCGAGCAGGCCAGTCACCTCCGGCTCGTCGGTATCGGCGCAGGACCAGCCAACCTGAGTCTGGCCGCGCTGCTGCACGGCGATTCGGGGCAGCCGAACCTCTTCTTCGACCGCAAGCCGAGCTTCACCTGGCATGACGACCAGCTGATCAACGGTGCGACCCTCCAGGTGTCGATCTTCAAGGACCTGGTGAGCCTCTCCGACCCGACCAACCGGTTCTCGTTCCTGTCGTACCTGCACGAGCACGGCCGGATCTACCACTTCCTCAACGCCCAGTTCGCCGAGGTGCCGCGCACCGAGTTCCGCAACTACCTGGCCTGGGCGGCCGAGAAGAACGAGAACGTGGTCTTCTCCGAGACCGTCGAACGGGTCGACTTCGACGGCGTCTTCCGCGTCACCACCGATCGCCGTCAGGTCACCGCCGACAACATCGCCGTGGGCGTCGGCACCGTACCGTGGGTGCCCGAGTTCGCCCTTCCGTACCTGGGCGCGGGCCACTTCCACGTCAGTCAGTATCTGAACCACGCGCGCAACCTGGCGGGCAAGCGGGTCGCCGTGGTCGGCGGCGGCCAGTCCGGGGCCGAGACCTTCCTCGATCTCATCTCCCGGCCCGACTCCGAGCGCCCGGCCTGGGTCTCCTGGGTCTCCAAGCGCCGCAACTACTTCCCGATCGACGACTCGACCTTCACCAACGACTTCTACATGCCGGAGTACTCCGAGTACTTCTACCGGCTGTCGGAGTCCAAGCGCGCCGAGCTCAACTCGGCCCACCTGCTGAGCTCGGACGGGATATCCGAGTCGACCCTCCGGGCGATCTACCAGCAGCTGTACCGGCTCCAGTTCATCGAGCGGGACGAGCACCGCTTCGGGCTGCTGCCCAACCGGACCGTCGTGTCCGCCGACCGCACGGCCACCGGAACGTTCGAAGTGACGTTGCGTCACAACGACGAGTCCGGCCAGAGTCAGTGCCTTCCGGTCGACGCGGTGGTGTGGGCGACCGGCTTCCGTCCCACTCCCAAGAAGTTCCTTGATGCCCTGAAGGACCGCATCGAGACCGAGAACGGTGAGGTCCGTGTCGACGAGGACTTCGCGGTCGCCTGGGACGGCCCGCCGGACCGGAGGATCTTCGTGCAGAACGCGGTACGCGGCCAGCGCGGCCTGCCCGATGTGAACCTGAGCCTGAACGCCTGGCGGGCCCAGCGCATCGCCAACCGCCTGCGCGGCTGCAGCGCTCCCGAGATGGCGATGTCGTTCATCGACTGGTCGGCCAAGAGCGGACGGGGCACGCAGTGGACCGCGTAGACCTCGCCATCGTCGGCGGCGGAGTCATCGGCGCGCTCATCGCCCGGGAAGCGGTCGCGGCGTTCCCCGACGCGACCGTCGCCGTCCTGGAACGCGGCCTGATCGGCCAGGGCGCCTCCAGCCGCTCGGCCGGTGTCCACTTCCCGCGCGGGGCGACCGAGCGCGTCAGGTCCATGTCCGAGCACTCCCAGCGCGTCTGGGAGCACCTGGCCGCCGAACTCGGCCTGCCGATACGCACGGTGGGTGCGACGGTGGTCGCGGCCGGCGACGCCGACGCGGTCTCCGCCACATACCTGCGCCTCGGTGACGAGACCGCCCCGGCCCGTGGCTGGGCGGTCCCGCCGGGCTCCCGGGCATGGGACCTGGACGGGTGTCAGTACGCCGACGTCCAGGCAGTCGCCGAGCGCGTTCTGGCCGGGCTGCGCGATCAGGTGACCGTTCTGGAGGGAACCGAGGTCACGGACCTCTCCTTCGACGGCGCGTACCACCGCCTCACTCTCGGCCCGGGGCAGGAGCTGCTCGCCCGCCGGGTCGTCCTGGCCCCCGGTCCGTGGATCGCGCACCCCGCCTGGGCCGATCTCGTCGCTCCGCTCGGGCTGCGCGTCAAGAAGGTCGTCGCCGCCCATCTCGAATGGACTCCCGCACCCGGCGATCCGCTCGTGGTCTTCCACGACGAGGACGCGTTCCTCCTGCCGCTCCACGAGCGCGGTCACTACCTGTTCAGCTACACCTGCAACCGCTGGGACGTCGCCCCCGACGACATCGGCCTTGTCCTGGAGCCGTCCGACCTCGACGACGCCCGCGCCGTCCTGGGCCGCTTCGCGCCCGGCCTGGTGGCCCGGTGCACCTCGGGCCGGGTGTTCTGCGACGCGTACAGCCCCCGCCGCGAACCCCTCGTCGCCGAGCTGCTGCCCGGCCTGGTCTTCGCCGGAGCCGCGAACGGCTCCGGCTACCGCCTGGCCCCGGCCATCGCCGCCGAGACCGTCGCCGCCCTGGATCTCACACCGACCGGGGCCACCTCCCAGCTACTACAAAGGCAGTCATGATCCTCAACCAGTACAGCGAATCCGAACTGTCCGACGCCTTCGGCATCGAGATGTCCCCGGTCGAGGGCCTCGGTGTCGGTGCCGGCTGGGGCCGTGTCGCCCCCGGCGCCTCCTCGCACCCCGACCGGCACGACGAGACCGAGTTCTTCGTCATCGTCGCCGGTACGGGCGAGTTGACCGTCGACGGCCGCAGCCACCCGGTCCGCTCGGGCACCGTGGTGCTCTTCGAGCCGTTCGAGTCGCACATCATCACCAACACCGGCGAGACGGACCTGGTCTTCCTGACCCAGTACTGGCGCGACTCGGCCCGCGCCCGTGCATCGGCGACGTCGCGCGTCCGCGCGAACCACACCGACCGTCCCCAGTTCGTGTTCTCCACGCCGCCGACCCCGAACGGCGACCTTCATCTCGGTCACCTCTCCGGCCCCTACCTCGGTGCCGACGTCTACGTCCGCTACCAGCGCCTCATCGGCAACCAGGCGTGGCACCTGACCGGCAGTGACGACTTCCAGAGCTACGTCACGGCCGTCGCCGCCCGCCAGGACTCCACGTCCGCCGAGGTCGCCGCGCACTTCTCGGCCGAGATCGCCGCGACGCTCGCCGCGATGGACATCAGCGTCGACGAGTACTACGTCACGAGCACGGAGGAGGGCTACCGCGAGGGCCTCCAGCGCTACTTCACCCGGCTCGTCGAGTCCGGACACGTCACTCCCAGGGCGACGCCCGCCCTGCTCGACGCCGAGACCGGCGAGTACCTCTACGAGGTCAACGTCGGCGGCACCTGCCCCAGTTGCTCGCACGGTGCGGGCGGCAACATCTGCGAGGAGTGCGGCGAGCCCAACCTCGTCGCCGACCTCGTCGACCCGGCCTCACGCCTGAGCAGTGCCGCGCCGAAGACCAGCGAGGTCGTGCGGTACACCCTGCCGTTGCACGAGTTCGCCGACGCCGTCGCCGACCACCACAGGCTGGGCCGGGTCCCGGTCCGGCTGCGTGAACTGGCCGAGCGGGTCTTCGCCCGCAAGACGCTCGACCTGCCGGTCTCGCACCCCTCCGACTGGGGCGTGCGGCCCGCCGAGGACGACCTGGACGGACAGGTCATCTGGGTCTGGCCGGAGATGAGCCACGGCTTCCTGCACGGCATCGAGCGACTCGGCGCCGGGATGGGGCAGCAGTGGTCGAAGGAGGTGCCTTCCAAGGACTGGAAGATCGTCCACTTCTTCGGGTACGACAACAGCTTCTACCACGCGATTCTCTACCCGGTCCTGTACGGGCTCGCCCACCCCGAGTGGAACCCGGACATCGACTACCACGTCAACGAGTTCTATCTGCTGGAGGGCCAGAAGTTCTCCACCAGCCGGCGGCACGCGATCTGGGGCAAGGAGATCCTCACGCCCGACACCGTGGACGCGGTGCGCTACTACCTCTCCCGCACCCGGCCCGAGGGCGAACGCACCGACTTCCGTCGCGCCGAGTTCGACCGTGCCTGCGCGGACACCCTGGTCGGCGAGTGGCAGGAGTGGCTCACCGGTCTCGGCGAGCGCGTCGAGAAGCACTTCGACGGCGTAGCCCCCGACGCGGGCACCTGGACGACCGAGCACACCGCGTTCCTGGCTCGCCTGTCGATACGGCTCGACGAGGTCACGGCCGCCCTCAACCCGGAGGGGTTCTCGCTGACGGCCGCCGCGGCCGCGCTCGACGGCATCGTCACCGACGTCCGCGCCTTCTCCCGTCAGCAGTCGGCCCTGGCGCACAGCGGCCGGTGGAGTTCCGAGGCCCGTACCGCCCTCGCGCTCGAACTGGCCGCGGCCCGCCTGCTCGCCACCACGTCGGCGCCGCTGATGCCCCGCTTCTCGGCCAAGCTCGCCGCCGCCCTCGGCATCCCGGCCGTCGACACCTGGTCCGACACGGTCGGCCTGGTCGAGCCCGGCAGCCGCTGCACCCTCGCGGGCACCCGCTTCTTCGGCAGCGGCGAGCAGCGATGACCGTATCGATCATCAACCGCATCATCACCGAGCGGCCCACGCACGACGGCTCCCTCACCGTCACCGGACTCGGCCACCGCACCACCGTGCCGCTGTCCGAGTTCCACGACCGGGCCAGGGCCGTCGCCGCGGCGCTGGGCCGCCGGGGTATCGGCGCGGGCGACCGTATCGGCATCCTCTCGGCCAATCGGCTCGAATGGGTGCTGCTCGACGTCGCCGCGCTCATGCTCGGGGCGCAGACTGCCGGGTTCGAGCCCGGCAAGTTCAGCCCCGACGCCGAACTGGTCGAGCGCTACGGCCTCGACGCCCTCTACACCGACGTCCGGCTGCCCGACGACGCTCCGTCCGGGGTCCTGCCGATCTCGGCCGTCGCCGACTACGCCGAGGAGGACACCGACGGGTTCGAGCCGGAGCAGTGGGCCGCGACGCAGTGCACGACCGTCAAGTTCACGTCCGGATCGACCGGTGTTCCCAAGGGACTTGAGGCCACCGTCGGCAGCATCGACTCCTCGCTGCACGCCGTGCAGAGCCTGTTCGCGCACAAGCCTGGCGACGACATCCTGACGTTCCTGCCGCTCTCGCTCCTCCAGCAGCGCTACTGGCTGTACTCGGCGCTGTACTGGGGCCACGACATCACGATCACGACGTACCAGTCCGTCTTCGCCGTGCTGCCGTCCGTCCGTCCCACCGTCGTCATGGGCGTCCCCGCCTTCTTCGACACGGCCAAGCGGCACATCGAAGGCGTCATCGACGGGGGCGTCGAACCGGCCAAGGCCGCGGCCGAGCTCTTCGGCGACCGCATCCGCTATCTGTGGACGGGCTCGGCCCCCGCCGACCCGGCAACGCTCGGGTTCTACGGTGAGGCCGGCCTCGCGATCTTCGAGGGCTACGGCCTCAACGAGACCTGCATCGCCGCCAAGAACCACCCCGGGGCCCACCGCGAGGGCAGCGTCGGCCGAGCGCTGCCCGGCAAAGAGATCGTCGTCGACGACGAGGGCATCGTCTGCATCCGCAGCGACCATCCGGTCAACACCGCGTACACGTACGCCGCGTCGGGCGACAGCGAGCGGATGTTCCGGCCGGGCGGCGTCGTGCGCACCGGGGATCTCGGCCGCCTCGACGAGGACGGATTCCTCTACATCCTCGGCCGCAGCGACGACGTCATCGTCCTCGACAACGCCAAGAAGATCATCGTCAGGCCGATCGAGACGCGGTTCCGCGACACCGGCGCGGTGGCCGAATGCGTCGTGTACTGCCCCAGCCAGGCCGGACTGGTCGCCGTCGTCTCACCCCACCCGGGACCGGTCGACACCGCCGCGATCGGCGAGGCCCTGGCCGCGGTCAATGCCGCGTCTGAGCGCGACGAGCGGATCATCCGCGTGATCGTCGCCGACGAGCCGTTCACCGTCGAGGGCGGCCTCCTCACATCGCAGTTCAAACCGATCCGCAAGCGCATCGCGGACCGCTACAGAGACCGGATCGACAACCCGAAGGCAGGCATCCTTGTCCACTGACCTCGACACCCTGGCCCGCAAGACGCTCTCCCAGGTGCTGCGCGACCACCCGGACCCCGCGAGCCTCGACCTCGGCGAGAACCTCGTGGAGACGTACGGGATCACCTCGCTCAACAAGGTCCTGTTCCTGACCTCCCTGTGCAAGGCCGCGGACGTCGGCCTCGACAACTTCACCGAGGACGACCTCGCCGGGATGCGCACCCTCGGCAATGTCGTCGACGCCCTCCGCCCCCACGCCCCCCTGAAGGGATGAGTTCCTTGACCCACCACGCCTGGAGCCGGCACGCCTCCGCGCTCCTCGGAAACGAGCACGTCGAACTTCACCCGATCTCGGAGGAAGACCGTGGACCCCTGCGCAAGATCGCGTTCGGCGACCGGATCTGGACGTACTTCGTTTCCCGTGTCGAGGGCGACGCTGATTTTGACCAGTTTTTCGACGCCATGCTCGCTGACCAGGCCGCCGGCAAGCGCGCGGTCTACGTCATCGTCGACAAGAGCACCGGACAGGTCGCCGGCAGCTCCAGCTACGGCAACCTGAGCGAAGCCGACGGGCGACTGGAGATCGGCTGGTCCTGGCTCGGCGTCGACTTCCAGGGCAGGGGCATCAACCGCTGGGCCAAGTACCTGCTGCTCCAGCACGCGTTCGACGTCCTGGGCGCCGAGCGCGTCGAGTTCAAGACCGACGTCCTCAACGTCCAGGCCCGCGCCGGACTGCGCAAGATCGGTGCGTACGAGGAAGGCGTCATGCGCAGCTTCAACCCGATGCCCGAGGGCCGCAGGCGTGACGCGATCTACTACTCGGTGCTCCGCGCCGAATGGCCCTCGGTCGAGGACCAGCTCTGCCGCGTCGGCAGGGCGGTCAACCCGTGCGCGTGACCGACGCGCCGCTCCTGGAGCTGTCCGGCTCGCCGCATGCCCGTGGTCTCATCCACGGGCGCGCGCTGGCCGGGCGGCTCCGCGGCTTTCTCGACGACTCGCTCGCCCGCCTCGGCCACCTCACCGACCGGCCGGCCGACCTCGATGCGCTGCGGCCCGACATCGCGGCCCACCGTGCGGTGACCGCCGAAGCGCTGCCGGACCTTGCCGCCGAGATCGACGGCCTCGCCGCCGGCGCCGGGATCGACCGCGACGCGGCCTGGCTGCTGCAACTGCGCCGCGAGCTGATCGGCTACAGCCGAGTCACCGCCGGGGACTGCACCACGTACGCCTCGGTCGGCGTCGAGCCGGTGCTCGCCCAGACGGTCGACCTGAACGGCAACCTCGACGACCAGATCGCCGTGCTGTCGGTCTCCGGGCCGCGTCACCGCTCCCTGGTGCTCAGCTTCGCCGGTCTCCTCGGCTACCTCGGTGTCAACGACGCCGGGATCGCCGTGGGTATCAACCTCGTCCTCGGCGGCGACTGGCAGCCGGGCGTGCCGCCGTACCTGGCGATCCGGCACGTCCTCGACACCGCCGGCACGGTCGAGCAGGCCGTCGGGATCCTCCGGGAGCTCCCGCTGGCCAGCTCGCGGGCGTTCATGATCTGCGGCGTGGACCGGACCGTGTGCGTCGAGGCGACGGTCGCGCGGCGACGCGTCCTCGAAGGCGACGAACTGGTGCACACGAACCACTTCCTGGACCCCGAGCTCGCCGAGCAGGACGAGATCAACGTCTTCGCCAAGAACTCCTCCAAGCGGCGCCTTCGGACGGTCCTTGACGCGGGCATCCCGAAGGCCGGCGACACGGAGAACCATCACCGGCTCCTCGCCACGCCCCCGATCCTGGTGCCGGACAACGGCGACATCCGGCGGGAGCGCACGGTCGCGGCGGTGATCCTGCGCCCGGACGTGGGGGAGATGCGGCTGTGGCCGGGCGACCCGTCCACCGTGCCGGAGCAGGTGCACGTCTTCCCGTAGAGGGTGCGACTCCACACACGCATCCGGCCCCGGGACCATGTCCATGGTCCCGGGGCCGGATGCGTGTGCGCGGCTCAGCGCCCGATGAGATGCTGCTGGTCCTGCGGCCGCAGGCGCAGGCTGTGCTGGCCGCCGTCCACGGCGAGCATCATGCCGACGGAGGCGCTCGACAGCGGGCTCGCCAGGTAGGCGATGGCGCCCGCCACCTCGTCGGCCGTCACCAGGCGGCCCGGCGCGAGGAACTTGAGCAGCGACTCCCGCGCGGCCTCCGGGTCCTCCGTCCCCTGCAGCTGCTTCTCCACCCACGGGGTGTCCGCCGTGCCGGGCGCGACACAGTTGACACGGATTCCCTCGCGGGCGTGGTCCGTCGCCATGGCCAGGGTCAGCGAGTACACGGCGCCCTTGCTGGCCGAGTACAGCGTGCGCGTCTGGTGTCCGGCCCACGCCACGATCGAGCACGTGTTGACGATCGACGCGGCGGGCGAGCGGCGCAGATGCGGCAGGGCGTACCGGGCGACCCGGACCATGCCGACCACGTTGACGTTCAGGACGTTCAGCCACTCCTCGGAGCTGTTCGTGGCGACATCGCCGACCGCCGGTATGCCGGCGTTGTTCACCACGATGTCGAGGCGGCCGAACCGCTCGACCACGGCCTCCACCGCCGCCTCGACCTGGGCGTCATCGCCGACGTCGGCCTGGACGCCGAAGACGTCGTCCGGCAGGCCCTCCGTCTTGAGATCGAGGACGGCGACCTTCGCGCCCCTGCTGGTCAGCAGTTTCGCCGTGGCCAGACCGATTCCCTGGGCGCCACCCGTAACGATCGCCACGAGTCCTTCGAAGTCACTCACTGGTTCTCTCCTGTCACATGTCGAACTATCAGGAATGAACGGCGGCCACCACGTCGTCTGGGCGGCGCAGCCGCGGACAGAGTCGCGCGCGCAGCAGCCCGAGGAGGCCGGCCAGGGTCCACAGCGCCCCGGGGCCTCGGTGTCGGTCTGCGCAGTGGGCGCGTCCCGCAGCAGCACCGGAGGAGGACGTTACGACACCACCGATTCCGCTGCGTCCGCGGCAAGTTCATCGAACGGACACATCGCGCTGACCCATTCCCGCCGCGGCTCATCACCTCGGTTACCCGGTGCGGTCCCGGGCTGTGCCACTCTCGATTTCGGTTCGGATTTTCTTGATGCAGTCCTGGGAGCTGAGGGATTTTTCATGCCGCTTGATCCGCTCTACGCGGGAATCAGGGACTACCGTGTCACCACCGGATTCACGCCGCTGTACACCATGTCGGTGGAACGGGCCCGGGTAGCGGATCGGGAGACCGAAGCCGAGATCTGGGACTGGGTGAAAGAACCCGAAGAGGTATTCGACTTCGACATCGACGGTCCGGCGGGTCCGCTGACGCTGCGGGCGTACCGTCCGCAGCGCGAGAACGACGATCCGCTCCCCGTGGTGGTGTACTTCTTCGGGGGCGGCTGGGTCGTCGGCTCCCTGGACACGTGCGAGGCGATCTGCCGCGCGGTGGCCAGCCTGACCCCCTGTGTGGTCGTGTCCGTCGGCTACCGGCTCGCGCCCGAGCACCCGTTCCCGGCCGCCATCGACGACTGCTACGCCGCAGTGCGGTGGGTGGGGGAGCACGCGTCCGAACTCGGCGCCGACCCCGCCCGCATAGCCGTCGCCGGAGACAGCTCCGGCGGCAACCTCGCCGCGGTCATGGCCCTGATGGCCCGGGACAAGGGCGGGCCGAAGGTCTCCGCCCAGGTGCTTGTCTATCCGCCGACGCGCAATGACGCCACGACGCGGTCCATGAGCGACAACGTCGATCCGATGTTCTTCAACGCGAAGTCGTCGGCCTGGTTCTGGGAGCACTACCTCGCTGATCCCGCCGACGGCGAATCGCCTTATGCCTCACCGGCCAAGGCGGCCGACCACAGCGGACTTCCGTCGGCTCTGCTGCTGACGGCCGAGTACTGCCCGCTGTACGACGAGGGCGAGGAATACGCGAAAATGCTCTCAAGCGCGGATGTGCCGGTGGAATTCCACCCGCACAAGGATCTTCCGCACGGCTTTCTCCAGCTTTCGGCCGTGCTGGAGACGTCCAGGAACGCGATGCGTCTGATCGCCGACTTCCTGCGCAGGCGGCTGGGCTGATATGAAGACGACTGAAGACCGGCGCGTAGTGCTGCGCTCGCCCAGGTATGTGCTCGGCGAGATCGCGACAGATCATTCCGAGATCAAGGGATTCGCCGAATTCGTGGACGACCGGCGGATGGTGCCCGATGCCGGGATGTGGGGCTGGGGCACCGTGCGCCGTACGGAGCTCGACACGGCCACGCTCGCCGTACGGGCCGGCCGGCAGACCCTTGACGCGGCGGGCGTCGCGCCGGACGGGATCGATGCGCTCGTGCTGTGCTGCAACACGTTCCCCAGCGAGGTCGGGGAGCACGGTGACCTGATCGCGACGGTCCTGCGCGGCCTCGAACTCAGCGACGTCCCGGTCACCGGGATCACCCTGAACCGGTGCGCGTCCCTGCTCACCGGTCTGCAGACGGCCGCCACGATGGTTGCCGCGGGCCGGCACCGGACCGTGCTGGTGATCACCACCGACGCGGTTCCCGACGAGTCCGCGCGGCTGGCCGACTTCGCCCTGTTCAGCGACGGCGCGGCCGCCTGCCTGATCTCGCAGCGGGTGGACGGCGCTCCCGAATCCTACGAGTGGGTCGCCGACGCGCACGCCCAGGACCCGGCCTCCATGCTCCGGGGCACCGAGATCAGCGCCGACTTGGCCAAGGCGGCCAACCAGCGGCTGTTCGCCGAGGCCGGTATCCGCGTCGAGGAGATCGACGGCCTGCTGCACACCAACATCTTTCTGCCGATCGTGATGATGAAGGAGGTCCAGGCCGGGTTCCGCCCGTCCCAGCTGGACACCTCGAACATCACCAGGGTCGGACACTGCTTCGCCGCGGACCCGCTGATCAACCTCGTCGACCGGCAGTCGACCGGCGGCGTCCACCCGGACGGGCTCTACCTGCTGGCGTCGAGTGTGTCGGGGCTGCGGATGTGCGTCCTGCTGAGGGCCGTATGAGCGGCCCTCGCCTCCAGTCACCCAACGAAGGAGTCACCGAAGTGCACAAGAACGCCGGCGCCGAGCCCACCACTCTGTCGTGGCTGCAGACCACCGTCCGGGAGGTGCTGCAGTTGGCCGAGTCCGAGGAGGTCGCCGCGCGGACCCTGCGCGAGCTCGCCGCGACCTCGCTGCAGACGGTCGGCGTGCAGTACCGCATCCTCCGGGAGAGCTCGGTCCAGGTGGAGATGAGCGAGCTGATCGGCGACGCCAATATCGCGGAGCTCGCCGCGCTGATCGACGGACGCAGGCAGAACGCCGCGTAACCCACGGCTCCCGTGATGGATCCGCCGTACTGCTCGTTCAGTACCGCGACGCGTCGTTCAAGCGCATGCGATACGACCCAAACCTGACCGAGGCGTAGGAACGGAATATGACGAGTACACTGGCCGTGGCAATCATTGGCGCCGGCCCGCGTGGCACCTCTCTTCTCGAACGTCTCATCGCCAACGCTGCCGAGTGTGCGCCGGACCGGACGATAGCCGTCCACGTCATTGATCCTCACCCACCAGGGGGCGGCCGCATCTGGCGGTCCCAGCAGTCACCTCTTTTGTGGATGAACACCACAGCCGGCAGCTGCACCATGTTCACCGACGAGACCGTCGAATGCGAAGGCCCGATCGTCCCCGGTCCCACGCTCAGCGAATGGGCCCAGGAACTGGCCACTGGCCGCCTGTCGTCGCCCGCAGGATTCCGGCACGCTCCCGCCACGTCGGCCGAGGCAAGGAGGATGCACGACGGCTGGTTCACTACGCGTCGGACGCAGAGCGACTATCTGTCGTGGGTGTTCCGGAAGTTGGCGAAGAATGGCACGCCCCAGGTGCAGGTCCATTCACACGTAGGCCGGGCCGTCGACGTGCACGACCTTCCTCTTGGCCGACAACGCGTTGTCATGGCGGACGGCCTTCCTCCGGTGGACGTCGACATCGTGCTGTTCGCACAGGGCAACGTCGATGTCGAGCCGGATGCGGAAGAGGTGCGTCTGACGGAATACGCGGCCGCCCATGACCTGTGTTATCTGCCCTCGGGATCGACCGCCGATCATTTCCTTGACCGCATACCCGCCGCCGAACCGGTGATTGTGCGTGGGCTTGGACTGTGTTTCATCGACACCGCCGTACTGCTGACCTCCGGACGCGGCGGCACATTCCATCGTGATGACTCCGGTGAGCTGCATTACAAGCCATCCGGTAAGGAACCCGTCCTCTTCGTGGGCTCGCGGCGCGGCGTACCGTACTGGTCGAAGACCCACTACAGCCTGGCCGGATCACCCCCGGAATCGTTCGGCCACCTCGACACCGCGGCCGTGGCCGCCCTCGGCGACCGCCCCCTGGACTTCGCCGTGGACATCTGGCCGTTGATTGCCCGCGAAGTCACGCACGCGGGCTATCGCGAGCTTGCCGAGTCGCACCAAGAGCTCCTTGACATGGACGCCCGTCAGTTCATTCACCGCCTCGACACCCTTGATTGGAACGGACCGGAACTCAAGGAGCTGGTCGATCAGGCAGTGCGGTTCGACGGGGACCGGATCGACCTGGAGGAAACAGCCCATCCGCTGGCCGGCCGCCGCTTCCCCGACCTGGATGCCTTGCAGAACTGGATGATCGGTTATATCGACACAGGAGTGCGACGCGGGCGCGATCCTCGGCACAGTGCGGACCTGGCGATGGTGCACGGTCTGTTCTCCGCCTTCTCCAGGCTGGTTGAACTCGTCGACGAAAAGAGAATCTCTCCCGCCTCGTGGGATCGAGATCTGCCTGCGTTTCTTGATTTCTGTCGATTTCTCACCAGCGGACCGCCCGGACCGCGGCTGGAGGAACTGCTCGCCCTGACCCGTGCCGGCATCGTCAGATTCCTTGGCTCGGAGATGACGGTGACCACCCACGAGGGTCTCTTCCACGCGCGGTCGTGCAACGTCAACGGATCAATCACAGCCCGGTCCCTCATCGAGGCCCGGCTCCCGGAGCGAACCATGCTTCGCGTGAATGACCCCTTGCTGCGCAAGCTGATCCAGCGCAATGAGATCAGAGAAGAGACCCAATCGGCCCCCGACGGCGGCGACCGGTATCCCACGGGTGTCATCGATACCGTGGGTCTCATCGACACCGATTCTCTCAATCGCCTGAAGCGTGCTGATGGGACCACCCACGAGAGCCGTTTCGGGGTAGGAACGCTGTTCTCGGGAAGTGTGGCATCCGGCCGGTTCCCGTCCCCGAAGAGCAATGATGAATTCTTCCGGCAGAACGACACGATCGCTCGTGCCGCGCTCCATGAACTGTGTCGACGCGAAATCGATCAGCGTAAGCGAAGCGTGCAGGCGCATTGAGAAGAGGTAAGCGTCACGTGTCCTCGCACATGAACGTGCTGTGGATACGCAGGGCGCCGGAACGGAAGTACCGTCTTGATGCCTCGATACGTCGGTGCAGAGCGCTGTCGCAAACCGACCAGGATCTCTCGGATACGAGAAAGCCGGTTTCGGTTGCCGAACGCCATGGCTCTTGATCGTTGGTTGCCCGAGGCCGATTGCCGTTGTGAAGGAGTCATACGTGGTGCAGTCCGAGATTCATGTTTCCGGCGGCGATACCGCAATCATGTCGGCCTCGCCATTCTCCCTCCTGGAGGACGCCTCCTCCTACGCCGCTGCCGTTGACGCGTTCCTTGCGGATACGGCCCGCGCGAAAGTCCCGGTCTGGACCGA
The DNA here is from genome assembly GCF_055561075.1 of Streptomyces sp. NPDC022910. NCBI lineage: Bacteria > Bacillati > Actinomycetota > Actinomycetes > Kitasatosporales > Streptomycetaceae > Streptomyces > Streptomyces sp. NPDC022910. The sequence goes on from NZ_JBVHHL010000040.1 coordinate 28,809, forward strand.
TGGGCGAGTCGATCTCGCGGCCTCCGTCGAATGCGCGGCGAGCTTGTACGGGGAGGCGCGCCGGCCGTCCGCCTGCTCGTACGGCGTCATGCTGGAGCCTGAAGCGCTGCCTGCCGGTCTTGTCGCGCTCATTGATCCACTCGCCGGCCGTTGGCTCGACAAGGGAGAGGTCGGAGCCGGCTTGCTCGACACGCTCTTCCCGCAGGAGCCACGGAGTGAGTATGGACAGCGGGAGGCCGGTGAGGATGCCGCCCGGGGCGAGGTGCACTCCCTGCTGATCGCCGGTCTCTACGAGCACCTCACGGTGGACACCATCTGGCCATTGCTGCGCGCCGCCGAACGCCGGCCCGATGTGCGTCTGAGGATCCTGACCGGCCGGGATGCGGCTTCCCTGGCCTGGTTCACCGCCAAGCAGTACGTTCGCAAGGCCCCGGACGTACAGGAACTCGGCATGTTCACCGCCGTCGACCGCGGGCTTTCGCGCAGCGGCATCCACCTGCTCGACGCGCGGGGCATGGAGACCGCGGACGTCAGGTCCGAGATCCTCGGCACCCGTTGGACCCGCCTCCTTCTGCAGGGGCACGGCAAGGACGACTCTCTCAATCTCGCCGACTACACCATCTGCGGCCTGAACTCGGTCGTTCCCCGCAAGGAGAACGTCATCGGCCCGATCTGCGCCTACTCCGCCGAGCCCACCTGCTACCGACCCCTGGACAAGCTGATCCAGCTGCGCGACATCCGCGCGGCCGAGGTCGTGCTGAGCTCGTGCAACAACGGCCCTTTCACCGACGCGGCCATCTACGACCCCAAGTACCAACTGATGCTCAATGCGATCGACGGCACCGCCAGGGACGTCGTGGCCGCGATCACGGCACACGAAGCCGGGCGTGCGGAGAACCTTTCCTGGATGGAGACCGTCCTCGCGCACGGTTCCTCCGCCGCGGCCTTCAACTCCAGCATCCGCACCGCGGGCCCCTCTCCCGCGTACGTCCACTTCGGCATGGGCGACGACGGGGAGGGCATCACGCCGGAGCCGCCCTCACTCATGCCGGAGCCGCTGCTGCTGACCACCTCCGCCCGCCTCACCGCCTATCTGGCGGGCGGACTCCTGCGACTCAACAACCCCCTGCGATCCAGCCTCGAAAACCTGGCCACCAGGATCGACAGCCAGGTCGCCAGGGAGTCCCAGGCGGTTCATGACCCGGCCGAGACGACCCGCAGCCTCCTCGACGACCTGCAGTCGCTGGACCTCGCCATCGCCGAGCAGTTCGTGAGCAATCCGGACAACGAACTCAGCAATTCTTTCAGCCACTTCGGAGAGCGCAGCCGGGTCGATTCCTCATCGCTCGCGAGCGTGCGCTGTCAGTGCGGGCGACCTGCCGAGCGCTTCATTCGGCGTGCCCTGGTACCCACCGCACTCGACACCGAAGGTGTCATCTGCACGCGGTGCAGCGACGTCGCCTTCCGTCTGCCTGGTGGACCCTCACTGCTGATCCACGCCGAGGAGGATCTTCTCCAAGGAAGCACCCAGCAGGTGCGGGTGGCGGTGCGCGATGCACGGCCGGGCACGATCCACCTCGGCCTTTTCGTCGCCAAATACGGGCGTGAATACTGCACGGTCACACCGGATCTGCAAAGGGTCGACATCGGGCCGCAAGGAGACGGAGAGACCGAGTTCACCCTGACCGTGGTCCCTTACGCGGCCCCCATGGCCTATTACATGACGGCATACGCCGTCCAGGACCTCGCCGTAACGATGGCTCGCCACCCCTATGGCGTCTTCCCCGCGCCCGACGGAAGCGAGTGACCCCGCGTTCCTCGTGAGCAAGCTCGACAGCCGCGTCACATCTGAAGCACTCACCGTAGGCAATCTTTCCTGAAGTGCGAGATACCATGGCGAATTACCCTTCCTCCGACACCACGATCCCCAGCGAAGCCGAGACCTCCCCAGCACCCCCGTCCGGGGAGAACCGACTCGTCGCCGCCGCGCGGAGCAGAACCATGCGCGCCCCGCTGTTCTGGAGTGTCGTCGGGCGATTTCCCTTCTACCTGGTCGGCCTCGCCCTGGTGGTCTTCACCACCTCGAAGGATGCCGGCTACCTCTCGGCCGGCCTGTTCCTGGGCGCGTACAGCCTGGGCACCGCGCTGTTCGCGCCGCTCGTCGCCCGCCGCGTCGACAGGTACGGGCAGACGAGTGTGCTTCTCATCACCGGTGTCGTGTACCCGGTGTCGCTGATCGGCTTCGTCGCCTTCGAATCCGGTTCCCTGGCCACGCAGTTGGTGTGCGTGGCCGTCGCGGGCGCCACGGTTCCGCCGATCAGCGGCTGCATCCGCGCCCTGTGGCGCGCGACGGACGGGATGGAGCCGGCGGGTATCTCCCTGGAGACGGTGCTGTTCAACGTCTTCCTGATAGGCGGGCCTCTCCTGCTCAGCGTCATGCTGCTCCTGGGCAGCCCGGGGGCGGCTATCGTCCTGGGCGGCCTGCTCGCCGCCGCAGGCTCCATCGGGTTCGCGATGACCCGGGCTTCGCGAACCCAGCCCGCCACCCCGAGCGAGCGTGACCCCCTCGGCGCTCTCCGCTCGGGGGGCCTGATCCTGGTGCTGGCCCTGGTCGCCTGTACCGCCATCAGGACGGGGATCTACAATGTCGCGCTGCCCGCCTTCGCCGACGATCACGGCTCGGCCAGCGGCGTCGGCCTGTTCTATGCGGCGTGGGGCGTCGGCGGGATTCTCGGCGGACTCTGGTACGGAAGCCGCAATCGGCGCTGGTCCCTCAAGCTCGCACTCAGGGTGGGCCTGCTGGTCGTCAGCGCGGGCGCCGCCCTGCCCGTACTCGTCTGGGACAACTGGTCGATGGGCTTGGCCCTTGTCGTCCTCGGCTCGTTCGAGGCGCCCATGACTGTGATCCTGTACGAGATCATTTCACGGACCGCACGCGAGAGCCATGTCACCGAGGCATTCACCTGGTCCTCCACGATCAGTCTCGGCGGCTCCGCGCTCGGCGCACAGATCGGCGGCCTGCTCATCAGTTCCCCCGGCACCCAGATGGCCTTTCTCTGCGCGTGCGCCGTCCTGCTGGTCGCCGTCGCCATCGCCTTCGCGACCCGCCACCGGCTCGCGAAGGCCTTCTGACCTCGGGCCTTCCCCAGCCTGCTCGTCGTGTGCCGAGGACTGCCCCCGGCCACCGGCCTGGAAGGCCAGGGGCGGCCGGACACCTGTGGGCGGCTCAGTCAAACCCCAGGTCACATAACCTGTGACCTGGGGTTCCGCGGTGCCCGGGGTAGGGCGTGTCACACGGCCGGAGGGAGTCCTGTGGGCCGGCTCGGCGGCGGGTGACGCGGCCGGTGGGCGGGGCTCTTGCGTTCTGGTGCAAGGGGGGAATTCCGGGATACGGGGCTCCTAGCCTCGATCTTTCGCGCGCCCAGCAGACTGGAGGTCTTGACGTTGTAAGTGACCTTTGGTCGTAAGCTCGTTGTCGCCTGCCGGTGGGAGTCCGGTCCGGGTAGCTGCCAGGAGGCCCGGTAGCAGACTGGCGGCGTCGGGGGGAAACGCCCGGCGTCGAAGCCCAGTGTCGAAAGCCCTTCAAAGGGGGAGCAAAGCAGCGGTCCGTAGCATGAAGCGAAGTCTGCGGCGTCGTTAGAGGCCCGTCTCTCGGGACGGGGACAGGGAGTGCCGAGCCCCCGAAATCAGGGCGAAGGCCATGGAAGCGGCGAAGATCCTGGAGATGCGGCCGTGAAGGACTCCCCGGCGTATGGGGCATGGAACGTTGCGACGGTGACAGCGGGAACTGGGGAGGCCCTCCCCGGCCCGGCGGCCTGCGGACAGCTGCCGTCGGAAGCTGCGCGTCCTATAACCGGGTGCACCCCGGGAAGTGGACGCGAGCCGGGTGGGCGTCGGAGGCGGCCGTAGTACTGCGATGAGCCGGGGGACAACACAACCCCCGGTCAGGGAAGGGCCGCTGCTTCGTCGATGCGTAGTCTGTCTGGAGGGACTTGGTGAGTGCCGCTACGGCTATTTCCGCCACGTCGGGATCCCTGAAGCTGGATCCGGTCCGAGCTTTGCAGCATGCGCTCTACCGGGCGGCCAAGGCTGAGCCCGGACGGTTCCACGCGCTGGGGGACAAGGTCCACCGCAGGGACGTCCTGCGGCGCGCGTGGGTGATGGTGCGTCGGAACAACGGCGCTCCAGGCATTGACGCCATCACTCTCACGCAGGTTGAGGAGTACGGCATCGACCGGCTCCTTGACGAACTGGCCGCGGAACTCAAGGAAGGCCGCTGGCGGCCGCTGCCCGCGCGCCGGGTGTTCATTCCGAAACCCGGCACAACTGCGGAGCAGAGACCGTTGTCGATCCCTTCCGTCCGTGACCGGATCGTGCAGGCCGCGCTGAAGATCGTGCTCGAGCCGGTCTTCGAGGCCGATATGCTCCCGTGCTCGTTCGGGTTCAGGCCCAGGCGCGGGGCACACGATGCCCTCCAAGTCTTGATCGATGAGGCGTGGCGGGGCAGGCGCTGGGTGGTGGAGACGGATATCGCCAACTGTTTCGAGGCGATTCCGCATGAGAAGTTGATGCAGGCGGTCGAGGAACGCGTCTGCGACCGGTCCGTCCTCAAACTCCTGCGCGCGATGCTGCGGGCCGGAGTGATGGAGGACGGGCAGGTCCGTCGGCCGGTGACCGGAACCCCGCAAGGCGGTGTGGTTTCACCGTTGATGGCGAACGTCTATCTGCACCGGCTGGACCGGGCATGGGACGCGCGTCGTCATGGGGTTCTGGTCCGTTATGCCGATGATGCCGTGGTGATGTGCACTACCCGCGAGCAGGCCGAAGCCGCCCTTGGGCAGCTGAAGGTCCTGCTGGACGACCTCGGCCTGGAGCCGAAGGCGGCCAAGACCAGGATCGTGCACCTGCAGGTCGGAGGCGAGGGAGTGGACTTCCTCGGCTTCCATCACCGGTGGGTCACGTCCCGGCCTCGCGGCGGGCGGCGTCCGATCGCCTTCCTCGCTCGCTGGCCCTCGGACAGGGCAGTGCAGCACGCCCGTGACCGGATCCGTGAACTCACGGAACGGCGCAGGATGCTGCGGCCGGTCAAAGTGATCGTGGAGGACGTGAACGCGTTCCTACGCGGTTGGGGCGCGTATTTCCGGTTCGGGAACTCGGCCCATCGCTTTGACCAGATCAGCTCGTACGCGCGGATGCGGATCGGCGGGTTCATCGCCAAGAAGCACCGGCGCAGCCGGAAGTTCGGCTGGTCGGTGGTCGCTTACGCGGCCTCCGACTCGTTGGGGCTGGTCGCCCTGCACGGAACCGTTGTTGCACCCAGACCCTTTCGGGACTGGCGAGGCAGGCCGAATGCCGGCGGTGAACGGCGTCGGTGAGCCGTGTGCGGGAGAACCGCACGCACGGTTCGATGCGGCGGGGGCTGGAAACGGGGCGGACGTACTCCGCAACCGCGCCAGCCCCCGACCCTACGTGACGGTCCGTCGGTTTCTTCGGCGGGCCGTTTCGGTTGTTCGGGCTGATGGTGGGCAGGGTGATGGCCCGGCTGTCGCGTCGGGTGGGCGCCGGGTTCCACGGCTCCGGTCGGGTGGTGCTGCTTGCAGGGACGGGAACGTGCTGGTCAGCCGGGGTTCGGGAGAGCTTCGAGCCGTGCCAGGGCGTCGGTGATCACGTCGGTCCAGGGCGAGTGGCGTGCGAACCTCAGGTGCCGGCGGCGGGCGGTGGTGACGAGCTGGGCGGCGGCGGAGAAGAGGCGGAGTCTCAGGCGGCGGGGGCCGCCCGGTGTCGATCTTGACCGAACCTCATTCGGGACGAAGACGTCGTGAGTTCAGTCGGCCAGGCGTCGCAGCCGACTGGCTGCCTCGTGGAGGACGTCGTCCTTCTTGCAGAATGTGAAGCGGACCTGGCTGCGGCCGGCGTCCGGGTCGTCGTAGAAGACGGAGTTGGGGACGGCGACGACGCCGCAGCGTTCGGGGAGGGCGCGGCAGAAGGCGTAGGCGTCCTTCTCGCCGAACGGGGCGATGTCGGTGGTGATGAAGTACGTCCCCTGGGGTTGGTAGACCTCGAATCCGGCCGTGCGCAGGCCGTCGCCGAGCAGGTCGCGCTTGCGGTGGAGATCGTCGCGGAAGCTGTCGAAGTACGAGTCCGGCAGGCGCAGCGCTTCGGCGATCGCGTACTGGAAGGGGCCCGCGCTGACGTAGGTCAGGTACTGCTTGGCCGTCCGGACGGCGGCGACGAGCGGGCCGTCCGCCATGACCCAGCCAACCTTCCATCCGGTGAAGGAGAAGGTCTTGCCGGCAGACGAGATGGAGACGGTGCGCTCACGCATGCCGGGCAGGGCCGCGATGGGGCGGTGCGTGCCCTCGTAAACAAGGTGTTCGTAGACCTCGTCGGTGACGACGAGCAGGTCGTGTTCGATGGCGAGTGTGGCGATGGCGCTCTGCTCTTCGGCGGTGAGAACCATCCCGGTCGGGTTGTGCGGGGTGTTGAGGAGAAGGAGGCGGCTCTGCGGGGTGATCTTGGCGCGTAGCTCGTCCAGGTCCGGGCGGAAGGACGGCGCTCGCAGCGTGAGCGGCACGCGCTTCGCACCGGCCATCGCGATGCAGGCGGCGTAGGAGTCGTAGAAGGGCTCGAAGGCGATCACCTCGTCGCCCGGTTCGAGGAGGGCGAGCATGGCCGCGGCGATCGCCTCTGTCGCCCCTGCGGTGACCAGGACGTCCGTGTCGGGGTCGAAACTCAGGTTGTAGAAGCGGTGCTGGTGGTCGCTGATGGCGGTGCGCAGCCCCGGGATGCCGGGTCCCGGCGGGTACTGGTTGCCGCGCCCGTCCCGTAGCGCACGGACGGCGGCCTCACGTACTGACTCCGGCCCGTCCGTGTCAGGGAAGCCCTGGCCCAGGTTGATCGCGCCCGTCGCGGTCGCCAATGCCGACATCTCTGCGAAGATCGTCGTCCCGAGCCCGTCCAGCCTGCGGTTCAGCAGCGGCCTGCCGCTCATCTCTCCACCGTCCTCACCCGGGTATCTGTCGATCCTTCGGGGCCATCCTTGCCGATGCCCGACCGGGCGTTCACGCGACTAGCGCCCAATAGGTAGGTGAAAAAGCCTTGACCCAGCCGACCTTCCACCCGGTGAACGAGAAGGTCTTCCCGGCCGAGCCGATCGTGACGGTCCGCTCGTACATGCCCGAGAAGGTCGCCAGCGGCACGTGCTCGGCGTCGTCGACGACCAGGTGTTCGTACACCTCGTCGGTGACGACGAGCAGGTCGCGCTCGACGGCGAGGTCGGCGACCGCCTGGAGTTCCTCGCGGGTGAGCACGGTGCCGGTCGGGTTGTGCGGGGTGTTGACCAGCAGCAGCCGGGTGCGGTCGGTGACGGCGTCGCGCAGCTCGTCGAGGTCGAGCCGGAAACTGCCCTCGTACGGCCGCAGGGTGACGGGCACGCGCCTACCGCCCGCCATCGCGATGCAGGCGGCGTAGGAGTCGTAGTAGGGCTCGAAGGCGATCACCTCGTCGCCGGGCTCCAGGAGCGCCAGCAGAGCCGCGGCGATGGCCTCGGTCGCGCCCGCGGTGACCAGCACCTCGGTGTCGGGGTCGTACGACAGGCCGTAGAGCCGCTGCTGGTGCTCGGCGACGGCGCTGCGCAGCTCGGGGACGCCGGGTCCCGGCGGGTACTGGTTGCCGTGCCCGTCGCGCAGCGCCCGTACGGCGGCCTCGCGGACCTCCTCGGGGCCGTCGGTGTCGGGGAAGCCCTGCCCGAGGTTGATGGATCCCGTGCTCACCGCGAGAGCCGACATCTCGGCGAAGATCGTCGTCCCGAACTCGGCGAGCCGGCGGTTGAGGAGCGGGCGTGCGCTGGAGGTCATGGCCGCCATCCTGCGCCGAAGCTCTGGAGTTCCTCAACATGGCTTCGCGGAAGAACGCCTGCGGCGGGATCTGCCGAGCCATCTCTGACCAGGGGCAGCGCCGTCGACAACTGTCATCGTCTGTCGCCGTCGGCCGCCCTCGGACGGCCCACAGACGGCCCCGGATTCGATCGAGCCGAGCGGCGTACCCGAGGCGAGGCGATTCCCGCGCCCTGGGCGCCAACTGCCCATGGTCTAAGTCGTGACCACGCGGTCGGCGAAGCGGCTTTGGCCTGGAGCTTCCATGGCCGAGTCAAGCGCACCTGGCACAACGCAACTTGCTGCACCACTACCTACCCCAGCTCGCATCCCGTCCGCCGTCGACCCACACACCGTGGAGCGGGCGTGGTCCATGGCGTCCGGGTGAGCGCGCCACTGTACGAACGACCTGGACGCCATGGACCGCGTCTGCTCGGCTCTGCCTGGGGCGATGGCGGACGGGATGGGAGCTCCCCGCGCACGCCCCCATGGACCCGCAGACGGAAACGGCGCCCCCTCCATCCCGGTGCCGGCCGATCCCCCGCCGGAGGCGGACTACCTCGCTCGCCTAGCTCCCGCCCGCCGCGTGCTTCCGGGCCGACTCGGACCTAGCGTGCCCGACGGGTCGGCACAATCCCTGCGACTCTCCCGGCTACGCTCGCGCGGGAACGCCCCGCGGCGCGTGGCTGCGGGGCGCCTTGTGGGGTTTAGTCGATCTTCTCCCCGTTGTGCGTACCGCCCTTGCAGATGTTGTCCGCCAGATCGGGCGTTCCGCCGCCCTGCTTGCACTCAGAAGGGGTGACGTAGGATGGGGCACCCTGTGCGGTGGCGGTGGCGGTGGCGGCGCCTGTGAGGCCGAGTCCGGCGAAGGCTGTCGTGGCGATGACGGCGGCGAGGATTCGTCGAATGCGCATTTGGTTCCCCTTTCACGGATTGCCTCGGTTGGGGCACTACTCAGCTTGATCTTCACCCATGTGGGTGGCACGTCATGTTGCGCCATTCGGGTGACAGTGCTGTCGGGTGCGGGGTCGGTGACGCGACCCGTCGGACAGGCCCTAGAACGAAGAGAACACCCCGGCCGGATGGGTGGTCTCTTCGTTGTTCCGGAGGGGGCAGCGTCCGCAACCATCGTCTTGGCCGTGGGCCGCTCTATGCGGTGATCGACTCATGGCCACCGGCCGGAGGCAGGAGCGTCGCCCGGAGCGGAGCCGGGAAGCGCGCCCGGCGGAGCGGAGCGCAGCCGGGGCTTGAATGAGGTAGAGAAGCCCGTAACGGGGTCTAGCTCGTGCGGCTCAGCGCGGTCAGGTGATCAAGGTACTCACGGCCAGTCGGCTCTGCAGCAAAGTCGCGATTGACGATGGCTGCAAGCTCGCGGCTGACCATGAGCAGGGACGGCAGAGACTGCCGGTCGCCCTTCAGGGCCCACTCGCCGTAGTTGACGGCCTGGTCCAAGTCGCCCTGCCGTGCCGCGACCACACCGAGGGTGATCCTCGCCTCTGCCATCCGCATCGGCGATCGCTCGGAGCCGTCGAAGTCGGTGCCTGCCCGGATCACCTCGTGGGCGAGGTTTTCGGCGAACCGGTCTTCTCCGAGTAGCCGGTAGCAGTCCACGGCGTAGAAGTCGAACTTTGCCGGGTCCACCACGAAGTGGTGATCGAGGTTCTCCGGGTACGGCATCCCTTCGAGAAGCTTTCGGCCTCGGTCCAGTAGGAGATCCGACTGAACCGAGAGACAGCACGTGAAGCGCTGGCAGAGCTGGACGACTGGGGGGTGTGCGCATGAAGCGCCTGCCTGACCAGTACCTCACCCCGGAAGACCTCGTGGTCATGCTGCGTCTGCCCAGCGTCGAGACCGTCTACCAGGGGCGTCGTAAAGGCATCGGCCCGCGAGGCTTCCGCGTCGGCCGACATCTGCGCTTCGACCCGGAAGACGTGCGCGCCTGGGTCGAGTCCCTGATGGAGGGGCCGCCTGATGGCCGGACACGTCCAAGACCGCTGGTACAGGACCGAGACCGGGCCGGACGGCAAAACCCGCAAGGTCAAGAACGAACGGTGCGGCGTCGGCCTCCGCTACCGGGCCCGCTACGTCGGCCCGGACGGCACCGAGAAGTCCAAGAGCTTCCCCGACGACAAGAAGCGCCTCGCGGAGAAGTGGCTCAGTGCCATCGAGACGGACATGACGCGCGGTCAGTACACCGACCCCAAGTCCATGCAGATCACGTTCCGGCAGTACGCCGAGAAGTGGTTGGACAGCAAGACACCCAGCGCGACGGCCAGGAAGGAACTCGGTCGGCGCCTGAGGCTGCATACCTGCCCGGTGCTCGGCTCCCGGCCGGTCGGGACCTTCCGGCCTGAGCACATCAGGGAGTTCCTCGCTGTCCTGGAAGCGAAGCCCGGAGTGGGCCCTTCCTACGCCCGGAACATCTTCGCGGACGTTCAGTCGGTCCTGTCTGCCGCCGTTGATGACTCGCTGCTGTCGCGCAACCCGTGCGGCGCACGAAGCGTCCGGCGACCCAGGCCTGACGCGCGTCCCGTGGTCCCGTGGGCGCCCGCCCAGGTGTTCGCCGTTCGAGCGGCCCTTCTGGAGCGGTACCAAGCGATGGTCGATGTCGGCGCCGGATGCGGTCTGCGTCAGGGCGAGGTGTTCGGACTGGCCATCGACGCCGACGGGCGCACGCTCCATGTCGTCCGGCAGATCAAGCACGTGGAAGGGCACCGGGTCTTCGCTCTCCCCAAGGGCGGCAAGAAGCGGGACGTGCCGTTGCCTGACTCTGTGGCGCAAGCCCTCCGGGCGCACATGGACGCCTGCAAGCCCGTAGAGATCACGTTGCCGTGGGACGTGCCGGAGGAGCCGAAGGTGTCGCCCGGTTGATTTTCCCGGCTGAGCAAGGGGGCATGGTGTGGCGGAGCAACTTCAACGGCAAGGAGTGGAAGCCCGCTCTCGCGGTCGCGGGCCTCATCCCGGAAGCGGACGATGACGGCAAGTACGAATCCGCGCGCGAGCACGGCATGCACGCCCTCCGGCACTTCTACGCCTCCGCGTTGCTGGACGCGGGCGAGTACATCAAGGCCGTCAGCGAGTACATGGGGCATGCCGATCCGGCGCTGACACTGCGGGTGTACGCCCCCCTGACGCCCAGCCGCGAGCGTGCCCGGCGTGCCATCGACAGCGTGTTTGAGCGTGCCTCCCAGGAAGATCACGGCCCACAGGCGGCCCAGTGAGACCCTGACGGCCTCTGATCTGCCTTCTGTGCAGGTCAGGGGCCTTTTCTTTGCGTTGACCCTCAGAAGTTCCTCAACTCTGCTTTGGGGAGTGGGACGCGGGGGCATCCCCCGTGCACCCAGGAACACGAAGCAGCCCACGGGGGGCCGGTTCGGGGGATTCGAAAGGGGGACGTCGCCATGATCCTCGGTATCAGTCTGGCGATCATCTGCATCGGTTTCGTCGTGCGTCTCATCGTTGTCGGCCGCAGGCACGACAAGGTTCGCGCGATGCGGCGCGAGCGCCTCAGGACGGGGGCGCGGGGGACGTCGCGCAGCCGCGGCGGCAGCAGCGACAGCGCAAGCAGCTGGTGGGCCGCGGGAGCCGCCGGCGACTTGTCGTCCGGCGAGCACCACTCGGGCGGCCACCACTCGTGCGGCGGGGGCCACTCGTCCTGTGGGTCGTCGTGCGGCGGGGGCGGATGCGGCGGAGGCAGCTGACACGGGGCAGCCGAGCTTCGCGGGGGACGCGTCCGGGTGCGCCGAGTGCCCGCCGCAGGTATTCCGGCGGGCACTCGGCAGGCCACTCGGCCAGGGGGGCGCGAGGGCGCACGCTATAGGCGCTCGGTGCTGAACGCGCGCTCACGGCTTTCTCGCGTAAGCGCCTCCGACCTGCGCATCAATACGCCCGGCGTACGCGGTAGTTGAACAGTTGCACTGTGGAGCCCCCGGTGGGATGGAAACCCTACGAACTTGGGTAAAAACGCTGTGGCGGTGCCACAGTTCATGATTCCCTTTCAACCACCGACGCAGCCCTTGGACGCCCGTCCTGCAGGCGTCTCGCCCGTCCGGGCCGACCCGGACGGCGTGCCGACTGGCTGAGCCGGCCGAACCTCCGGTGCCGACCGGAGAGCGCCGGAACCCCTCCCCTTTTTTGCGTGCTAGCGGAGCCGATCCATGCTCACGACCCTGAACACCTCCTACACCGACACGCGCGCGGCCGACCTCGCCTGGACCCTGGGCCGCGAGCCGCTGCCCGCTCTCGCCACACTCGACCTGGAACTCGAGGGTGCCCAGCTCCAGTTGAGACTCCTCGGCGCGTCCCACCAGGTACTCCTGGAGGAGGAGCGGGGCACGTGCTCGGAGACGGTGGCGTGCATCGCGGGCTCCAGCACACCCCTGCCGCTGGCTGTCGCCAAGCGGGTCGGCGACTGGGAGTACGAGTTCGCGGCACGGGTCGAGGTCCTGTCCCCCGGCTCCTTCGCGGGCCGCGCCCAGGAGCTGCTGGCCCTGGTCTCCGACCATCCCAACGGCCTGGCCGGCGTCTTCCCCGGCAGCCCGCACGCGTTCACGGCCATGCTGGCCCAGCGCCACGAGGGCCAGGTGCACTGGCGCACCTGGCACGCGTATCCGCAGGACGGCCAGCTGGTGGCGACCAGGACGCGGGTCGGGGTGAAAGTGCCGGCGGCACGGCCCGGTCCCGCCCCGGCGCAACTGAGCCCGTCCGGCGTCTGAGGCGAGGCCACGGGCCGGTCACCGGGTGCGGGGACGGCAGCCCGCCGGGGCGGTCGCCCGGGCCCCGGGGTGCCGGACACCCCGGCAGTTCCACACGTGTGGGTGACAGGGAGCAGCGCGAGTGTGACGTAGCGTTCCGAGCGTGATCGAACCGCACGCGCCCGCACCACCCGGCGCGCCACCCCCCTGGGGCGACGGCCGCCGGAGCCAGGCGCGGCTGCCCGTACGCCCCGGCACCGGACGCTTCCTCGTGCTCTCCGGGGTGTTCGTCTGCGCGGCCTGCGGTCTCGTGTACGAACTCGAACTCGTCGCCCTCGCCTCGTACTTGATCGGCGACTCGGTCACCCAGGCCTCGGTCGTGCTCTCGGTGATGGTCTTCGCGATGGGCGTCGGCTCGCTGGCCGCGAAGCGGCTCCGCTGCCGCGCCGCGGCCGGCTTCGGCGCGGTGGAGGCCGCGCTCGCCCTCGTCGGCGGCTGCAGCGCGATGGCCCTGTACGCGGTCTTCGCCTGGACCGGCGACTGGGGCGGTGTCTGGTCCGGCGGCCCGCGCTGTCTGCTGGTCGCCTTCTCCCTGGCGATCGGCCTGCTCATCGGCGCCGAGGTGCCGCTGCTGATGGAGCTGATCCAGCGCATCCGCCGCCAGGACGCGGGCGGCGCGGTCGCCGACCTGTTCGCGGCGGACTACGTGGGCGCGCTGGTCGGCGGGCTCGCCTTCCCCTTCCTCCTCCTCCCGCAGCTCGGCCAGCTGACGGGCGCCCTGCTCACCGGCGCGATCAACGCCGTCGCGGGCGGTGCCCTCGTCCTCGGTCTGTTCCGGCGGGACCTTTCCCGGCGCGGCCGCTGGCTGCTCCTCGTCGCCAACCTCGTCGTGCTGGGCGTGCTCGCCGCGGCGGCCGTCCTCGTCGACGACTTCGAACGGGCGGCACGCCAGGCGGTCTACGGGGGGCACGTGCGGGTCGCGCTGCGGACCGGCGTCCAGGAGGTGGTGCTGAGCGGCGGAACCCACGGACGTCCCCTCGCCCTGTTCCTCGACGGGCGGCTGCGGGTGAGCGGCCGGGACGAGCGTCTCTACCACGAGGCGCTCGTGCACCCCGCGATGAGCGACGGACCGCACGCGCGCGTGCTCGTCCTGGGCGGCGGCGACGGCCTGGCGGCGCGCGAGGTGCTGCGCCACCCGGGGGTGGAGCGGGTCGACGTGATCGAGCCGGATCCGGCGCTGGTCCGCCTCGCCCGCAGCGACCCGGCCCTGTCCGCACTGAACGACCACGCCTTCGCCGATCCGCGCGTCCATGTGCGCACGGCCGACGCGTTCCGCTGGCTCAGGCACACCCGGCGGACCTACGACGTGGTGATCGCCGACCTTCCCGATCCCGGCATCACGGCGAGTACGAAGCTGTACTCGCAGGAGTTCTACGGCTTGGCCCGCCGGGTGCTCACGACCGGTGGCCGGCTGGTGGTGCACGCGGGCCCGGTGACCTCCCGCCCGCGTGTCTTCTGGACGGTCGAGGCGACGGTGAGGGCCGCGGACCTGCGTACGGCCCCGTACCGCGTCGGGGGCCGCGCCTCCGGCCCCACGGCGGGGCCGGACCGCCCGGCGGGCGCGGCCGGCACACCGGACGACTGGGGCTTCGTGCTCGCCGCCCGCACCCGCCCCGCCCTGACCCTGGACCCCCACGAGCCGCGCCTGCGCACGCTGACCCCGGCGTCGCTGCGGGCGGACGCGCGGGCGGCGGCGCGCACCTGGGTGCCGGGCCTGCCGCCGTCGACGCTGGTGCACCCGAGGTATTGCGACTGAGCGGCCCGGCTCCCCTGCCGTGGCGAATCCCGTGATGCAGGGGTGCGGTTCGGGCGCCGCTGGGTAGGCTCGGCTGGTATGGAGCATGAGGTGTTCGTTCCGGTTCCTGCCGAGCGGCTCGGAAAGGCGCTGGCCGATCCCGCCCGGGTGGCCCGCGCGGTCCCCGGGCTCCAGCAGGACCCGGACATGGAGTCCGTCGCCGGCCGGCTGAAGGTACGCGTCGCCGGTCACACGATCACCTATCGCGGCGCACTGCGGGTCGCGGGCCAGGAGGACGGCTCGTACGCCGTGGAGGGCGAGGGGACGGAGGTCCGCGGCACCGGCACGGTGAAGCTGTCCCTGTCGGTACGCCTTCGCCCGGCCGAGGGCGGCACGACGGTCGCGTTCACGGGCACGGCCACGGGCGACGGCCGGATCGCGGAACTGCCCGGGGACGCGGTGGCAGCGGCGGGGGCACGGTTGTTGGGCCGCTTCGTGGAGAGCCTGGGGACGCAGGAGACGGCGACGGGGGCCGAGGCGGCGTCAAACGCGGCTGACGACACGTCAGGGAGGGCAGCCGCCAAGGAAAGCGCGACGGAGCAGACACCCGCCGAGGAGCCGAGGGCCGCGCCGGGCCGGAGGTCCGCCGAGGCGCCGGAGGAACCCCCCGAAGCGCCGGTCGAACCTCAGGCCGCCCCGTCGGCGTACGACACCGAGGTCCCCCCGTCGTCCCTCGACCCCTTCGCCGACGAGGACGAGTCCGAGGGCGGCCTCGGCCCGGACGACTTCGACGGCGAGGGAGAACCTCCCGCCGAGGCGGCACATGCCCGGCGCACGATGATCGGCCGGAGCGCCGAAGAGGTCGACCACGCGCCTCCGCGTGGCCGCTACGCACCCGTCCCCGCCCCGGAGACCATGACGGCCACCGCGACCCTGCGCTGGGCGGCCCCGGCGGCGGCCCTGATCGTCGCGTCGGCGATCGTGGCGGGCCGGCTGCTGCGCCGCCGCCGCTGACCCGCGGGGCACGGCACACCAGGCGCTGTCGTACGCCCCCTTGATCGGCCAAGTAGGGTCGGCCTCGTGAGTAACGACGAGATCACGTTGGCCGCGGGAGACGCGGAAGTCGTGCTGGCACCGGGGAACGGCGGGCGCGTCCGGAGCCTGCGCCTCGGCGGCACGGAGCTGCTGCGGCAGGGTGAGCGCTTCGGGTGCTTCCCCATGGTCCCCTGGTGCGGTCGGATCCGGGACGGCATGTTCCGCGACGGTGGCACGGTCCACCGGATGCCCCTCAACTCCCCGCCGCACGCCATTCACGGCACCGTGCGGGACGGCGCCTGGCGGGTGGCCCGCGCCGACCGCGTCGAGGCCGCCCTCACCTACGACCTGGTCGCCCCCTGGCCCTACGCGGGCCGCGTCACCCAGCTCGTCACGCTCACCGAGGACTCTCTGACGCTGACCATGTCCGTGGAGACGTACGACTCCTCGTTCCCGGCGCAGATCGGCTGGCACCCCTGGTTCAACCGCACCCTCGGCGGAGAGGACGTGCGCATCGACTTCAGCCCCGCCTGGCAGGAGGAGCGCGGCGACGACCACCTGCCCACCGGCAACCGCATCGACCCGAAGCCGGGCCCCTGGGACGACTGTTTCGGGATGCCCGGTGGCGTCGACGTCACCCTCACCTGGCCCAGCCGGCTGGAGCTGAGGGTCACCAGCCGCGAGGAGTGGGTGGTGGTGTACGACGAGCAGCGGGAGGCGGTGTGCGTGGAGCCGCAGACCGGTCCGCCCAACGGCCTCAACACCCTTCCGCGCCTGGTCACCCCCATCGAGCCGCTGGAGGCCACCACGACGTGGACCTGGCGCCGTCTGTAGGCGTGGGGAGTTCCAGGGTCCGGGCGCGCGCTTAAGCTGACTCGTATGAGTGACGTACGCGGCGCGCTGCTGCAGCAGATCAAGGACAAGGCCGTGGTGCACGGCAAGGTGACTTTGTCGTCGGGCAAGGAAGCCGACTACTACATCGACCTTCGCCGCATCACCCTTGACGGTGTGGCCGCCCCCCTGGTCGGTCAGGTCATGCTCGACCTGACCGCCGACCTCGACTACGAGGCGGTCGGCGGCCTGACCCTGGGTGCCGACCCGGTGGCGACCTCGATGCTGCATGCCTCCGCGGCCCGCGGGAAGGTGCTCGACGCGTTCGTCGTCCGCAAAGCCGGTAAGGCCCACGGCCTGCAGCGCCGCATCGAGGGTGCCGACGTCAAGGGCCGCCGGGTGCTGGCCGTCGAGGACACCTCCACCACCGGCGGCTCGGTGCTGACCGCCGTGGAGGCGCTGCGGGAGGCCGGCGCCGAGGTCGTCGCGGTGGCCACGATCGTGGACCGTGCCACGGGGGCGGCCGAGGCCGTCGCCGACAAGGCAGGGGTGCCCTACCTGTATGCCTACTCGAAGGACGACCTGGGTCTGGAGTGACGACGCGCGGTTATCCACAGGCTGGACAGGGTGTCCGAAGCATCCGGTCAAGTCTGGAAAGATGGGGCCGACGATGACGTCGCACCCTAGGTCAGGGCCGTAAGTACGCAGAACGCACCCGCACATACAAGGAGCGGACAGATGCCCATCGCAACCCCCGAGGTCTACAACGAGATGCTCGACCGGGCGAAGGCAGGCAAGTTCGCCTACCCGGCCATCAACGTGACCTCGTCCCAGACCCTGCACGCTGCCCTGCGCGGCTTCGCGGAGGCCGAGAGCGACGGCATCGTCCAGATCTCGACGGGCGGCGCCGAGTTCCTGGGCGGCCAGTACAGCAAGGACATGGTGACCGGTGCCGTGGCCCTGGCCGAGTTCGCGCACATCGTCGCCGAGAAGTACCCGGTCAACGTGGCCCTGCACACGGACCACTGCCCGAAGGACAAGCTCGACGGGTACGTGCGTCCGCTGCTCGCCATCTCCGAGGAGCGCGTGGCCCGCGGCGAGAACCCGCTCTTCCAGTCCCACATGTGGGACGGCTCGGCGGAGACCCTCTCCGACAACCTGAAGATCGCTCAGGAGCTGCTGGAGCGCACCCGCGCCGCCAAGATCATCCTCGAGGTGGAGATCACCCCCACCGGCGGTGAGGAGGACGGTGTCACCCACGAGATCAACGACTCGCTCTACACCACGGTCGACGACGCGATCCGCACCGCGGAGGCGCTGGGCCTGGGCGAGAAGGGCCGCTACCTGCTGGCCGCCTCGTTCGGCAACGTGCACGGTGTGTACAAGCCGGGCAACGTCGTTCTCCGCCCCGAACTGCTGAAGGAGCTGAGCGAGGGCGTCGCCGCCAAGTTCGGCAAGCCCTCCCCGTTCGACTTCGTCTTCCACGGCGGCTCCGGCTCCAGCGAGCAGGAGATCTTGACCGCGCTGGAGAACGGCGTGGTCAAGATGAACATCGACACGGACACGCAGTACGCCTTCACGCGTCCGGTCGCCGACCACATGTTCAAGAACTACGACGGCGTCCTGAAGGTCGACGGCGAGGTCGGCTCCAAGAAGACCTACGACCCGCGCACCTGGGGCAAGCTGGCGGAGACGTCGATGTCCAAGCGCGTCATCGAGGCCTGCGGCCACCTGCGCTCGACCGGCACGAAGATCAAGTAACCGCGGTTCACGACGAGCCCGGCCTTGCGGCGCCGGGCTCGTCGGAGACCTGGCTCAAAGACAGCCGACGCGGGATGATCCGAACATGGCTGTCACCGCACAGCGGGCCCCCGCCGTCAGGATCGGCTCCGCGCAGGGCAAGTGGATCCTCCTGACGACCGTGCTCGGTTCGAGCATGGCCCTGCTGGACTCCACCGTCGTCAATGTCGCCCTGCCCCGCATCGGCGACGACCTCGACGCGAGCCTCGCCGCCCTCCAGTGGACCGTCAACGCCTACATGGTCACGCTGGCCGGTCTGATCCTCCTCGGCGGCGCCCTCGGCGACCACTTCGGCCGCCGCAAGATCTTCGTCATCGGCGTCGTCTGGTTCGCGAGCGCCTCCCTGCTCTGCGGCCTCGCCCCGAGCGCGGGTGTCCTCATCGCCGCGCGTGCCCTGCAGGGCATCGGCGGCGCCCTCCTGACCCCCGGCTCGCTCGCGCTCATACAGGCGTCCTTCCACCCGGACGACCGCGCACGGGCGGTCGGTCTGTGGTCCGGTTTCGGCGGCATCGGCGCCGCCGTCGGCCCCTTCCTCGGCGGCTGGCTGGTGGACGGCCCCGGCTGGCGCTGGGTCTTCCTCCTCAACGTCCCGCTGGCCCTGCTCTGCGCGCCCATTGCCGTGCGGCACGTACCGGAATCGGCTGGTGGCCCTTCCCGCTCAGAGGGTTCCCCCCGCTTGAGCAAAGCCGAGAGCGGGGGAGGCCGCTCGCACGGACACTTCGACGTCCTCGGTGCCGCCCTCGGCGCCCTGGCCCTCGCCCTCGTGACCTACGCCCTGATCGAGGCGCGCGGCGGCTCGCTGGCCGTCGCCCTCACGGCGGTCGCGGGCCTGGCCGCGGGCGTGGCGTTCGTGTACGTCGAAAAGCACCGCTCCGACCCGATGATGCCGCTCGACATCTTCGCGTCCCGTCAGTTCACAGCGGTCAACCTGGTGACCCTCTGCGTCTACGCGGCCTTCGGCGGCTTCTTCTTCCTCACCGCGCTCCAGCTCCAGGTGGTGGCGGGCTACTCGCCGCTGCGGGCCGGTACGGCCCTGCTGCCGACGACTGTTCTGATGCTCCTCTTCTCGTCCCGCTCGGGTGCCCTCGCCGAGCGCATCGGACCGCGCATCCCGCTCACCGTCGGCCCGCTGCTCTGCGCGGCCGGCATGCTGCTGATGCTGCGCGTCGGAAAGGACGCCTCGTACGTCGCCGATGTCCTGCCCGCTCTGCTGGTCATGGGCGCGGGCATGGTCACCCTGGTCGCACCGCTGACCGCAACCGTGCTGGCCTCGGTGGACACCGGCCGGGCGGGCCTGGCCAGCGGCATCAACAACGCGGCGGCCCGCGCGGCCGGACTGGTCGCGGTGGCCGCGCTGCCGCTGCTCACCGGGATGGGCCCGGATGCGTACCGCTCGGCGGACGCGTTCGACGCCGCCTTCCGCCGGGCGATGCCGCTGTGCGCGATCGTCCTGGTGGCCGGGTCGGTGGTCGCCCTCGCGACCGTGCGCCGTCCGGTGCCGGACTGCCGCCGTCCCGAGTGCCGGACGCACAGCTGCGTGACGGCGCCGCCGCTGGAGCCGGAACGGGGCACCAGGCCCGACGCCGGTCCGGCTTCGTGACCGCGGTGCTCTCCCCGCCCGACGTGCGCAACCGTCGGCGATCAAGGGCAATGCCTCACACTGGATCATGACCCTTCACGAGAACCTTCTCGGGGGCCCGCCCCCGACCCACCTCCCCGACGACCCGGAGCCGCGTGAGCTCCTCGCGAGCGGCACGGCGCCCGCCGACGTCGCCGCCAAGCACCCCGCCTCCTCGCTCGCCTGGGCCCAGCTGGCCGACGACGCGTTCGAGCGGGGCGCGGTCGTCGAGTCGTACGCCTACGCGCGTACGGGCTACCACCGGGGCCTGGACGCCCTGCGGCGCAGCGGCTGGAAGGGGCACGGTCCCATCCCCAGGAGAATGGCGCTACATGTAATCGTGCAGTTTCTGCATTCCGTGCCGCCACCGCTGTCTGAGTGACGGCGGCACAGACGTTTCAGCTGCGGTGACTACCGCTTCAGCTCCGTGTATGCCTCGGCGCTGCTGTCCTTGAGGAACTGCCAGCAACGCTCCGCCTCGTCCTTCTCGTTGATCTCGCCCGCGGCGCGAGCGAGGGCGGCGAGGCAGCGCAGGAACCCGCGATTGGCCCGGTGGTCCCAAGGGATGGGGCCATGTCCCTTCCACCCGGCCCGGCGCAGCGCGTCCAGACCGCGGTGATAGCCGGTGCGCGCGTACGCGTACGACTCGACCACTCGCCCTGCCTCGAAGGCGTCGTCCGCGAGCATCGCCCAGGCGAGCGAGAACGTCGGATGCTTCGCCGCGACCTCGGCCGGGGGCTGGGACTCTTCGCCCAGCAGGCGGTACGCGTCTTCGTTCTCCGGCAGGTAGGTCGGGTCCGGGCCGCCGAGCAGATTCTTGTGCGTCGTCATGGAAGCAGTCTGCCATTTGAGGAGGGGCGTCCGGGACGCCTCCACGGAATATCGGCCGTGGGCCGGGCGGATATGAGAATGGCGCTTGATGTACCTGATCGCGATATGCGACGATCCGGCGCATGGCGGCACGACGGGGGTCCTCTGGGGCCATACAGGTGGGCATCTACACCCGGATGAGCAAGGACGACGAGGCCGAGGGGCTGGGCGTCGCGCGGCAGGAGGAGGACTGCCGACTGCACTGCGCTGCCCGGGGGTGGGAGGTCGCCAAGGTCTACGAGGACAACGACCTCTCCGCGTACAAGCGCAAGACGGTACGCCCCGAGTTCCGGCAGATGCTGGAAGACCTGAAGGCCGGGAGGATCGACGGGGTCGTCGTCTGGGACATCGACCGCTTCACGCGGCAGCCGCGTGAACTGGAGGCGTGGATCGACGAGTACGAGGATGCCGAGCGCCGGAAGCGTCACCTCGTCTTCGCCTCCGTGTCGGCCTCGGACATCGACCTGTCCACGGAGAACGGCCGGTTCATCGCGCGGATCAAGGTCACCATCGCCAACAAGTCCTCGGCGGACACCTCACGGCGTACGAAGCGCAAGCACCTGGAACTGGCCGCGCAGGGCAAGCTCCCCGGCGGCCGGGCACCGTACGGATGGAACCGCGAAGACCGCAGGACGCTGGTGCCGGAAGAGGCCGAGTACCTCCGCAAGGCGGTGAAGGACTTCCTGGGCGGCGTCCGTTGGGCGTCGATCGCGCGGGAGTGGCGAGACAAGGGGGTGAGGTCGCACAGCGGCGGTCTCTTCGACGACTCCAAGATCAAGCGGATGCTGATGAACCCGCGGATCTGCGGCTACCGGATGCACCAGGGTGAGCTGTTCCTGGACGAGCGCGGTGAGCCCGTCGTCGGCGACTGGGAGCCGATCGTCACCCCCGACGACTGGTACCTGCTCACGGAGAAGGTGCGGCGGGAGTCGGACGGACGGGCCGCACGAGACAACGCCACCAAGTACCTGCTCTCCGGCATCGCCCGGTGCGGGCGGTGTGGTGCGAAGATGCGGGCGTTCCCCTCGTACCGGAAGTCGAAGACGTCATCGCAGTTCAAGTACGCGTGCCCCGGTAAGAACGACGGGGGATGTGGGGGAGTGGCCAGGGCGGGCGAACCGGTCGACCGCCTCATCAGGAACGCCGTGTTCCTCAGCTCGGACAAGGCGCTCACGAACGTCCGTGAGCGCGCGCCTGAATGGACCAAGGAAGAGCAACTGGCCTCCCTGGAGCGGGACATGGCCGAGTTCAAGCAAGCGTGGCAGGAGAAGCGGATGTCGGCCGCCCGTTACATCGCGCTCACCGAGGACCTGGAGAAGCAGATCGCGGAGCTGCACCGGGAGCGGGCCCTGCATCGCGCGGAGGCCGCGACCTTCGCCGTCGGCCCCATCGACATACGGGAACGGTGGGAGAAGCTGACCATCGAGCAGCAGCGCGCCGCCGTCCTCAAGGTCTTCCGCGCGGTCATCGTCAAGCCCGCTTCGAACGGACCGATCTTCGACCCGGCGGACATCGAGCCAGTGCTCAGGTGACAGACGGAAGCCGGGCCCCCGTTGCGACTGGGGACCCGGCTTCGTTCGTTCACGCCCGGTCTATGCCGAAGATCCGGAGCAGGTCGTCGACCCACTCCTCGTCCCGGTCAGGGAGCTGAGCCTCTACTCGGCGCAGCCACTCATCCTCAGTCAAAGAGCCCGACCTCCCGCGTCGAACGCGGCGACCAGGGCTTGCAGGGAGAGGTTGTTGACCGCTCTGGGATAGCCGCGCGAGGTCGTGTGGATCAGCGAGAGAGCGTCCTCGGTGAACAGCTGGTCCGGACGGCCCCTGATCTTCAGGTGGTGGGCGACGTAGCTGGTCGTCTCGGTGGAGGTCATGCCCGGCATCGTGTAACGCAGGGCGGTCCGCTGCTCGAGTGCGGCCAGGACGGCGAGCTTCGGGCGGGCAAGAGCGAACTGCGGCAGCTGAGCAAGTCGGGGCTGTACCAGCGGGCCACTGAGCAGAACGTCCCCGGCCGCTCGAAGATGAGCCGGGAGGACCTCATCGACGCCCAGTGCGCTCACGCAGACAATGCGGGACTGGGCTCTACCGACGTAAGACCAGACGCCCCGCCCACCACGAACACCGCGTCGCAGCGGTCGCGCACGGATTCGTCGTGGGTGGCGATGACGACCGTACAGCCGTTCTTGCTCATCTCGCGGAGGATGTCGACGACCATAGTGGTGTTGTCGTGGTCGAGGGCGCCGGTCGGTTCGTCCGCGAGGACGATGGACGGTTGCTGGAGCATGAGGCGGGCCAGGGCTACGCGCTGCTGCTCGCCGCCGCTGAGGTAGTGGATCTTCTCTTTCTCCCGGCCCGAGAGGCCGACCCGGTCGAGGACCTCGGCGATGGTGGTGTTGCCCTGGGCGCGACGGGGCTTGAGAGCGATCTCCAGGTTCTCGGAGACGGTGGCGTTGTCGATCAGGGCGTAGCTCTGAAAGAGATAGCCGAGTTCGTTGCGGCGGAAGCGGCGGGTCTCGTTCCGGCCGAGCTTGGTGATGTCCTTGCCCTGGTAGCGGATGGCGCCGGACCTTGGTTTGTCGAGCAGGCCGAGGCAGTTCAGTAGGGTGGACTTGCCCGAGCCGCTGGGGCCGGTGAGGGCGAGCATCTCACCGCGGGTGATGTGGAGGGTGAGGCCGGACCACAGGGTGCGGGATCCGAAGACTTCGACACGTTTTCGATTTCGATCATGATCGTGCTCCTGCTCGGTGTCTTGGGTTCACGCTTCGGTCGCGCCTTCTTTGACGATGCGCCGGTGGAACGCCGCCAGAGCGAGGAGCACAGCGCAGAACTCCATGGCGACAACCCCGCCGATGACTGTGATGTCTAGCGCTTTGAGCTGGACGGGCGGGAACGGAAGCGGGATGCCCGCGGCGGCGAGCTCCGCGAGTTCCTGGTTCTTGCGCCAGGCCCCCATGGGGACCCAGATGGCCAGGAGGACGGCGAAGGCGCCTTCGATGATGAGCATGAAGCGGTGGGTGGCGGTGAAGCGCCAGCCGCTGATGTGCTGGACGAAGATCGCCTGGGCATTCTTTCGAGAGTAGACGATGCAGGCGCCGACGCCGGTAATCAGGAGCACGGCTACGACCACGGTCAGGTTGAACAGTTGGAGGCGGAGTTCGTTGACCGCGTCCCGGAGCTGGATTGAGAAGGCTTGGCTGATGGGGCGCACGGAAGTGACGTAGGTGTGCAGCCTGCCGGAGCCGATGGCGGCCAGGGCGTCGAAGCGGTCGGGGAAGACGACGCCTTCGTGGGTGGCGAGCGCGGTGTACAAAGTCGTCCAGCCCTCGCACGAACAGGAATGCCAGCACCGCGGAGAAGGCCAATAGGGCGGCGTGGACGAACTTGATACCTCGGTGCAACATGAATTACCTAGCTTTGGGCGGTCGTTGAGGGGAGCCGCGACGCCTTTGGGGACAGCCGAGCTGGAAGGCCGGAAACTCGCCTTCCAGCTACCGCCGTAGCACTGAGGTCAAAGAACCCTCAGATGATCCGGCAACGGACGGTCTTAGCAGCCCTTGTCCCAGTAAGCGTCGTTGTACGAGCCTTCCTCGGCAGAGGCCAGCGACCACTTGCTGGTGGCGGTGCAGCCGCTGTAGGCCCAGGGGCCACCGTGTACAGAGGAGGAGTGTCTTTCCGTGG
This sequence comes from Streptomyces sp. NPDC022910, assembly GCF_055561075.1. Taxonomy (NCBI): domain Bacteria; kingdom Bacillati; phylum Actinomycetota; class Actinomycetes; order Kitasatosporales; family Streptomycetaceae; genus Streptomyces; species Streptomyces sp. NPDC022910. Next base: position 53,001 of record NZ_JBVHHL010000040.1, read on the forward strand.
TGTGGTAGTAGTTCGACCAGAGGGTGCAACAACCCACGCCGTACGACCACTTACCGCCGCCGACGTCGACGGAGGCGAGCGCCGGGGTGGCGCCGAGCATGATGATTGCGCCGGCCGCGAGGGCGGCTTTCACGCTTCTCTTCTTCATAGTTGCCTCACATTCAGCAGATCTTGCAATGGACGCGTCAAAGAGTGCGGCAGGATGATCTTCGAGCAAGGCGGTTTCCAGCCAAGGCCCGCATCACGCAGGCCCGTTCCACCCTCGGGGGTGACCTGCATCACGTCTGGCTTGTGGCACTGTCTCGTTGAGCGATGGGGTGTGCGCATACGCGATGCGCGAACTCCTCTTAATGGGCGGAGTTTTGGGCACGTCGAGCCTGTCTGGGCTGCCTCGGCTTCCCATGGCGGTGAGCATGGGTGTTTCCAGCAGCTTTATAGCCAACCGGGCGCCTCTGAGGCTGCTCGTGCCGGAATGCGGGTGCGATCTCACGTTTGCCGGGCCGCAGCCCTCAGGCATGATGTTCCTCTCCATCAGCGGCTGTTGCTCAGGAGTTCCCGGGCAGCGCACGCTATAGCGCCTGTCATCACCGCCTTTGTATCGGCAGGCCGTCCACCTGACTACTTCGAGGGTCTGCGTAGCTTTATGACTTCACGCACCACCGTTTTCCGCCGCGACCTTCCGCTTTGGCCGATACCGATGCTGTGGACTTTCGGCCTCGGTTTGTGGGGACTTTCCCGGGAGAACAGCGTTTGGCGGGATGAGGCGGCTACCTGGCAGGTGGCCGAGCGGCCACTCGGCGGTATCTGGCGCATGCTGGAGCATGTCGACGTGGTGCACGGCCTGTATTACGTACTGATGCATGGCCTTTTCGACTGCTTCGGCGCCGGTACCACGACTCTGCGGATGCCCTCCGTCGTGGCCATGGCGGTGGCGGCAGGCTGTGTGACCGCCATTGGGCAGCGGCTCGCCGGCACCTGGGCCGGGCTGGCAGGGGGTATGGCGCTGGCGCTGATACCGGCTGTGCAGTTCTATCTGCAGGAGGGGCGATCGTACGCGTTGGTCGCTGCGGGGGCCGGGGTCGCGACGCTGCTGCTGGTGTGGGCGCTGCAGGGACGCAGGCAGCCGTGGGTGTGGATCTCGTACGGCGGTGCGGTGCTGGTGTCCGCGCTGTTGAACTGGCTGTCGTTGCTGATCCTGCCCGCGCATCTGGGGACTTTGTACTGGGCGAGGGCTGAGCGTGGGGTGTGGAAGCCGTGGGCGGTAAGCGCGGGGGGTGCTGCGGCGGCTGCCTCGCCGTTGATCCTGTTCAGTAGGGGGCAGTCCGCTCAGATGTCCTGGATACCTCCGCTGACGTGGCACATGATGATCGGCCCGGCGGTGCTGCTGGCGGTCGGTGGAGTGGGGGCGCTGCTGGAGCGGCCGCGTGCGGGGCAGCTCTCAGTGGCGGCCGTGGGGTTGCCGCTGCTGGTGATTCCGCAGCTCGGGCTGATCGGGTTGTCACTAGTCAAGCCGGCCTTTCTGGACCGGTATGTGTTGTTCAGCATGCTGGGGTTGGCGCTGCTGGTCGGGGCGGGGCTGGGAGCGGTGCAAAGCGCCAGCGCACGACGTAGCCCCAGAGCCGCGATGTTGGTCGTCCCCGCGGTGCTCGCCGTCGCGGTGGTGGCCCTGCTGCCGCAGTCGCTGGCCAAGCGGTCGCCGGGGAGTCGGGTGGACGACGTGCTCGCGATATCGGAGCGGGTGGAGCGGCTGAAGCGGGAGGGAGACGCGGTGCTCTTCGTGCCGGCCGCGCGGCGCGATACGGCGCTGGTGTCGCCGGACGCCTTCGCGGGGCTGCGGGATGTGGCGCTCGCGGTCTCGCCCGATCGGTCCGGGACGCTCAAAGGAGTGGAGGCCGAGCCGGGGCAGATAGCGGACGCTTTGCTGGCACAGCGGGAGGTGCTGCTGGTCACGGATGCGTCGGGGGTGGCCAAGCCGGTGTCGAATGAGCGGGATCGGGTGAAAACGGCGGTGCTGAAGGACTACTTCGCCGTGGTGGCGTATGAGCAGGTGCGCGGACGGCGGGTGGTGGTGTATCAGCGGCGGTGATGGTCGCTGACGTCGTAGACACTGCGACCCTGGTCAACGGAGTTGGGGGCGAAGCCCCGGCGCCAGGCCTCAGCGGAGCCGCTTAGCCTGAATCCACCGATCAACAGCCGGTTCAGAGCCTGGACATGCACGCGCGGATGCTCTCTGACCTGGGGTGATGGGACTTCTTCAGGTCCACAGATCGAGCGAAGATCCGCGAAATGCAATCTTCCCATGCCGCTTCGGCGGTCTCTGCCGTGTTCGACGAGCCGAATCTGATCGCGCATACGCCAAGGGCACCAGCCTTGTAGGCGGCACGGTCGCAGGGGCAGACAGCATCGACGACCTGGACGAGCTGCGCCACGGTGCGATGCCGGCCGTGTTCCAGGAGGTGCGTGCCCCCTCCAACCTGGGCACGTTCCTCCGCTCTTTCACCCACGGTCACGCACTCCAACTGCACGCGGTGCACCGCAGGTTCGTCGGCGCACTGGCCGCGCGCACCCACTGCTGCCCGGCGCCGGCGAGAAGGCGTTCATCGACGTCGACTCAACCCACAAGCGCGTCTACGGCCGTACCGAGCAGGGCGCCGAGTACGGCCGGTTCAAGGGCATCCGCACCCTGTACCCGCTGCTCGCCACCATCTGTACCCCCGCCTCCCGGCCGATGATCGCCACCGTGCGGATGCGCCGCGGCAAAGCGGCCGACTCGCGGGGCGCCCCGAAACTCGTCAGTGAGGCCCTGGCTCTCCCCGCCGACCTCGCAGCAGCTCTACCAGGTGACGTGCGGCCTCACCGGCACGCGGTAACGGTCCGTCGCCAACCGGGCGTTCTTCCGAGAAGACTCGCCCTTCCTCGATGGAGTCCGCGTAGCACGGCAGCGGCCATCGGTCATGTAGCTCCTGCCTGGGCCGACCCGAGAAACCCCGGGCCAGTCCCCGCACCCCCCACTCGATTCCTGCGTTGCAGGGTTCCATGGGAGCCACGGCCAGGGGAAACAGGAAGTCGGCCGGTGTCGATCACGCCCGAACCTCATTCGGGACGAAGAGCCGTGGGTTCAGATCTCGTCGGTTCGGGCGGGAGTCTGGCCCCCTGTCGGCTCGCTGCCGCGCCTCGAATCGTCGCCGTCTTGGAGAGCGGCACTTGCTCCGGCAGGTTGGCAAGCCTCTCCCGTCGGAGGCTTGTCCCCCGCCCACTCCGTGGAGCAGATCCTGGCAAGGTCCGACACCCATTCCAGGTTCCGCTCCGGCAGCTGGGCCGCGAGGTTGTCCAGCCACTCCTGCTCGGTCATACCGTGATCCCCTCTGGGTACATCCTCGGCCATGCTCCTTGGAGCACGAGCCAAACCGCGGCTTCCTGCGCGCCCTGCACGCCCTCGCCCGCGCCGCACAGGGGATCGGCGAGCAGGAGGAGTACGAGCGCTGCACGCAGTTCCTGAAGGACTCCTCCCCGGCGGCGGCCCAGACGCTGGGCTAGTCCCGGCGAGTGGTCAAGGCCCGCCTGTGACCAGGCGGGCCTTGCGATGTCCGGGTGTCTCTGCGCAGGATTCCGGTTGGGGACCGGGGCCCCCGTGCCGGCCTCGGCAGGGGCGGACCGCTACCCGGAGTACACAACAGGAGACAGCGATGTCCCAACAGGCTCATCAGTCGCATGAGACTCAGGAGCCCGAGACCCCGCATCTCGACTTCCAGGGCACGACGCCGTACGAGGACTACGTCAGGGCGGATGTGCTCACCCACCTCCAGCAGACCCTCTCCGACGACCCCGGCGAGATGGTCTTCCTGGTCACGACCCAGGTGATGGAACTGTGGTTCACGGTGATCGTCCACGAGTGGGAGACCGCGACGCGGGCCCTGCGCGAGGACCGGGTGCCGGTGGCGATCGACGCGCTGAAGAGGTCCGTGCGGGAGCTGGAGGCGCTGAACGCGTCCTGGCGGCCCCTCGCCCAGCTGACTCCCGCCCAGTTCAACTCCTACCGCTCGGCCCTCGGTGAGGGCTCCGGCTTCCAGTCGGCGATGTACCGCCGTATGGAGTTCCTGCTCGGCGAGAAGTCCGCGTCCATGCTGGTTCCTCACCGGGGCGCGCCGCGCGTCCACGCCGAGCTGGAGAAGGCGCTGCACGAGCCGAGCATGTACGACGAGGTGCTGCGGCTGTTGGCGCGGCGCGGGCACGCGGTCCCGGACGCGGTGCTGCGGCGCGACGTCTCCCACCGGTACGAGCCGTCGGACGAGGTCGAGGCGGTGTGGACCGGCCTCTACTCCGGGGATCCGACGGACGAACTCGCCCGGCTGGGCGAGACGCTGACCGATGTGGCCGAACTGGTGTGGCGCTGGCGCAACGACCATCTGCTCGCCACCCGGCGCGCGATGGGCGCCAAGCCCGGCACGGGCGGCTCCGCCGGGGTGGCCTGGCTCGAGAAGCGGGCGCAGAAGAACGTGTTCCCCGAGCTGTGGACGGCGCGGTCCCATGTCTGAACCGACCTCGAGAGCACAGAAGCTGGACGCGGCCGACGAACTCGCCGCGCTGCGCACGAAGTTCGTGCTGGATGAGGCCGTCTACCTGGACGGGAACTCGCTGGGAGCGCTGCCGGCCGCCGTGCCGGGCCGTATGGAGGACGTCGTCCGCAGGCAGTGGGGATCGTTGCGGATCCGGTCCTGGGACGAGAGCGGCTGGTGGACGGCGCCGGAGCGGATCGGCGACCGGATCGCCCCGCTGGTCGGTGCGGCGCCCGGGCAGATCGTGGTGGGCGACTCGACCAGCGTCAACGTCTTCAAGGCACTGGTGGCGGCCGTGCGGCTGGCCAGGCAGGGCGGGGACGGCCGGGACGAGATCGTGGTCGACGCGACGACGTTCCCCACGGACGGCTACATCGCCGAGTCGGCGGCCCGGATGACGGGCTGCACGCTGCGCCCGGTGACCCCGGCCGAGGTGCCCGGAGCGCTCACCGGCCGTGCGGCGGCGGTGCTGCTGAATCACGTCGACTACCGCACGGGCCGGCTGCACGACCTGCCCGGGCTGACGGCCGCCGTGCACGCGGCGGGCGCCGTGGCGGTCTGGGACCTCTGCCACAGCGCCGGCGCGCTGCCGGTGGGCCTGGACGAGCACGGGGTCGACCTGGCGGTCGGCTGCACCTACAAGTACCTGAACGGGGGTCCTGGCTCCCCGGCGTACCTGTATGTGCGGCGGGACCTGCAGGACCGCTTCGACTCCCCGCTGCCGGGCTGGAACTCGCACGTGGAGCCCTTCGGTATGCGGGCGGAGTACGAACCGGCGACCGGCGCGCCGCGCGGTCGCGTGGGTACCCCGGACATCCTGTCCATGCTCGCCCTGGAGGCGGCGCTGGAGGTGTGGGACGGCGTCTCGATCCACGCGGTGCGCGCCAAGTCCCTGGCGCTCACGGACTTCTTCCTGGAGTGCGTCGCGGCCTACGTCCCCGAGGGGACGGTCGAGTCCCTGACGCCTGCCGCGCACGAGGAGCGGGGCAGCCAGGTTGCGCTGCGGTGCCCCGACGCGGGCGACGTGATGAAGCGGCTGATCGAGAGCGGTGTGGTCGGCGACTTCCGTCCGCCGGACGTACTGCGCTTCGGGTTCACGCCGCTGTACGTCGGCTTCGCGGATGTGGAGCGGGCGGCCCGGATCCTGGCGGACACCCTCGCCTGACGGCCCGTTCCCCGACAGCCCGGTGACGAACCGGGGGTTCCCGGGCGGCGACGAGCACGGCGGTGACACCGCCGCCTCCCGCCGCCCGGGCGTCGAGGGTCTGAGTAGGCGCTGAACAGGCTGGACCCATCCGCAGCGGGTCTCGGAGAACAGCAGAACCGCTTGCCCTCACCGAGCGTGACAACCCCGTGCCGATGCACGTCACCCGCCTGATACCGTCCCCGCCAACGGGCCGGTTGCCTTCCGGTCACCGCGTACGCATTCCGTATCGCCGCTGAGAGGTTGGAGCATGCCGGACGACGCCGCCCCCCGCGATGCCGCAGAACCGGACGACGCGGCCGCTCGAGCCGCCGCGGCGCGTGACGCGGCGGAGGAGGCGTCCGCCTTCTCCCACCCGCCGGTGGAGCCCGACGCCACGGCCGCCTACGGCGCCCACCCCGACCAGGTGATCGACTTCTACGCCCCGCGGGATGTGGAGCCGGCCGACGGGGCCGGGGCGGGCCTCGCCCCCCTCGTCGTCGTCCTGCACGGCGGCGCGTGGCGGTCGGCCTACGATCGCAGGCACATCACGCCGTTCGCTGACTTCCTGGCCCGCCGGGGCTTCGCCGTGGCCAACGTCGAGTACCGCCGGGGCGCGCTCATCCCCGCCCAGGCCGGCGGCTCGGCCGGCCCGGACGCGAGCGCGGGCGGCGGCGGTACGGGTCCGGTGGCGGGCCGCTGGCCCGACACGTTCGACGACGTCGCGGCCGCGTTCGACGCGCTTGCGGCGCTCGTCCGCGAGGCGATGCCGCAGGCCGACCCACGCCGCACGGTGATCACCGGGCACTCCGCCGGCGGTCACCTCGCGCTGTGGGCGGCGGCCCGGCATGTCCTCCCGCCCGACTCCCCGTGGCACATCGACCGTCCGGCCCCGCTGCGCGGCGTCGTGGCGCTCGCCCCGATCGCGGACTTCCACGTCGCCCAGAAGCTGGAGGTGTGCGGCGGGGCGGCGGCCCAGTTCCTGGGCGGGGAGGCGTCGTTCGCGGAACGCCGGCCGTACGCGGACCCCGCTCTCCTGCTGCCCACCGGTATCGCCACGACCCTCGTCCAGGGGCGCACGGACATCGTGGTCCCGCAGGCGGTCGCCGAGGCGTACGCGGAGGCGGCGGCGAGGGCGGGCGAGGTCGTCGGCCTCACGCTCCTCGAGGACGTCGGCCACTTCCCCCTGATCGACCCGGCGGCGGACGCGTGCGCCGTGGTGGCGGAGGAGATCGCGCAGTTGGCGTGGTAGTCACCAAGTGGACGGAGATCAGGGCGGGTTGGGCGAGCCGAGATCGCCGAGGTCGCCGCACTCGCCCCGGACGTCGTCCTGATGGGAGGCGAGCAGCGCGTCACCCGCGGCCACGACCCTGACGGCCTCCGCGAGCTGGTCGGCCGAGGCGTCCTTCAGCAGGAATCCGGAGGCACCGGCGCGCAGCGCGTCGTACACGTACCGCCCAGGTCGAAGGTGGTGAGCAACAGCACCTTGGGTTGCGGGGTGTCCTCGGTGATGCGGCCGGTCGCCTCGATGGTCGTGGCCGAGCAGTCCGTGAAGACCCATGTGGGCCGCATCCTGGTGAAGGCTCTGCCCGTAGTACTTGAGACGGACCCCGAAGGACCCTTCTCACTGGTGACGACCGAACGCCCTTCCCGGGCCTACCTTTTCAACGTGACCGAGACTACCCAGACGCAGACGACACCGGACGGTGGGTTCAGCCCGTACACACCCCGCAGTCCGGAGTACCGGGCGGCCGTGGAGGCCCTGCGCGGGCTGCGGCAGGACCTGTTCCACGACGCGTTCGCCTACCGCCCGCTGCCCCGCAGGAGCGTCGACGGCGCGCTGGGCAGGCGGCTGTCCGGCCGCGCGCGGGAGTACACGGCCTGGAGGCCGCACGCCCTCGTGGTGGGGGCCGGACTGCTGGCGATGTCCGTCGGCTGGGCGGGCGACGGCGGCAGCCCGGCGGCCCCGGTGTCCGGCCTGCTGGCCCTGGTCCCGGTGCTGCTCACACTGGTCCGCCCGGTCGGGGCCTTCTGGGTGTCCCTGATGGCGACCGCGGCCTCGTCGGTGGTCGCCGGCGTCTTCGGCGACTGGCCCTGGCAGCCCGGCAGCTTCATCTCACACCTGACGGTGCTCACGGTGGTGGCCATACGCACCCGGCCGCGCACGGCGGCGTGGATGTGGGTGATCACCGCGGCCTACGCCTTCGTCGTCGAGGCCGTGTTCGGCTACCACTTCAGCAACAATTCGGCACCCATGCTCGTCCTGTCCGCCTTGGCGCTGCTGGCCGTCACCATCTGGCACATCCGCCGGAGCGCCGAGCAGGAGATGACCGCCCAGCAGACGGTGACCGCGCACGAGCGCTCCCGCCGCACCCTGCTGGAGGAGCGCACCACGATCGCCCGCGAGCTGCACGACGTGGTCGCCCACCACATGTCGGTGGTCGCCATCCAGGCGGAGGCCGCGCCCTACCGTGTGGAGAACCCGCCGCCGGAGCTGGAGAAGGCGTTCGCCACGATCAGGGAGAACGCGGTGGCCGCCCTGACCGAGCTCCGCCGCGTACTCGGCGTCGTACGCGCGGAGGACTACGAGGCCCCGGACGCCCCGCAGCCCACCCTCGCCGACCTGGACGGGCTGCTGGCAAATGTGCGCGAGGCGGGCCTGACCGTGGACAAGGTGGTCACCGGCGCGGTGCGGGAACTCCCGCAGGGCGTCGAGCTGTCGGCGTACCGGATCGTCCAGGAGGCCCTGAGCAACACGCTGCGGCACGCTCCGGGAGCCTCGGCCCGTGTGGAGATCGGCTACGTGCTCGGCGGTCTCGGCCTGCGCATCGTCAACGGCCCGGCGCCGCAGGTGACTCTGAGGAAGTCGACGCACGGCGCCGGGCACGGCATCACGGGCATGCGCGAGCGTGTCTCGATGCTGAACGGGGAGATGACGGCGGGGGCGACGGACGACGGAGGGTATGAGGTGACGGTGTTCCTGCCGGTGACCACGGCGGAGGAATCCGCGTGACGAGTGGCACCATCCGCGTACTGATCGCCGACGACCAGATGATGGTCCGGGAGGGCTTCTCGGTGCTCCTCGGGGCGATGCCGGACATCGAGGTCGTCGGGGAGGCGGTCAACGGGAGGGAGGCGGTCGAGCGGGTCCGCGAACTGGCCCCGGACGTCGTGCTGATGGACATCCGCATGCCGGAGCTGAACGGCATCGAGGCGACGCGGGAGATCGTCGCCGCGGACGGTTCGGCGAAGGTGCTGGTGCTCACGACGTTCGACCTCGACGAGTACGTGTACCAGGCGCTGCGGGCGGGAGCCTCCGGCTTCCTGCTCAAGGACGCCTCCGCACGACAGCTGGCCGACGGGGTGCGGGTGGTGGCGGCCGGTGAGGCGCTGCTGGCTCCCTCGGTGACGAAGCGGCTGATCACGGAGTTCTCCAAGCTGTCCGAGGGGCCGCGCCTCGTCCCTTCGGCGCAGGCGGCGTACGGGGACCTGACCGAGCGGGAGACCGAGGTGCTGGTCCTCATCGCCCAGGGCCTGTCGAACGCGGAGATCGCCGAACGCCTGGTGGTCGCCGAGTCGACCATCAAGACGCATGTGAGCCGGATCCTGGTGAAGCTGGGGCTGCGGGACCGGACGCAGGCGGCGGTGTTCGCGTACGAGGCGAGGCTGGTGACGCCGGGCTGAGGCGAGCCCGGCTTCGGTGAGACACCCCTGGTCAGACCGGGGGATGCCGGGCTAGCGTCCGTGCATGGCAGCCTTCGACCCGTGGGACCCGGTGTTCGTCGCCGACCCGTACCCCGCGTACGCCGAGTTGCGTGCGCGGGGCCGTGTGCACTACTACGAGCCCACCGACCAGTGGCTGGTGCCGCGGCACGCGGACGTGTCGGCGCTGCTGCGCGACCGGCGCCTGGGCCGGACGTACCAGCACCGGTTCACGCACGAGGACTTCGGCCGGACGGCACCGCCGCCGGAGCACGAGCCGTTCCACACGCTCAACGACCACGGCATGCTCGACCTGGAACCGCCGGACCACACCCGTATCCGGCGCCTGGTGTCGAAGGCGTTCACACCGCGGACGGTGGAGCAGCTCAAGCCGTATGTGCACGGGCTGGCCGGGGAGCTGGTGTCCCGGCTGGTGGAGACGGGCGGCGGCGATCTGCTGACAGACGTGGCCGAGCCGCTCCCGGTGGCGGTGATCGCCGAGATGCTGGGTATTCCGGAGTCGGACCGGGCGCAGCTGCGGCCCTGGTCGGCGGACATCTGCGGGATGTACGAGCTGAACCCGTCCGAGGAGACGGCACGCAAGGCGGTGCGGGCCTCGGTCGAGTTCTCGGACTACCTCCGGGAGCTGATCGCGGAGCGCCGCAAGGAACCGGGCGGCGACCTGATCTCGGGTCTGATCGCGGCGCACGACGAGGGTGACCGGCTCACCGAGCAGGAGATGATCTCGACCTGTGTGCTGCTGCTGAACGCGGGGCACGAGGCGACGGTGAACGCGACGGTGAACGGCTGGTGGGCACTGTTCCGTCACCCGGACCAGCTGGCGGCCCTCCGCGCCGACCACGCACTCGTCCCGTCCGCCGTGGAGGAGCTGATGCGGTACGACACCCCGCTCCAGCTCTTCGAACGCTGGGTGCTGGACGAGATCGAGATCGACGGCACCACGATTCCCCGGGGCGCGGAGATCGCGATGCTGTTCGGCTCGGCGAACCACGACCCGGCCGTCTTCACCGCCCCCGAGAAGCTGGACCTGACCCGTGGGGACAACCCGCACATCTCCTTCAGCGCGGGCATCCACTACTGCATCGGCGCGCCCTTGGCCCGCATCGAACTGGCGGCGTCCATGACGGCCCTACTGGAGAAGGCGCCGACGCTGCGGCTTGCGGCGGAGCCGGAGCGGAAGCCGAACTTTGTGATCAGGGGGCTGGAAGGGTTGAGCGTGGAGATCGGCTGATCACCCGTTCGGCTGATCATGTGGGTGATCGGGGCGATGGACATCGGCGGCCCGGCAAGCTGGTGCGTGCCTGAGGAGGGGGGCACCATGACGGTTATGGCAGAGCGCGCGTTGTCTCAGATGCCGGTGGATGTGTTCGAGCGGATTGCCGAATTCGCCACCCGTGAGGACGAGACCGTCAGGTTCGAGCTTATCGACGGACGGATCGGACTCAAGAAGGTGACGAACGGCAACCACGGTGAGATGGCGATGTGGCTGGTCTTCCAGTGCAAGCATGCACGGCCCGACCTCACCCTCAACACAACTGGTCAAGGGCTGAAGGTGGAGGCGTATCAGAAGGGCCGTGCGCGGCCTGACGCTGTGCTTGCCCCAGTGGGCTACTTCAACGGACAGGGTGAATGGGCCGACCCCGACGGGGTGCTGATGGCCGTCGAGATCACGTCCTACGACTCGGATACCCACAAGCGTGACCGTGTGGATAAACCCCGGGCGTACAGCGAAGCGGGTATCCCCGTCTACTTGCTGATCGACCGTGACAACCTCTCGATCCTCGTCCACAGCAACCCGGATGTTGAGGACGGGTACGGGGACATCCACGTGGTCAGGCTCGGTGGCAAGGTCACTCTTCCGGACCCCGTAGGCATCGAACTCGAGACCGAGGAGCTGAAGCGCTGGGTCGGCTGAGGCACCCTCAGCCGCTCAGGTCTCGCCTCCGCAATCCCGCCAGCCCCCCGGCCACCAGTACCACCGCGATCCCGGTCAGCGTCAGAACCGGTGCCCACGCCATCTCCCCGCCCGGCAGCTTCGGCAGATGTCCGAAGGGGGAGAGGTCCAGCACCGCCTGCGGAAGGTTCAGCGCCGGCCCCACCCAGCCGATCAGCAGCGCCGCCCCCGCCACGCCCCATGCCGCCACCGCGCCCCGCGGCAGCACCCCGTACAGCAGGACCGCCAGGCCGCCGATCACCCACACCGCCGGCAACTGGACCAGGCAGGCGCCCAGGATCGGTCCGGCCTCCCTGCCGTAGCCCGCCGCGAAACCCAGGCCCGCCAGCAGCATGATCAGTGCGGCGCCGCCGAAGGCGATCACCAGATGACCGGCGGCCCAGCGCAGCCGCCCCACCGCGTTCGCCAGCACCGGCTCCGCCCGTTCCGACGTCTCCTCCCCGTGCAGCCGCAGCACCGACGCGACGATGTACAGGGCGGCGACCAGCCCCATGATGCCGACCATCGCGGCGAGGAACGTGTCCGTCAGCCCCGACTGCCCGCCCATGCGCTCGAAGATCTCGCGGGCCTTCTCGTTGTCGCCGACGAGGTCGGTCGCGCCGTCCGTCATCCCGCCGTAGACGACTCCGGCGAGGAAGAAGCCCACGCTCCAGCCCAGTACGCCACCGCGCTGCAGCCGCCAGGCGAGGGCGCCCGCCGAGCCCAGACGACCGGTGGCGGGTCCGGGCCGGGTGGGCAGGAAGCTCATGCCGAGGTCGCGGCGCCCGGCAAGTGCGTACGCCACCGCGCCCTGGACCAGCGTCGCCGCCGCGAACAGCAGCAGCACCCACCAGTGCTCGCCGGCGTAGGGGCGTTCGTTCTCCAGCCAGCCGAGCGGGGAGAGCCAGGTCAGCACGGACGAGCCGTCGTTCGCCCCCGCGTCGCCCGCCGCGCGCAACACGAAGGCGGCGCCCAGCACCGCGCCCGTCAGCCCGCGCGCGAGCCGTGCGCTCTCCGTCAGCTGCGCGACGATCGCCGCCATCGTGGCGAACACCATGCCGACGCCGGCGATGCCGAGCCCCAGCGCCAGCGCGCCCGCGGCACCCTGCCCGGCGAGACCGGCCGTGATCACCAGCGCCAGGACGGCGTCGGCGACCGCCGCCGCGAGCAGCGCCGCCGTGAGCGGGGCGCGCCGCCCCACCATCGCCGACGAGATCAGCTCCTGCCGTCCGCTCTCCTCCTCGTCGCGGGTGTGCCGTACGACGACGAGCAGACTCATCACCGCGGCCAGCAGTCCGGCGTAGACGCCGATGCGCCAGGCGGTGAGCGCGCCGAGCGACTCGCCGAAGACCGGCCCGACCATGGCGCGCAGGGAGGCGTTGGCGGCCATCTGGTCGGCCAGGTCGGCGCGTTCGGCCGCCGTGCCGTAGAGGCCCTTGAGGGTTCCCGGCATCGACAGCACCATCAGGGCATTGACCGCGACCCAGAGGGGGATCATCAGCCGGTCCCGTCGCAGCGCGAACCGCAACAACGTTCCGGTACCGGCCAGTTGACGAGACCCCCCGCTCCTTACCGCAAAAGCCGGCGTGACGGCGGTCATCGATCCCCCAAGCTCTGGAATTCACTCGAGCGGGGAGGTACCCCCATCGCCTCTTCATCCGAGGGCAGCTCGTCCTGGTAGTGCCGCAGGAACAGCTCCTCCAGCGTCGGCGGCGTCGACGTCAGCGACCGCACACCCGACTCGCTCAGCGACCGCAGCAGCGCGTCCAGCTTGTCCGTGTCGACCTGGAGCCTGACCCGGTTCCCCTGTACGTCGAGGTCGTGGACGCCGGGCAGGCGGGCCAGTCCGTCGGGCGGGCCCGCGAGTTCGGCGGTGACGCTCGTCCGGGTCAGATGGCGCAGTTCGGCGAGTGAACCGCTCTCGACCGTCCGGCCCTTGCGGATGATGCTCACCCGGTCGCAGAGCTCCTCGACCTCGCTCAGGATGTGCGAGGACAGCAGGATCGTCCGGCCGCGCTCGCGCTCCTCCTCGACGCACCGCTGGAAGACCTCCTCCATCAGTGGGTCGAGGCCGGAGGTCGGCTCGTCCAGGATCAGCAGGTCGACGTCCGAGGCGAAGGCGGCGACGAGGGCGACCTTCTGCCGGTTGCCCTTGGAGTACGTCCGCCCCTTCTTGGTCGGGTCCAGTTCGAACCGCTCGACCAGCTCCGTCCGGCGCCCCCGGTCGAGACCTCCGCGCAGCCGGCCGTACAGGTCGATCACCTCCCCGCCGGACAGGTTGCGCCACAGGGTGACGTCCCCGGGGACGTATGCGACCCGGCGGTGCAGTTCCACCGCGTCCGACCACGGATCGCGGCCGAGCACCTGTGCGGCGCCCGAGTCGGCGCGCAGCAGACCCAGCAGAACCCGGATGGTGGTGGACTTCCCGGCACCGTTCGGGCCCAGGAAACCGTGGACGTCGCCGGTCTCGACCTCCAGGTCGAGACCGTCCAGCGCGTTCGTCCTGCCGAACGACTTGTGCAGTCCGGAGACGGTGATGGCCTTCGTCATGGTTCGGAAGGTACGCTTCTTTCAGAAATTTGTGAAGTTAAGGAAGGGTAGAAACAGCGGGTAGGCTCGACGAGGGTGCCCGACCAGGGGAGATGATCCAGGGATGACGGAGCCGAAGGTGGGGGAGCGGGATCCGGCGTCGGTCTCGCGGTTCGTGGAGCACTTCGCCGCGCAGCTCGTCGAGGCCGGCGTGCCGCGTATGCCGGCCCGGGTCTTCGCCGCGCTGCTCGCCTCCGACACCGGCACCCTCACCTCCGCCGAACTGGGCGAGCAGCTGCAGATCAGCCCCGCCGCGGTGTCCGGGGCGGTGCGCTACCTGGCGCAGGTCCACCTGGTGTCGCGGGAGCGGGAGCCGGGTTCGCGCCGGGAGCGGTACCGGGTGCACAGCGATCAGTGGTACGAGGCGCTCACCAACCGCGAGGCGCTCATCAAGCGCTGGGAGGAGGCCCTGCGCGAGGGGGTGGCGAGCCTGGGGGCCGACACCCCGGCGGGCCGTCGGCTCGCGGAGACCCTCGCCTTCTTCGAGTTCGTCGAGGGGGAGGTCGAGGCCATGATGGAGCGCTGGCGCGTGCACCGGGACAAGACGTTCGGCCGGGGCTGAGAGCCGGCGCCCGCCGACGCCCGGTGAAGCGAAGCCTGACTCATCCCGGCACCGGCACCGTAAGCCGCCAAGCCCCCTCCCACACCGTCCACGTCCGCCTTCGCACGGGTCCCGCCACCACCGCGTCGGCCCGGTAGCGGAAGTCCGCTCCGGACACCGTCACGGTCCGCCCGCGCGCCTCCAGGGGTGCCGCCTCGGCGCCCACCGACACCGGCCGCACCTCCACGACCGCCGTACCGGAGGAATCCGGTATCACGGACACCCCCTCCACCGGATGGTCCAGGTCCACCAGCGTTATCCCGTCGACCTCCACCCGCAGCCGGGAGGGCCCCGGCCCGGGCGGCGTCGCGAGCCGGGGCGGGCGTGTCGCCAGCGTCCGCACCAGGGACTGCCGCACCCGCAGCCAAGGCCGTACCGAAGAGATCCGCTCGACGTCCGACGTGCCGTCGCGCTGGGCCGGCACGGTCGGCGCCGACGGAATCCGCAGATCCCCGAGAACCACTCCGTCACTGTCGTCCACCAGCAGATCCAGCCGCCGCTCCACCCCGTCGAGGACGGCCCGCGCCGCCGCCACTGCCCCGGTCGGCACCCCCAGTGACCGCGCCAGCGACTGCGCGGCGCCCACCGGCACCAGGGACAGGCCCGTCGCGCCCAGCTCCCGTCGGCGGTGCAGCAGGGTCACCGCGCGCAGCAGGGCCCGGTCGTCGCCCACGACCACCGGGCGCCGCGAGCCCCGGCGATCCAGCGCCCGGGCGAATTCCTCAGGCCCCTCCGGCAGGCACACCTTGGTCGCCGCACCCGCGCTGAGCACGTCTTTCGCGATCCGTACCGACTCACCGTCACTGTGACGGGCGACCGGGTCGATGACCACGAGGAGCTGGTCGGAAGTCGCCACCTCGGTCCTGCCTCGCTTCCTCGGGTAGCATCTTTGTGCAAGAGCCCCTTGCGCTATTGCGCCAGGGGCTTCGTCTATTCCGGGGCATCCGGTCCGACGGTTGCGGCCGATGACGGTCGCGGTGTACGCGGCGGTGAACCTCCGCGTACGCCCCTGACCCTGGACATGCCCCGCCCGGAAGGGGTGTACGCGCGTGCCCGCACTTGTGCTGCTCGGTGCTCAGTGGGGTGACGAAGGCAAGGGAAAGGCCACCGACCTGCTCGGCGGCTCGGTGGACTATGTAGTGCGCTACCAGGGTGGTAACAACGCCGGCCACACCGTGGTCGTCGGCGACCAGAAGTATGCACTGCACCTCCTCCCTTCCGGAATCCTCTCTCCCGGTTGTACGCCCGTCATCGGCAACGGCGTCGTCGTCGACCCGTCGGTCCTGCTCTCCGAGCTGAGCGGTCTGAACGAGCGAGGCGTCGACACGTCCAAGCTCCTGATCAGCGGAAACGCGCACATCATCACGCCGTACAACGTCACCGTGGACAAGGTGACGGAGCGCTTCCTCGGAAAGCGCAAGATCGGCACGACCGGCCGTGGCATCGGCCCGACCTACGCCGACAAGATCAACCGCATCGGCATCCGGGTCCAGGACCTGTACGACGAGTCGATCCTCACCCAGAAGGTCGAGGCGGCCCTCGAGGTCAAGAACCAGATCCTCACCAAGCTGTACAACCGGCGCGCGATCGCCGTGGACCAGGTGGTCGAGGAGCTGCTGGGCTACGCCGAGAAGATCAAGCCGTACGTCGCCGACACGGTCCTGATCCTCAATGAGGCGCTCGACGACGACAAGGTCGTCCTCTTCGAGGGCGGCCAGGGCACGCTCCTCGACATCGACCACGGGACGTACCCGTTCGTGACGTCGTCGAACCCGACGGCGGGCGGTGCCTGCACCGGCTCCGGTGTCGGCCCGACGAAGATCAGCCGGGTGATCGGCATCCTCAAGGCCTACACGACCCGGGTCGGCTCGGGCCCCTTCCCGACCGAGTTGTTCGACGAGGACGGCGAGGCCCTGCGCCGCATCGGCGGTGAGCGTGGTGTCACCACCGGCCGTGACCGCCGTTGCGGCTGGTTCGACGCGGTGATCGCCCGTTACGCGACCCGTGTGAACGGCCTGACCGACTTCTTCCTCACCAAGCTCGACGTGCTCACCGGCTGGGAACAGATCCCGGTCTGCGTCGCGTACCAGATCGACGGCAAGCGCGTCGAGGAACTCCCGTACTCCCAGACGGACTTCCACCACGCGAAGCCGATCTACGAGTACCTGCCGGGCTGGCAGGAGGACATCACGAAGGCCAAGACCTTCGCGGACCTGCCGAAGAACGCCCAGGGTTACGTCAAGGCTCTGGAGGAGATGTCCGGCGCCCCGATCTCGGCGATCGGCGTGGGCCCGGGCCGCGACGAGACGATCGAGATCAACTCGTTCCTCTAGTCCGCGGTTTCCCCTTCCGTCACGCCCCCGATGAGGCTCCGGCCGACCGGGGGCGTGGTCGTCCCATGGCCCATTCTTGACCTGTACATGGGCTGTTGGGGGGCCGGGTCGGACTGGCCGACGGCGGCTCGGCATGGCGATGCTTCATGCCGGCCGGCCGCGCGTGCTGCTGAGCTTCGCCTTCGCCGACGGCCTGGTCACCGGCATCGACGTGATCGCCGACGCGGAGCGCCTGCAGGCGGTGGAGGTCGCGGTGCTCGACGACGGGATCTGGCCAGGCCCTGTCGTCAAGCTCCCGCCTGCCTCGCGACGCGAGCCTCGCTCTCCGGGCGGACGGCCGGAGTTCGGGTGTGAGTAGTTGAGGTACAGAAAGTGCCGCTGAGATTGATCTTGTTGGCGTAGGGCTACGTCGTCGGCGCTATCTGGGCCGACCACGCCGACAACACCCAGGCCGTCTTCCTCGGCAACCCCAGACTCTCCAAACCTGAACGGGCCCGAGCCCAGGCCGCATTCGACCGTGCCACTCGCATCGTCGCCGATATCGACGTTGCCGGCCACCCTGACGAGGAGCCGCGCTCATGATGCACAGCCCCCAAGCGGAACCCGAGGCCAGGATTCGGAACGCGATGCGGCAACTCCTCGCCGGCCCCTTTCCCGACGGGATGAAGTGCGACGTCAAGAGCTTGTGCACCCTCGCAGGAGTACCGCGGGCGACGCTCTACCGCACCTACCCACACCTCAAGGCCGAGTTCGACCGTCAGCGCCAAGCCGCCCAGGAAGCCGGACAGCAGCCCGACCCACGCCTGGCTCAGATCGAGCATCTCAAAGCCGAGGTTGCCACTCTGCGCGAGCGCCTCAGCAGGAAGAACACTGAACTAGACGCTCTGAAGGAGTTCCAGGCCACGGCCCTGTCCCGCCTCGCAGCCCAGCACGACGAGATCACCACGCTTCGACGACAGCTCGACGCCGCCCCGCCGGCGTCAGTCCGCACACTTCCTCGCCGGTAGTCGCAACCGCCGCTGCGTGCGGCGGATCCGGCGTCGCAGGTCAGCGATAGCGTGGAGTTGAGACCCGAGTGATGAGGAGGGCGCGTGCGATTCGCGCTGGACGCACTGTTCGCTGACGTGCCCGCGGAGCAGGTCGATGAAGCTCGTGACTTCTACAAGTCGAGGGCGGCAGGCCGTGGCCCCAGCTCACTGGAGGAGCTGAAGGAGGCCCGAGCGAAGAGGTCTGCTCCTCCTGCCGCAGATCCGCCTGCCATCGAAGAGACGATCGAAGCCGCGGAAGCGCGCGTCCCTGTCAGGATCTTCACTCCTATCGACGGTCCGCCGCGGGGCGTCTACCTGGACATACACGGCGGCGGCTTCTACATGGACTCCGCAGCGCGAGGAGACAAACGCAACCGCGAGCTCGCAGACGCCCTGCACCTCGCCGTTGTCAGCGTCGACTACCGGCTGGCCCCTGAGCACCCCTGGCCCGCGGCACCCGACGACTGTGAAGCAGCGGCGCTCTGGCTCGTCGAAGAAGCCGATGCCCGCTTCGGAACGTCCCGACTTGCGATCGGCGGGAGCTCCGCGGGAGCCACACTAGCCCTGGCGACCCTGCTCCGGCTGAGAGACAAAGGTGCCGTTGGCCGATTCACCGGCGCTGCACTCCAATTCGGCACCTACGACTTGAGCGCACGAACCCCGGCCGGTCGCCGCATCACGGACGAATACTTCATCCAGGCGTACGTCGGCCATGTGGAAGACCGCACTGTTCCCGACATCTCTCCCATCTACGGCGTTCTTCGCGGGCTTCCCCCAACGCTGCTGATCGTCGGAAGCGCAGACGTGTTGCTGGAAGACAACCTGGCGCTGGCAGGTCGGTTGTCAGCGGCCGGCAATGACGTCGAGTTCCGGGTCTACCCCGACTCACCCCACGGCTTCACGGGCCACCCCACGGCAATGGCCAGGACGGCGCTCAGCGGCGTCGAGTCCTGGCTGCGCGACCGGATTGCGCAATCGTAGGGACTGACCGCGATCCTCGAAGGATCCCAGTCCCAGAGGTCGATTACGTGAGACACGGCCTCGCGCACTCCCGCCGACGTGGGCGGCAAACCGTCAGACGCGCAGTCGACATGGATCGACCGGACACGTCTCATGCCCGGCTATCGGGCGTATCCGATCTTGACCTCGGAGCGGACGAGGGGCTCAGCAAGGAGGAGTTGGGGGCGGCCGAGCGGTGCCAGCGTGTCACTCATGACCCCGGATCATGTCAGAAAACGGTGGCCCGAGTTTCTTGAATGCCCCAGGTTTTTGAAGGCTCTGCGAGGTAAACATTCAGCTGGTGTGCGCTGGGTGATGGATTCAGGCGTGTGGTCACGGCCGGTGACCGTGTTGGTCGTCGGCTGGCGGGTGGTCAGGCGCGGGCTGCGGGTGGCAGCCAAGTGGTTCCGGTGAACGCGTCCCGGAGTATGGTGAGGGGGTTGACCGTGTGCTTGGCGGCGGTGGAGAGCACGCCGCGGATCAGGTAGCGGTCCTTGGCTCGCTCGAGGTCGGTGAGCCGGCCAG